>CAJQRP010000054.1 GCA_905612365.1 uncultured Candidatus Pelagibacter sp. | reverse complement strand
AGAATTAAAGTTGGATTAATCTTAAATGAATTTGGTGAACAAAATAAAATCAAAGTAACTGAACAGGAAGTTCAAGCTGAAGTTCAAAAACAACTTAGAATGATGCCTGGTCAAGAAAAGATGGTAATGGAATTTTACCAAAAAAATCCATCAGCATTAGCCAGTTTAAGAGGAACTGTGTATGAGGAAAAAATTATTGATCTAATTAAAACTAAAGCGAAACCATCTAAAAAAGAAATTAGTAAAGAAGAAGCAGAAAAAATTTTAAAAGAACACCAAAAACAAGATCATAATCATGACCACGATCATCCTGAGGAAAAAAAAGCTTCAAAGCCTGCTAAAATTGAAAAAAAGCCAGAACCTTCAGTATCTAAAAAATCTTCAGCAAAAAAAGTTAGTAAAAAGTAATCACAAGTTGTATAAGTAAAAGAATCAACTTATGACAACAAACTTATCAGATCAAATGAATACTCTAGTACCAATGGTTGTTGAGCAATCAAATAAAGGTGAGAGAGCTTATGATATTTACTCAAGACTTCTTAAAGAAAGAATTATTTTTTTAGTAGGACCAATAAATGATAACGTAGCATCTTTAGTTACAGCTCAACTTTTGTTTTTAGAGTCTGAAGATCCAAAAAAAGAAATTAATTTATATATTAATAGTCCTGGAGGATTAGTGACAGCAGGTCTTGGGATTTATGATACCATGCAATATATTAAGCCAGATGTTTCAACATTATGTATTGGTCAAGCTGCATCAATGGGTTCATTTTTATTAGCTGCAGGTAAAAAAGGTAAAAGATTTTCTTTACCAAATTCTAGAATTATGGTTCACCAGCCTTCTGCTGGTTATCAAGGGCAAGCTACTGATATTGAGATTCATGCTAACGAAGTTATGGACTTAAAGAAAAGACTTAACGAGATTTATTCAAAACATACTGGAAAATCTGTTGATGATGTGAAAAAAGCACTAGAACGTGATAACTTTATGACTCCAGATACTGCAAAAGAGTTTGGTTTGATTGACGCAGTAGTCGAAAATAGATCTTAATACACTACATCTTGACACCCCACTAAACTGATACTTGATTAGTATGAGTCATCTATATTAAAGTATCTTAATTGATTCGTTTATAAATTTATGACAACAAATAATAAAAATATTCTTTACTGTTCTTTTTGTGGCAAGAGCCAGCATGAAGTTAGAAAACTTATTGCAGGTCCAACTGTATTTATATGTGATGAATGTGTTGAACTTTGCATGGATATAATCAAAGAAGAAAGTAAGGACACATTTGTTAAACATCAAGATGGATTACCACCACCAAAAGAAATTTGTGCTGTATTAGATGATTATGTTATTGGTCAGCCTCATGCAAAAAAAAGTTTTATCAGTTGCTGTTCATAATCATTATAAAAGACTTAATTACGAGAGCAAAACAAGTAAAACAGTTGAACTTTCAAAATCAAATATTCTTTTAGTTGGTCCTACAGGGTGTGGGAAAACTTTATTGGCTCAAACACTGGCAAGAATTCTTGACGTTCCATTTACAATGGCAGATGCAACCACTTTAACTGAAGCAGGTTATGTTGGTGAAGATGTTGAAAATATAATCTTAAAATTATTACAAGCTGCTGATTACAACGTTGAAAAAGCACAACGTGGAATTGTATATATAGATGAGGTTGATAAGATTAGCAGAAAGTCAGAAAACCCATCAATTACCAGAGATGTATCTGGCGAAGGTGTGCAACAAGCACTATTAAAAATTATGGAAGGCACAGTAGCAAGCGTTCCACCTCAAGGAGGAAGAAAACATCCACAACAAGAATTTTTACAAGTTGATACTACAAACATTTTATTTATTTGTGGGGGAGCATTTGCTGGCCTAGATAAAATAATATCTCAAAGAGATAAAGGTACATCAATTGGATTTGGTGCGAATGTTAAAAAAACAGATGATAAAAAAACAGGTGAGTGGATGAAAACTTTAGAACCTGAAGATTTGTTAAAGTATGGTTTAATCCCAGAATTTATTGGCAGACTTCCAATGATAGCAACCTTAGAAGATCTTGATGAAAAAACTTTAATTAAGATATTACAAGAACCAAAAAACTCCTTAATTAAACAATATCAAGAATTATTTAAACTAGATGGTGCTAAATTAAACTTTAAAGAAAATGCAATTAAAGAGATTGCGCAAAAAGCAATTAATAAGAAAACTGGGGCTAGAGGTCTTAGATCAATCTTGGAAAATATTTTATTAAAAACGATGTACGATCTACCAAGTCAAGACGATGTTGAGGAAGTTATTGTAGACGCTAGTGCGGCCAAAGGCCTATCCCAACCAATCATAGTTCATTCAAAAAATAGCACTAAAACTAAGACTGATAAAACTTCAGCTGCTTAATTTCACGTTAATAAGTAATAAATAGCTATTGCAATATTATATTTAATATCCATATTTAGATAATGGATGTTAAAATTGAAAGACCTTTATTACCGTTAAGAGATATTGTTGTATTTCCAAATATGGTTATTCCGTTATTTGTGGGCAGAGATAAATCTATTGCTGCTTTAAATGAAGTTATGAAAAAGGACAAAAAAATTGTTCTAGTTACCCAAAAAAATTCAGAAATAGACGACCCTAAAAAAACTGATGTTTTTATGTATGGTTGTGAAGGTAATATTTTACAATTATTAAAATTACCAGATGGCACAGTAAAAGTTTTAGTTGAAGGAAGCAAAAGAGTTAAAATCTTAGATTTTAAAGATAATGAGAAATTTATTGTTTGTGAATATGCTCATCATCATGATGTGGTAACTAAAGATGAAGACTTAATGCCACTAGCAATGACTGCTGTAAGAAGACTAGAAAAACTAACTTCAGTTAATAAAAAAAATATCAAGTGAAACAATTAATAATATTAAAAAATTAACTAATGCATCCCATATTGCTGATAATATTGCGTCTCACCTAACGGCAACTATTTCAGAGAAACAACAAATTTTTGAAACCATAGATGTTAAGAAAAGACTCAATTTTATAATTAAAATAATGGATAATGAAACTAGCATTATTGGAGTTGAGAAAAGAATTAGAGGCAGAGTAAAAACTCAAATGGAAAAAACTCAAAGAGAATATTATTTAAACGAGCAACTTAAAGCTATTCAAAAGGAATTAGGCGAAATTGAAGATGGAAAAGATGAGACATCAAGTTTAAATAAATTAATTATTAAAGCAAAAATGCCAAAAGATGTTGAAAAGAAATGTATGGCTGAGCTTAAAAAATTAAAAAATATGAGCCCAATGTCTGCAGAGGCTACTGTTATCAGGAATTATTTAGATTGGATGACTGATCTTCCTTGGTTTAAAAAAAGTGAAGTTGCTATTGATCTCAAGAAAGCACTAGCGGTACTTGATGGAGATCATTTTGGTTTGGAAAAAGTTAAAGAAAGAATTATTGAATTTTTAGCTGTTCAAAAACGAATGGAAAAAATTAAAGGCCCAATCTTATGCCTGGTTGGCCCTCCAGGAGTTGGTAAAACATCTTTAGGTAAATCAATTGCAAGAGCAACTAATAGGGAGTTTGTTAGAGTTTCTGTGGGTGGCATGCGAGACGAAGCTGAGATTAGAGGTCACAGAAGGACTTATATAGGATCTTTACCGGGAAAAATTATTCAAATGATGAAGAAAGCAGGAACTAAAAACCCTTTAATTCTTCTTGATGAAATTGATAAAATTGGAAATGACTATAGAGGTGATCCGTCTTCAGCATTATTAGAAGCACTAGACCCAGAGCAAAATTCAACATTTAATGATCATTACCTAGAAGTAGATTACGACCTATCCGATGTTATGTTTGTAACAACTGCAAACACATTAAATATATTACCGCCATTATTAGATAGAATGGAAGTAATTAGATTGGCTGGTTACACTGAGGATGAAAAAATTAATATTGCTAATAAATATCTTTTACCAAAACAAATCAAAGACAACGGTGTCAAAGAAAAAGAGATGACACTTTCTGAGGATATTATTAAAGAAATTATTCAAAGTTACACAAAAGAGTCTGGTGTTAGAAATTTAGAAAGAGAAATTTCTAAAGTTGCGAGAAAAGTTGTAAAAAAAGTTGTAACTGGTGAAGAAAAAGAAGTGAAGATTGATTTAAAAAATTTACATGAATATCTAGGAATACAAAAATTTAAATTTGGTGAACTTGAAAACGAGGACAAGATTGGTGTTGTCACAGGTTTAGCATGGACTGAATATGGTGGGGAAATTCTTAAAATTGAAACTGTTATTATGCCTGGAAAGGGTAGAATGCAAATTACTGGAAAACTTGGAGACGTGATGCAAGAATCTATCAAGGCTGCAAAATCTTTCATTAGATCAAAAAGTTTAGATTATGGAATTATTCCGCCTTTATTTGAAAAAAAGGATTTTCATATTCATGTTCCAGAAGGAGCAACACCTAAAGACGGACCATCAGCAGGTATTGGAATGGTTACTTCAATAGTTTCTGCAATCACAAATAACCCAGTCAGAAGAGATGTTGCTATGACAGGTGAAGTGACATTGACGGGTCAAGTATTGCCAATTGGTGGATTAAAAGAAAAATTATTAGCAGCACATAGAGCTGGAATAAAACAAGTTATAATTCCCAAAGAAAATGAAAAAGATCTAGTTGATATGCCTAAGAAAATTATTGATGATATAAAAATTACTCCAGTTGAGCATGCTGACGAAGTCTTAAAAATAGCTTTAACTAAAGAGCTGAAAAGAGTTGAGTGGGTTGAGATCGAAAAAATTTCTAAATCTGAAGATAAATCACAAGCTAGTATTCAATAATTACCATTTTACATCCTTTTCTTGTTTAATATCTGTTTTGACTTTCATATATAATTGTTATAACTAAACGATAATTTTGGTTTAGGGTGGTTAGCTCAGCTGGTAGAGCATCTCGTTTACACCGAGGGGGTCAAAGGTTCGAGTCCTTTACTACCCACCAAAACTAGTAAAAGTGGGGGTGTAGCTCAGTTGGTTAGAGCGATCGCCTGTCACGCGATAGGTCGAGGGTTCGAGTCCCTTCACTCCCGCCACTTTTTTAGTCTTTTTAATGTGAATATCACATAAATTGTGACGTATGAGCACTTCAACATGACATAAAAACTGCTATATAGACTTCATGCTTTCAGAATTTTTAAAAGACTATCTACCTATTATATTATTTTTAATAATAGCTCTTGGCCTGAGTTGTGCTTTTGTAGTAATTAATTTAATTCTTTCACCAAAACATCCTGATCCAGAAAAATTATCAGCATATGAATGTGGATTTGAACCTTTTGAAGATTCTAGGATAGAATTTGATGTTAGATTTTATTTAGTAGCAATCCTTTTTATAATTTTTGATCTTGAGATAGCCTTCCTTTTTCCTTGGGCAATCTCTTTGGGAAATATAGGTCTGCTAGGTTTTTCCTCAATGATGATTTTTTTATTTATACTTACAATCGGTTTTATTTATGAGTGGAGAAAAGGTGCTCTAGATTGGGAATAAAATTTTAAACTATGAATTTAGAAAATAAAAATAAAGAAATTCCAGAAGAGTTTAAGATACTTTCTGAAGATTTTAGTAAAAATGGTTTTATAACAACTTCTCTTGATAATTTAATAAACTGGTCAAGAGCTGGATCATTACACTGGATGACATTTGGTTTAGCTTGTTGCGCTGTTGAAATGATGCAAACAGCAATGCCTAGGTATGACCTAGAAAGATTTGGTGCTGCACCCAGAGGCTCACCAAGGCAATCAGATGTGATGATAGTAGCTGGGACTTTAACTAATAAAATGGCTCCAGCATTAAGAAAAGTTTATGATCAAATGCCAGAACCAAGATATGTGATTTCTATGGGAAGCTGTGCAAATGGTGGTGGCTATTATCACTATTCATACTCTGTAGTTCGTGGATGCGATAAGATAGTTCCGGTAGATATATATGTGCCCGGTTGTCCGCCATCTGCCGAAGCATTGCTTTACGGTATTATGCAGTTACAAAAAAAAATTAGAAACAAAGGATCTTTTGAAAGATAATTTATATGCAAAATTTAATAGATCTTGAAAAAAAAATTAACTCAGAACTTACCACTAAGATTAAAAAAACTGAGATTAGACATGAACAGCTATATATCACTATTGATAATGAAGATTTAATAGATGTTACTTTACATATAAAGAATAACGAAAATACAAAATTTAGACAGTTAATTGATATTACTGTTGTTGATTATCCAGAAAATACTCAACGTTTTAAAATTGTGTATTTATTTTTAAGTCATGAATTTAACCAGCGAATTATATTAAGTTATTTAATAAGTGAAAATGAAGTTATACCATCTTTAACCCCCATTTATCCTGCTGCAAATTGGATGGAGCGTGAAGTTTTTGACATGTATGGAGTTAAATTTAAAGATCATCCTGATTTAAGAAGAATACTTACTGATTATGATTTTGAGGGGCATCCTTTGAGAAAAGATTTCCCTTTAACTGGTCATACCGAGGTTAGGTATAGTGAGGATCAAAAAAAAGTAATCAAAGAACCAGTTAAATTAGAACAAAATTATAGAAATTTTGATTATGAAAGTCCCTGGGAGGGAACGAAGTACATAAAAAAACAGACAGATCAAGAAAATGACAAAAAAAACTAAAACTCTAAATCTTAATTTTGGACCTCAACACCCAGCTGCTCATGGTGTTTTAAGATTAATCTTAGAATTAGACGGTGAAGTTGTTGAAAAAGCAGATCCACATATTGGATTATTACATCGTGGTACTGAAAAATTAATAGAAAACAAAACATACATGCAAGCTGTACCTTATTTTGACAGACTTGATTATGTTGCTCCTATGAACCAAGAGCATGCTTTTGCTTTAGCTATAGAAAAAATTTTAAAAATTGATGTGCCAATTAGAGCTCAGTTCATAAGAGTCATGTTTTGTGAAATTGGAAGAATTTTAAGCCACATATTAAATGTAACAACTCAAGCGTTAGATGTTGGTGCGTTAACACCTTCACTATGGGGTTTTGAAGAGCGTGAAACTTTAATGACTTTTTATGAAAGAGCCTCTGGCTCAAGATTACATGCTAATTATTTTAGAGCAGGTGGAGTTCATCAAGATTTACCAATGGGGTTAGAAGAAGATATAGGTAAATTTTGTGTGTCATTTCCCAAGATAATAGATGATCTAGAAACATTATTGACTGACAATAGAATATTTAAACAAAGAAATGTTGATATTGGAATCGTTACTAAAGAAGATGCTTTAGACTATTCTTTTAGTGGTGTCATGATTAGAGGATCTGGTGTTCCTTGGGATTTAAGAAAATCACAACCATATGAGTGTTATGAACAGTTAGAATTTAAAATACCTGTTGGAAAAAATGGAGATTGTTATGACAGATATTTATGTAGAATTGATGAAATGAGAGAGAGTGTTTCCATAATCAAACAATGTCTTGCTAAAATGACAAAAGGACCAGTTAAATCGTCCGATGGAAAGATTAGTCCACCACCCAAAAAGGATATCAAACAATCTATGGAAGCTTTAATTCATCATTTCAAACTATTTACGGAAGGTTATCGTGTTGATAAAGATGAAATTTATACAGCCGTTGAAGCTCCCAAAGGTGAGTTTGGTGTTTACCTAATATCTGATGGTTCTAGCAAACCATATAAGTGTAAAATAAGAGCCCCAGGATTTTCTCATTTGGCTGCAATGGATTACCTGATTAAAGGTCATATGCTTGCTGATGTGCCTGCTGTATTAGGCTCACTAGATATAGTTTTTGGAGAGGTAGATAGATAATGAGTTTAAGAAGACCTTCAAAAGAACAGCCTGAGAATTTTGATTTTAATTCAGCCTCATTAGAAGCTGCCAAATCAATTATTGCAAAATATCCAAAGGATAAACAGCAAAGTGCAGTAATGGCTTTACTTTATATAGCGCAGAAACAAAATAGTAATTGGATTCCATTAGCTGCTATGAAGTATATTGGTAAATTTTTAGATATGCCTTATATAAAAGTTTACGAAGTGGCAACATTTTATACAATGTATAATCTAGCTCCAGTTGGTAAACATTTTATACAAATTTGCACAACTACACCATGCATGATTAGAGGTGCTTATAAACTTGTTGAAGCGTGCAAAGAAAAAATTTCTGAAAATGAAAATGAATTATCAAAAGATCAAAGCTGTTCTTGGATGGAAGTTGAGTGTTTAGGAGCTTGTGTTAATGCACCCATGTTACAGATCAATGATGATTATTATGAAGATTTAGATAAAGAAAAGACATTAAAAATTTTAGATAAGATCCTAACTGGTGAAACACCTAAGCCAGGATCTTACAGAGGTCGTTTAAACAATGAACCTGAAAATAATAGAAAAACACTTATGGATTTAAAAAATGCTTAAAGACGAAGATAGAATATTTCAGAATTTATATAATGATAAGGGTTCAGATGTTGAGTCTTCAAGAAAAAGAGGTGACTGGATAAATACTAAAGATTTAATTGATAAAGGTAGAGATTGGATAATAACTGAAGTTAAAGCCTCAGAACTTAGAGGAAGAGGAGGTGCTGGATTTCCAACTGGTTTAAAATGGTCTTTTGCACCAAAAGAATTAGGTTCAAGACCTCATTATCTAGTTATAAATGGAGATGAGTCAGAACCAGGTACCTGTAAGGATAGAGATATTTTAAGATTTGAACCTCATAAATTAATAGAAGGATGTTTGATTGCTGCATACGCTGTTCAAGCACACGTTTGCTATATCTACATAAGAGGAGAATACTTTATAGATGGAGAAAAACTTCAAGCAGCAATTGATGAGGCTTATGAAAAAAATTTAATAGGAAAAAATGCATCTGGAACAGGTTGGGATTTAGATATTTATATTCACTATGGAGCAGGAGCATATATATGTGGAGAAGAAACTGCTTTACTTGAGAGTATTGAAGGTAAAAAAGGTCAACCTAGATTAAAACCACCTTTCCCCGCTTTAATTGGACTATACGGTTGCCCAACCATAATTAACAATGTTGAAACTATAGCAGTTATTCCAACAATATTAAGAAGAGGTGGAAAGTGGTTTGCATCCTTGGGAAAAGCAAAAAATACAGGTACTAAAATTTTCTGTATTTCTGGAAACGTTAATAACCCATGCAATGTTGAAGAGGAAATGAGTATATCTCTTAAAGAACTAATCGAAGTTCATGCTGGAGGTGTAATTGGAGGATGGGAAAATTTACAAGCTGTAATACCTGGTGGTTCATCAATGCCTTTAATACCACAAAAAACTTGTGAAACTTTAACAATGGATTTTGATTCATTAATGGCAGAAAAAAGTGGATTAGGAACCGCAGGTATAGTTGTTATTAATAAAGATCAAGACATAATTAAATGCATGGCAAGAATTGCTAGATTTTATAAACATGAAAGTTGTGGTCAATGTACACCTTGCAGAGAAGGTACAGGGTGGATGTGGAGAATGCTTGAAAGAATGGCTAAAGGTGAAGCATCAAGAGATGAAGTTGATATGTTGGGAGACGTAACAAATCAAATTGCGGGACACACTATTTGTGCTTTTGGTGAGGGTTCTTCATGGCCTGTACAAGGATTATTAAGACATTTTAAAAAAGAGATTGAGGATAGAAACAATCTTAACCCAACTATAAAAAAAGAAAAAAATATTCCCTATTTAGTAGATCAACACTTATTGGATAAAAAAAATGCTTAAATTAAAAGTAAATGAAATTGATATAGAAGTTGAAGAGGGGCTAACTGTACTTCAAGCTTGTGAAAAAGCTGGAGTTGAAATCCCAAGATTTTGTTATCATGAAAAATTATCAATAGCAGGAAATTGCAGAATGTGTTTAGTAGAATTAGAAAAATCTCCCAAACCTGTAGCCTCATGCGCCATGCCAGCGGCAGAAGGAATGAATATTAAAACAAATACTGAGTTTGTTGAAAAAGCAAGAAAAGGAGTCATGGAATTTTTGTTGGCTAACCACCCGTTGGATTGTCCTGTTTGCGATCAAGGAGGAGAGTGTGATTTACAAGATCAATCCATGTTCTATGGTGTTGATAAGTCTAGATACAAAGAAAATAAAAGAGCAGTCTCTGAAAAAAATATGGGACCTTTAATCAAAACACAAATGACTAGATGCATACACTGTACTAGATGCGTTAGATTTGCTACAGAGGTTGCTGGTGTAACAGAGATTGGAGCCATAGGTAGAGGTGAGGATATGGAAATTACAACATATCTTGAGCAATCTATGCAATCAGAATTATCAGCCAATGTTGTAGATTTATGTCCTGTTGGTGCCTTAACATCTAAACCCTATGTATTTGAGGCTAGACCTTGGGAGTTAAAAAAAACAGAGTCTATCGATGTAATGGATGCTATTGGTTCAAATATAAGAGTTGACACCTATGGCTGGGAAGTAAAAAGAATTTTACCAAGAATTAACGAAGATATTAATGAAGAGTGGATTTCAGATAAAACAAGATATGCTTGCGATGGTTTGTTAAACCAACGCTTAGACACACCTTATATAAAATATAATGGTAAATTTGAAAAAGCATCATGGAATGAAGTTTTTAATATAATTAAGTCCAAGTTTAAAAATACTGACAAAGATAAAATATGTGGAATGTCTGGTGATCTAGTTAATATGGAAACACTCTATATATTTAAAGAATTTTTTAATAAAACACTTAGTTCATATAATATAGAATCAAGAAGTGATCACACATATTTAAACTCTAAAAAAAGAGAAAATTATCTATTTAATTCAACAATTAATGGAATAGAAGAAGCAGATTTTATATTACTCATAGGAAGTAACCCCAGGTATGAAGCAACAATTTTAAATGCACGTATTAGAAAAGCATACTTACAAAATAAAACACAAATAATTTCTTTAAATGATGTTGGTGATCTAACTTACCCATATGAGTCTTTAGATGGTGATATTGAAAATATAAAAAAAATTACAGAAGATAGTCATGAAATATCAAATCTAATTAAAAAGGCTAAAAAACCTTTAATTATCTTTGGTCAGTCATCTCTTAAAACTAAATCTGCGAAATATATTTTTGAATCTGTTAAATCTTTTTTAAAAAAAAATAATAAAATGTCAGATGAATGGAATTCTTTAAATACAATTTCAGAAAATGCATCTACAGTTGGTAGCTTTGATTTAGGATTGTATAAAACAGTAGATGGCTCAAACGAAGTACTAAAAGATTTAGAAAATCACATGTTTGAAATTGTTTACCTATTAGGAGTAGATAATCTTAAATTTGAAAAGAAGAATGAATTTATAATTTATCAAGGAAGTCATGGAGATAAAGGAGCTGAGATTGCAGATATTATACTTCCAGGGGCTGCATACACAGAGCAAAATGGTTATTTTACAAACCTAGAGGGCAAAATACAAAAGGCCTATAAAGCCTCCTTTCCGCCAGAAGAAGCTAAAGAAGACTGGTTGATAATTAATGAATTAGCAGAAGCAATGAATCATAGAAAATTATTTAATGATAAGGATGAGCTGGATAGTAGTTTACTTAACCAAATTAATTTATTCATTGAAAAAGATAAATCTATTAAATCTTCTACAGTTGAAAATATAGAATTTAAGCAAGAGATTTTAAAAGTTGAGAATGAAGATTATTATTACTCAAATGCGATAGCAAGAGCCTCAAAGACAATGCTTGAATGCAAAACAGCCAAAGTTAATTTAAAATTAACAGGTACAGAAGGTTAATAAAATGGAATATTTAAGTATAATTTTTTCAGAGACATATAAAATCTTATTTTTATTAGTACCAGTCCTTATTTCCGTCGCGATGATTGTTTGGCTTGATCGTCGTATTTGGGCATTTGTTCAAAAAAGACAGGGACCAAATGTTGTAGGACCCTTTGGTTTACTTCAATCTTTGGCTGATGCACTAAAATATATGTTTAAAGAAGTTATTATTCCTTCAAGTTCTAATAAAGTAATCTTTATATTAGCTCCAATTGTCACCATGACTTTGGCGTTAATCTCATGGGCAGTTATTCCATTTAGTGCAACTCAAGTATTGGCGGACATTAACGTTGGTATTCTCTATTTATTTGCAGTTTCATCATTGGGTGTTTATGGAATTATTATGGGTGGGTGGGCCTCAAATTCAAAATATCCTTTTTTAGGTGCAATTAGATCAGCAGCTCAAATGGTATCTTATGAGGTTTCAATTGGTGTTATTATAATTAATGTTTTGCTTTGTGTGGGTTCGTTAAACTTAAATGATATAGTTATGGCACAGGAAAGCTTATGGTTTGTAATTCCATTATTTCCAATGTTTGTAATTTTTTTTATCTCTGCTCTAGCTGAAACAAATCGACCACCATTTGACTTACCTGAAGCCGAAGCTGAACTTGTTGCAGGATATCAAACTGAATATTCTGGAATGATGTACGCGATGTTTTGGTTAGGAGAGTATGCAAACATTCTTCTTATGTGCGCAATGGGGTCAGTTCTATTTTTAGGTGGATGGCTTTCACCTATAGATTTATTTCCTTTTAATGTAATTCCTGGAGCTATATGGTTAATCTTAAAGATACTATTTCTTTTTATACTCTTTGCTTTAGTAAAGGCAATTGTTCCAAGATATAGATATGATCAATTAATGAGACTAGGTTGGAAAATTTTTTTACCTTTATCGCTAACGTGGGTAGTACTTACAGCAAGTTTTTTATTTTACTTTAACCTTTTACCAACAAATTAATTATGAAAATTTCAAGAATATTTAAAACAATTTTTATGTTAGATTTTTTAGGTGGTCTTACCATCGCCTTACGAGAATTTTTTAAACCAAAAAAAACAATTAACTATCCATTTGAAAAGGGTAAAATCAGTCCCCGTTTCAGAGGAGAACACGCTTTAAGAAGATATCCTGATGGCGAAGAAAGATGTATTGCTTGTAAATTGTGCGAAGCAGTATGCCCTGCCCAGGCAATTACAATTGAATCTTCTGAAAGAGCAGATGGAAGTCGAAAAACTACTCGATATGATATTGATATGATGAAATGTATTTACTGTGGACTTTGTGAGGAATCTTGTCCCGTTGATGCAATTGTCCAAGGTCCTAACTTCGAATTTTCAACAGAAACAAGAGAAGAACTTTATTATAATAAGGAAAAACTATTGGACAATGGGGATAGATGGGAAAATGTTCTAGCTGCAAATATTAAAGCTGATAACTCTCATAGATAATTATGCTAGCACACGCAATTTTTTTTTATATTTTTTCATTAATAGCAATTGTTTCTGCAATAATGGTTACGGTTTCTAAAAATACTGTTCACTCTGTTTTCTTTTTAATTTTAGACTTTATTAGTATTTCTTGCTTGTTTATAATGATAGGTGCAGAATTCCTTGGAATGATAATGTTAATTATCTATGTTGGTGCTGTAGCTGTTTTATTCTTGTTTGTTGTCATGATGTTAAATGTAGCTCAACAGAAAAACCAATGGTTTAGTGCCAGGGAGAGCTCGAAACATATTCCAGTTGGATTAATTATCAGTACTATTATATTTTTTGAATTAATTATTGTTATTGGTGGATGGAAATATAAACCAGATCTTGTTTCATCTATGTCATTAAATATAGATAGTAGCATTAGCAATACTCATGCTATTGGTTATGTTTTATATACCGACTACATTCATATCTTTCAATTAAGTGGAATGATCTTATTGGTTGCAATGATAGGGGCTATTGTTCTTACTTTTAGGCAGAGATCTGGTGTCAAAAGACAAAGTTATTTCAGTCAAATATCTAGAGAAAGATCTGATGGCGTTGAATTGATAGATGTTCCAAGTAATAAAGGAGTTAAATCTGATGATTGATGTGGGCCTGGGTCACTACCTTACTTTAGGAGCTATAATATTTACCATTGGTATAGTGGGTATATTTTTAAACAGAAAAAATATCATAGTAATATTAATGAGTATTGAGCTTATTCTGTTATCAGTGAATATTAACTTGGTGGCTTTTTCTATATTTTTGAATGACTTAACTGGGCAAATTTTTACACTCTTTATATTAACTGTAGCTGCTGCGGAAGCTGCCATAGGTCTAGCTATAATAGTCGTTTATTATCGAAACTCATCAACAATTAGAGTTGAAGAAATAAATAGTTTAAAGGGATAGTATGGAATTTGCATTATTATTTCTTCCATTATTAGCATCTATTATATCTGGTTTTTTTGGTAAATTTATAGGTGATAGAAATTCAGAGATAATAACTAGTATATTTGTTTCGATTTCAGCACTGTTATCTTTAATTTTATTTTATCAAGTTATTGTTAACGGTTATGAAAATAATGCAGTTATTGCTACTTGGATTAATTCAGGAACTCTTGATGTGAATTGGTCTATTAAAGTGGATGCGTTATCTTCGGTAATGCTCGTTGTTGTAACTTTAGTTTCTTCACTAGTTCATATTTATTCAATTGGTTATATGTCCCACGACCCACATAAACCAAGATTTATGGCCTATCTTTCTCTCTTTACATTTGCAATGCTAACGTTGGTTACATCCGATAATTTTCTTCAATTATTTTTTGGATGGGAGGGCGTAGGTCTTTGTTCTTATTTTTTAATTGGCTTTTGGTATAAAAAAGATTCAGCAAATGCAGCAGCTATAAAAGCTTTTGTGGTAAATAGAGTAGGTGATTTTGGATTTGCCTTAGGAATATTTTTAATTTTTTACCTATTTGGTACCGTCAATTACTCTGAAGTATTTCAGCAAATTCCACAAATTGTTGATAAAGAATTACTATTTTTAGGAATACACATCAAGGCCATTGACCTAATTTGCATCCTTTTATTTATTGGAGCTATGGGTAAATCAGCACAAATTCTTTTACACACATGGCTACCTGACGCTATGGAAGGTCCTACACCTGTATCTGCATTAATACATGCTGCTACAATGGTTACAGCAGGAGTTTTTTTGATCGTTAGATGCTCTCCAATTTTTGAATATTCTCCTTTAACTTTAAATATTATTACAGTAGTTGGAATGACAACGGCTTTTTTTGCTGCAACAGTAGCTTTAGTTCAAACAGATATTAAAAAAATAATTGCTTATTCAACATGTAGTCAATTAGGTTATATGTTTTTTGCTGCCGGTGTTGGTGCTTATAATGTAGCAATGTTTCATTTGTTTACTCATGCATTTTTTAAGGCATTGCTTTTCTTAGGATCAGGATCGGTAATTCATTCATTTAAGGATGAACAAGATATTAATCAAATGGGAGCTGTGTATAAAAAACTACCCTATACTTGGATCTTAATGATTATTGGGACATTAGCTCTTACAGGTTTCCCTTTTCTTTCTGGTTTTTATTCAAAAGATGCAATTATAGAATTTGCTTACCTTAGAGGTAATACAGTAGGTTATTATGCTGCTGGAGTTGGTATTTTAACAGCCTTACTTACCTCAATATATTCGTGGAGATTAATTTTTAAAACATTTCATGGAACATATAACAATAAAAAATTAAAAATTGAAGAAATGCACGAGTCCCCTTTGGTTATGCTTATACCTTTGATTGTATTAGCAGTTGGTGCAATTTTTGCAGGGTTTTTATTTAAAGATTTATTTATTGGTCATGGGGGAGAAAATCATTTTTGGGGAGAATCTATTAAATTTCTAATTCCATTAAGTACAGATCACCCACCTTTATGGATTATTTTAATTACCCCCATACTTGTCCTTTTATCTATTCCAATTGCTTATTATTTATTTGTAAAAAATAAAGAGTTACCCAATCAAATTGTTCAATCTAATAGACCTTTATATAATTTTTTAGTCAATAAATGGTACTTTGATGAATTATACGACATCATATTTATTCAATCTTCAAAAAAAAATAGGATTATTCTTTTGGAAAACAATTGATATAAAAATTATTGATAGGTTTGGACCGGACGGTCTTTCCTTACTAATCAAAAATTTATCATTAAGAGCTAGTAAATTTCAAAGTGGGTTTATTTATCAATATGCCTTTATGATATTGATTGGTCTTTCTGCATTATTAACATTTCTAATTTTACACTAATGAATTTTCCAATTTTATCATCTTTAATTCTTTTACCAACTATTGGAGCTTTATTTTTATTATTTTCAAAAGATAAAAATTCAAATACAGGAAAATATGTTGCTTTGTTCACTTCTTTTGTTAATTTTTTAATCTCAATTTATCTATGGTATTTATTTGACCCATCCACATCAACATTTCAATTTGTTGAAAATAGAGAATGGTTAAAAGGTTTTGTTAATTATAAAGTAGGTATAGATGGAATTTCAATTTTATTCATAATTCTAACAACACTTATTACTCCGTTGTGTATAATATCTGTTAATAACACAATTAAAGTAAGGTTAAGAGATTTTCTTATTGCCATATTGGTAATGGAGAGTTTAATGATTGGAGTTTTTTGTTCACTTGATCTAGTTGTATTTTATTTATTTTTTGAAGCGGGATTAATTCCTATGTTTTTAATTATTGGAATTTGGGGAGGTGAAAGAAGAGTTTATTCTGCCTTTAAATTTTTCTTATATACGTTACTTGGTTCTGTTTTAATGTTAGTTGCAATAATTTCAATTTACTGGATCGCTGGTACAACCGATATAGTACAACTATATGAATTAGGTATAGACACAAAATATCAAAACTTATTGTGGCTTGCTTTTTTTAGTTCTTTTGCAGTTAAAACACCTATGTGGCCAGTTCACACTTGGTTACCTGATGCGCATGTTGAAGCTCCAACAGCCGGATCTGTTCTACTGGCTGCTATTCTTTTAAAAATGGCTGGTTATGGTTTTATTAGATTTTCCTTAGGTTTGTTTCCTGTGGCCTCTGAATTATTTACCCCATTGGTTTATTCGCTTAGTTTAATTGCAATTATTTATGCATCTCTAGTTGCCCTAATGCAGGAAGATATGAAAAAATTAATAGCATACTCTTCTGTGGCACATATGGGTTTTGTAACATTGGGAATTTTTACGATCACGCAACAGGGTATCGAAGGCAGTATAATCCAAATGATTAGTCATGGACTTGTTTCGGCAGCATTATTTTTATGTGTTGGTGTGGTTTATGATCGTATGCATTCAAGATTAATTAAAACTTATGGTGGTCTGGTTTCTGTAATGCCCAAATATTCAATTCTATTTATGCTGTTTACTCTAGCTGCATTAGGACTACCAGGAACAAGTGGCTTTATAGGAGAGTTTTTAATTTTAATGGGTGCATTTAAAGATAACTTCTTAGTAGCAGTTATTGCTAGTTTTGGGGTCATTTTTGGTGCTGCATACATGTTGTGGTTATATAGAAGAGTTGTTTTTGGAAATTTAGTAAACAAAGACCTTTTAAAAATACCTGATTTAGATAATTCAGAAAAATTTATTTTATGGAGTTTGGCTATACCAGTATTATTCTTTGGTTTTTACCCAGAACCTCTTATTAATACAATCGAGGTATCGGTAAATGACTTAATTGAAATGTATAATTTTAACTTAAATATGTATGGTCCTGAGGTACAAAAATAATGAATAATTTAAATTTTATTTCTCCTGAAATTTTTATTTCTTTATCAATAATGTTTTTATTAATCTTGGGTGTTTTTAGGAAAAATGGCTCAAGCTTAATTCATAATCTTTCAATAGTGTTTTTACTAATTACTGTAATTTTAATATTAAATAGTTCTTTTGACACTGCTGTAACTTTATTTGGAAATAGCTATGTAATTGATAACCTCTCATCTTTAATGAAAATTCTTACACTTTTAGGAGGAGCTTTTGTTTTATCAATTTCAACAAAATATTTAAAAATATCTAAGATTTTCTTAATAGAGTATCCAATTTTAATCCTTTGTTCAATTTTAGGAATGATGGTTATGATTGGTTCTAATGACTTAATGGTTTTCTATATTGGACTTGAATTGCAATCATTAGCTTTGTATGTTTTGGCATCGTTTAATAGAGATCAATTAAAGTCATCTGAGTCAGGTCTTAAATATTTTGTATTAAGTGCACTTTCTTCTGGTTTACTACTTTATGGCTGCTCTCTTATCTATGGGTTTTCTGGATCAACTAACTTTAATATTATTGGAAATTCAATGGATTCTACTCATTATGGCTTAACATTTGGAATAGTTTTCATCCTAGTTGGATTGGCTTTTAAGATATCTGCTGTACCATTTCATATGTGGGCACCAGATGTTTATGAAGGATCTCCTACATCTGTAACATTATTTTTTGCAATAGTTCCCAAAGTTGCTGCCTTAACTGTCTTTATTAGATTCTTGTATGTTCCATTTTTTAACATGATTGACCAATGGCAACCTATCGTAATTTTTTTATCTATTGCCTCAATGATATTTGGAGCTGTTGCAGCGATTGGGCAGGGTAACTTAAAAAGATTAGTTGCGTATAGCTCTATTGGTCATATTGGTTACGCTTTAGCAGGACTTTCTGTTGGGACAAATGAGGGTATTCAATCGTCTATAGTTTATATCTCTATTTACATGGTAATGAATCTTGGTTTATTCAGTTGTTTATTTATGATGAAAAGAAATGATCAGTATTTTGAAACTATTGATGATTTATCTGGACTATCAAAAAACCATCCAGTTTTATCCTTGTCTTTACTCGTTATACTTTTTTCATTAGCGGGCATTCCACCGTTGGCGGGTTTTTTTGCTAAATTTTATGTATTTAAGTCTGTAATTGAGCAATCAATGTATTTTCTAGCAATTGTCGGTTTATTATCAACTGTGATTGCTGCCTTTTATTATCTAAGAATAATTAAAGTTATTTATTTTGATGAAGAAAAAGAAAAATATGA
>CAJQRP010000053.1 GCA_905612365.1 uncultured Candidatus Pelagibacter sp. | reverse complement strand
TCTAGTAATTTAACAGCACCTTTTGCTGGGTTTAATTTTAGATAGTTAGGGTCATTCTGTACCCATTCCAAACTTCCTTTGGAACCAAATATTCTTATTCTTAAACCATAAACTCCACCTCTTGCCATCACACTTGTCCAAAACATTCCTTTAGCTCCATTAACAAAGTTAATCATCACTTGAGCATTATCATCCATCTTAATTTTACTTGAAACTTGTTTGATATCAGCAAAAACAGTTTTTCCCTTTAATCCAGAAATATATGATGCCAAATGATAAGAATGTGTTCCAATCTCATTAAGGACAGCTGAAGCACCAACAATCTTATTATCTAATTTCCATTTTAATTTTTTCTTTGCATTTTTTGAAGTTATATTTGTTCCTCCAGACCAATCCTGAATATATTCAACATTAACATATTCAACTTTTCCTATCTTTCCTTTTTCAACTAAAACCTTAGCTTCTCTGACCATAGGGTAGGCAGAATAATTATGTGTTAGGGCATATTTAATCTTTTTATTAGATTTAATTTTTTTGTATAATTTTTTAGCTTGATCTAAGTTTCCTGCGAACGGTTTGTCAGAAATAATATGAATATCTTTATCAATAAATTTCTCTGCAATAATTTGGTGACTTGCCGGAGGTGTCATTATGGATACAACTTCAATACCGTCTTCTCTTTTTGACTCTTTATCTGCCATTTCTTTAAAATTTGAGTAGCATCTACTTTTTGCAATGCCAATACTTTGCCCAAAACTAACTGATAATTTTGCGTTTCTTGAAAAAACACCAGCAACTATCTCATATTGATTGTCAAATCGGGCAGAAATTCTATGTACATGACCAATCCAAGATTTTGGACCTCCACCAACTATTCCTAAAGATAATTTTTTTGTTTTCATTGTGTTTACACTTTCATATATCATAACAAAAAAAAATATTATGTCAGTAAAATTAGGAATAGCACCCATAGCATGGAGCAATGATGATATGCCTGAGCTTGGAGGTGATACTCCTTTAGAGCAATGTCTTTCAGAGGCCAGTGAAGCTGGTTTTTCAGGAATAGAGTCTGGTGGGAAATTTCCAAAAAAATCAGATGAATTAATCCCAATGCTAGAAAAACATAACTTAAAATTATGTTCTGGATGGTATGGGGCCAATCTAAGAAGGAATTCAGTTAAAGAAGAAATAGATTTAATTCAAGAACAGCTAAAACTTTTTCAAGATTGTAAAGCACCATGTATAGTTTTTGCAGAAGTTTCTGATTCTATCGCTGGTGATCAATTAAGACCATTATCAACAAGACCAAAAATGGATAGTGATGGCTGGAAAGATTTTTGTAATAAGATTTCTGAAATTGGCAAATATCTTGAAGATCAAGGTATGCCTTTAGCATACCACCATCATATGGGTACGGTTATAGAAACGCAAGACGACACTGAAAGGTTATTAGAAAGCACATCAGAACACGTTAAATTAATCTTAGACACAGGACATATGTTATTTGCTAATGGTAATTCATTAGAAACATACGATAAATTTAAAGATAGAATTATTCACATTCATTGCAAAGACATGCGAAAAAATATTTTAGATAAATCATTGGATGAAGATTTAAGTTTTAGGCAAGCATTTTTAGAAGGTGCTTTTACTGTGCCTGGTGATGGATATATTGACTATAAGCCTTTATTTAAACTTTTAACAAAAAATGATTATTCTGGATGGCTTGTTGTTGAGGCAGAACAAGATCCGAGTAAAGCAAATCCTTTAGAATATGCAAAAATAGGATTTAATTATTTAACTAAAGCTTGTGAAGAAGCAAATTTAAAAATTATTAAGTAATTTTATAATTTTACTGTTTTAGATTTTTCAATTTTATTGTCAAAAAAATCTATTATATTTTGAATTGTTTCTTTACCCATTCTAATCATGCACTCTTCTGTAAATGCAGCTGTATGAGGACTTAAAAATACTTTATCATTTTTTAATAAAGGATTATTTTTTTCTGGCGGTTCTATTTCAAATACATCTAATCCCGCACCAAAAACTAAATCTTCATTTAACGCTTGATCTAGATCGCTTTCATTTATTATTCCACCTCTAGCAGCGTTAATAATAATACAATTTTTTTTCATGGTTTTTAATAAATCTAAATTGATCATATTTTTTGTTTCAACATTTAAAGGTATATGGAGTGAAATAGCATCCATAGTTTTTACAGCTTCTTTTAAGTCTTCAACTTTTTTACCACCTAAAGATTCAATTTTTTCAGCTGAAACAAATGGATCATAAACAAAAACATTCATTTCAAAACCTAAGCATCTCTTAATCAAACATTGACCAATCCTACCAAATCCAGCAATTAAGATATTTTTACCCCATATTTCAATAGTTTTTGGCAAATTGTTTCTGTCATTAAAATTACCTTTTTTAACACAGTCATCATACATATTCTTTCTTTTAGAAATACTAAGAAGCATAAACAGTACATGTTCTGCTACAGCTACTGCATTTGCTGTTGCTGTTATGGCCACTGTAATGTC
>CAJQRP010000052.1 GCA_905612365.1 uncultured Candidatus Pelagibacter sp. | reverse complement strand
GAGTTAGAAATTTTAGATAAAGAAGAAAGCAAAAAAATTGTAGAAACAAAAAATTTAAATAAAGAAAAAACTGTTTCACTTAAAGATGTTCTTACTAATTATTCGCGGTCAAAAGATTATGGAAAACCTTTTACCTTTACTCAGGAAGGCTATGATCAGTTTTTATTAACAACAGTTAAAAGTATAACATTGAATGGAGTTAATATTGGATACCTGGTAATCACTGAAAATGCCAATGATGTTAAATCTGCTATTGATGAAAGAAAAACATTTATTCTAAGAACGGCAATATTTATAATTATAGTAATATTTATATTCTCTTTTGTTTTAAATAAATATTTTCTTAAGCCTATAAAGAACTTAGTAGCGTATACAAAAATTATAAAAGAAAAGAGTAAAAAAAAAACAAATATTAATGAACTTAAAAGTAGAAATGATGAGTTAGGAACTTTGTCAAATTCGTTAGATGATATGACAAGTGAACTTCAAAAAAGAATTTCACATGCAGAAAATTTTTCAACTGACCTTGTTCATGAGATAAGAAACCCTCTAACATCATTAAAAAGTGCTTCAGAAATATTGAATGAGACTGAAGATCAATCTCAAAGAAGTAAATTAATTAATATTCTGAATCACGATGTCCAAAGAATTGAAAGATTGATCACTGATTATTCTCAAATATTAAAAGACGAGGTTGCATTAAGTAAAGAAAAAATGAAAAAAATTAATCTCAAGTTAATTGCAAGGTCTGTAGTAGATGATTTTAATAATATTTATGAAGCAAAAAGAGGTATTAAAATAATGTTAAATGATCAAGATGATCAAGAAGAATATTTTGTCAATGGAATAGAAAATAGAATTGAACAAATTATTGCAAATTTATTAGATAATTCAATTTCATTTAGTGAGGATAACAAAAAAATCTTAGTTGAAATTTACAAAGGAGATAAAGATAAGATTATTTTAAAAGTTATTGATGAAGGTAAAGGGTTTAAGGAGACAGATACTAAAAAAATATTTAATAGATTTTATAGTAATAGACCAGATACTTTTGGTGAACACTCTGGTTTAGGTCTAAATATAGTAAAAAATCTTGTTGACCTCCATAGTGCAACTATTAATGCCTCAAACAATGCAACGCAAGAAGGAGCAAATGTTGAGATTGTCTTCCCTAAAGTCTAATCATAAGTTGATTAATTAAATTTTTATTATATAAAACTGAGCAATGAATGATTTTAAAGTTAAAGACATATCGCTAGCAGATTTTGGAAGAAAAGAAATTTCAATAGCCGAAAGTGAAATGCCTGGCCTAATGGCATTAAGAGAAGAATACTCAGGAAAAGCACCTTTAAAAGGAGCAAGAATATTAGGATGTCTTCATATGACAATTCAAACAGCAGTTTTAATCGAAACTTTAGTAGAGCTTGGAGCAGAAGTTAGATGGTCTTCTTGTAATATTTTTTCAACGCAGGATCATGCTGCTGCAGCAATAGCTAAAGCAGGAATACCAGTTTTTGCTTGGAAGGGTGAAACTGAAGAGGAAGCTGTATGGTGCATAAGACAAACAATAGAAGGTAAAAAAGAGTGGAAAGCAAATATGCTATTAGATGATGGCGGTGATTTAACAGCAATGATGCATAGCGATTACAAAGATTTGTTAAAGGAAGTAAAAGGTGTTTCAGAAGAAACGACAACTGGAATTAAAGCATTAAACAAAATGGAAAAAGATGGGTCATTAATGATTCCAGCAATTAATGTTAACGATTCAGTTACAAAATCAAAATTTGATAACCTGTATGGTTGTAGAGAAAGTTTAGTAGATGGAATTAGAAGAGCCACAGATGTTATGATGTCTGGTAAAGTTGCGATTGTTGCAGGCTTTGGTGATGTTGGAAAGGGTAGTGCTGCATCTTTAAGACAAAGTGGAGCAAGAGTTATGGTTACAGAAGCGGATCCAATTTGTGCACTCCAAGCAGCAATGGAAGGCTATGAGGTAGTTTTAATGGATGAAGCAATAAGTAAAGCAGATATTGTTGTTACAGCTACAGGTAATATAGACATTGTTACTGCAGATCATATGAGAAACATGAAAGATAGAGCAATACTTTGTAATATTGGTCACTTTGATAATGAGATTCAAGTAGAAGCCTTAAAAAACTATAAATGGACAGAAGTAAAACCAGAAGTAGACGAAATAGAATTAGTTGATGGAAAGAGAATTATTCTTTTAGCCAAAGGTAGATTGGTAAACTTAGGTTGTGCAACAGGACATCCAAGTTTTGTAATGAGTGCATCATTTACAAACCAAGTAATGGCACAAATAGAACTTTGGGATAATCATAAAAATTATGAAAATAAAGTTTATGTGTTACCAAAATCATTAGATGAAAAAGTAGCTATGCTTCATTTAAAAAAAGTAGGAGCAAAACTTACAAAACTATCAAAAGACCAAGCTGACTATATAAGTGTTGAAACAGAAGGTCCATTCAAGCCAGATGCTTATCGCTACTAATAGCGAAAAAATAGATATCTCCTCAGAAGACAAAACATCTGAGCTAGCTAAAAAATTTTCAAGAACACTGTATAAAGGAGATGTAGCTTATTTTCATGGAGAAATAGGTGTAGGAAAAACAACATTTATAAGACACCTAATTAATAATCTTCAACAATTAAATAAAATAAATTTAACTGAAGTTACCAGCCCAACATTTAATTTGGTAAATGAATATGATGTTGGAAGTTTTATAATACAGCATTATGATTTGTACAGGTTAACAGATTATAGTGAGAT
>CAJQRP010000051.1 GCA_905612365.1 uncultured Candidatus Pelagibacter sp. | reverse complement strand
TTAAATCAAAAATATTTTATTAATAAGCAAAATAGGAACTTAATTGAAAAATGAATCTAAAATAATACTGGGTGACTGTCTAAAAAAAATGAAAGAAATCAAAACAAATTCTTTTGATCACTGTATTACAGATCCACCATATAATATTTCAAATTATTCAGGTAAAAAAAAAATTGGTTGGTATGATTCCAATCCAACCTGGAAGGATGATAAGAAATTCGTTAAAATAGATGAGAAGTGGGATTCTTTTACAGATGACGATTATTTTAATTTTACAATGGAGTGGATGAATGAAATTTTTAGAATTGTAAAACCTAATGGGAATATATTAATTTTTGGTACCTATCATAATATTTATAAAATTGGCTACATACTATCCAAGGAAGATAAGAGAATTATCAATTCAATCATATGGTACAAAAGAAATGCTTTTCCAAATATAACTTTAAGAATGCTATGCGAAAGCACAGAGCAAATCATTTGGTCTGTTAATAACACTAATAAAAAAGCTAAAAATTGGATTTTTAATTACAAGGAAATGAAAGAACTAACCCATAATAAAAAGCAAATGAGAAACATGTGGGATATACCTATGACCTCTATTTCTGAAAAACGTTTTGGCAAACATCCCTCTCAAAAACCAGTGGAGGTTATTGAAAGACTTGTAAAAGGATGCACTAATAAGAATCAAAAAATAATTGATCCATTCTCTGGAAGTGGAACGGTGCCATTAGTTTGTGCATTAAATAAACGTCAATATCTTGGTATAGAAAAAGATAAAGAATATCATAAAATTTCTGTAAATAGATTGAAGAATTTAAAATAATTTTTTTGCGTTAATTTTTTTTAAGTCATTCATATTTAAAGACTCCTGTAAACGTCTTAGTTGTGTGGTAGATTTCCTAATATGTAAATCTCTTTTTTCCCTTAATATTGGAACTGCTAGTTTTGGGTTAACTTTAAATATTGATTTTACTAAAATTTTTTTTTTATCTATTGTGGCAAGAATAAATGCATTAATTTCTTCATACTTTTTCAAAACCTCATCAGATATATCTTGAAAGCCCCATGAATATCCAGCATAGACCTTGTATTCGAATTCATTACCATTGATATCAAAAGCGTCATGCGCCCCAGCTCTCCCTCCTTGTTCAGAATTTATGTTATGATTAAGCTCAATTGCAATAATTTGTTCCCATATTTTATTACTAGTTAATAAGTTTTTTACACCTGTTAAATCTTCAAGTGATTTAGCAAATATAAAAATTTCTTTTAATAGATTGTAATAGGTACCCTTTTCTAAAGAGTTTACCTCTGTTATTTTCCAAATTAAACCCTCCCTTTCAGCTAATTGTTTTGAACTAACATTTATCATTTTTCTCTTATTTTTGATTTTTTTTGTTTCTCTAGATAGATATTCAGACATTTGATTACCTGATATTTCCATGTATTTATCAAATGTTGGTGGAAAATTATCATCATTGAAATGAGTAAAATATACAGTTTTAATTTTTTTTAATTTTTTAATAGTGTTGTCGGAGAAATCATTAAATGTCCATGAGTGATTAGAGCTATTTTTTTTATAATGTTTATATTCATAGGTATTGCCTTTGTCATCTTTTGCATCCGTTGATCCAGAATGACCAGGAATCATAATATGACCTAAACAATTTGCAACTATAACCTCTGTAAATTTACTATTACTCCACAAATCGTCAATTCCAAAATTCTCATAAAATAATTTTTGTAATCTTCTCATTTCTTCAATTAGATTAAGAAATTTTTTCTTATCTATTTCTTTAAAATTAGTCATTTGTAAAGTTAAACTCTGACTCTACAGTTTATTTTTTAATTAAATAGCTACAATAAATTCTTTAAACACTAGGTTTTGTGAATATTAATAATTAATATTAATAAATGGCTCGAATCATAAAATTAATAAAAGATGACTTTATTTTTTTCGCAAGTTAAGATTAAATGTGAAAATAAAAAATAGTAATTTTTTAATATCTCCTAGTGATCTAAATAACTTTATAGCGTGTAAGTATACGGTGCTTAACGAAATCAAATATCACAATAAAGAAATCAAAAAAAATACAGAAAATGCTAATGATAAATTGTGGAAAGAGATGGGTATTGAACATGAAAAAAACCAGTACAAAATATTAAAAAATATATATAAAAAAAGTATCACCATTAAGTCTGATCAAGATGAAAAAGATAGGTTTAATGAGACTATAAGGGCTATGCAGAAGGGTTATGATTTAATTTATCATGCATACCTTATAGATGAAAATTTTAGAGGTGAGACAGATTTTTTAATTAAAACAAATGATTTAAAATCAGAGGTCTTTGGTGATTATTCTTATGAAGTTTATGATACTAAAATTAGTAGAAATTTAAGACCAAGACATGTAACTCAAATAACAGCATACTCAGATATGCTTGGTAAGATCCAAAAAGTTTTACCAAAAAAAATGTATCTAATTGATGGATCGAATGTTGAGCATGAATATAAAACTATAGAATATATTGATTTATTTAATTATGGTAAAAAAGAATTTCTTAAATTTTTACCAAATATTAAAAAAGAGAAAATATATCCAGAAAAATGTGCATATTGTAAATTGTGTGATTGGAGTAATGAATGTGATCAGATTTGGGAAAATGATAATTATATAAGTTTAGTTGCAGGATCTAATAAATCTCAAATAGAAAAGTTAAAAAAAAAAAATTTAAAATCTGTTGAGCAGTTAGCTAATACAAAATTAACAGCTGTTGATCTTAAGATAAATCCCGAAAGTTTTGAAAAAATAAAATCACAAGCCCAATTACAAGAAAAAAAAAGAAAAACTGGAAAAAGTGAAATTATAATTCTTGATCCAGAAGTGGGTAAGGGGTTTTATAAACTACCAAATCCTAATGAGGGAGACATTTTTTTTGATATTGAGGGATACCCTCGAATGGATAGACCTTTCGAATATTTACATGGTTTATATTACAAAGATAAAGGTAAGTATAAATTTAAACCTTTATGGGCAAAAAATCATGACGAACAAAGTGAAAAAGAAATCTTTATTGATTTAATTAATTTTATTGAAAAACATTTTGAAGAACATCCTAAAGCACATATCTATCACTACGCACCATATGAGAAGAGAGCTGTTAGAGAGTTAGCAACTGTATACTCAAAAGATTTTCCAAATGGAGACATCGTAAACGACAATTTATTGAGAAATGAAAAATATGTGGATCTATATAATATAGCAAGTCAAAGCATAAGAACTTCAGAAAAAGACTTGTCTCTAAAGTCTATTGAAAAATTTTATAATTTTGAAAGAAAAGCAGATATCGTTAAAGCAGATGATAGTATTGTTAAATACGATACTTGGACAACAACTAAAGATGAAAAACTTAAACAAGATATAATAAAATATAATGAAGAAGATTGTATTTCGACTTATAAATTAAGAGAATTCCTAGTTAAGAATAAGCCAGAAACCATTGAATTTTTTTCACATAATATTGAGGATACAACTGATATTAAACCAGCAAATAAATATAGACGTAAGGATGATAACAAACCTTCTAGAGAACAGGTCGAAGCAACACTTTATGAAAGATTAAAAAAAAAGAAAAATAAAAAAAATAGTTTATTTGTAGAAAATTTAGAAAATTTAGTGGGGTTTCATTGGAGGGATAAAAAACCTGACCTCTGGGATGTTTTTGATAGAGCTGAAAAATCTCACATAGAACTAATGGATGATACGGAGTGCATAGCTAATTGCGTTCTTAAATCAAATAAACCAAAAACTACTGAAACAGGTTATATTTTTAGTTATAATTTTCCTGATCAAAATTATAAATTAAAAAAAGGAAGTACGGCTTTTGATGTTCATACAAAAAAAGATGTAGGTTCTGTTTTTTTAATCAATGAAAAATTAGAAAATAATACTTTAGAAATTTTTTGTCTTAAAAGAAAAGACCGAAAAGGTAACCCTTATCCAATACCAGATTTACCTAGTCTTATAACTTTTAGCAAAGGATACCCACCACAAACATCCCAACATGAGATTGCATTACATAAATTTATTGATGATTACATAGTTAATGATGGAAAAAATTATAAATCTATAATGGACATGCTTGAGCGAAAAAATCCAGATATTAAAAATTTAAAAGAGGGTTCCCATTTAATTAATGAAACGGAAGATTTGAACACTCAATCTATTAACCTTGTTAAAAATTTAGATAATTCATATTTAACAATTCAAGGTCCCCCAGGTACTGGTAAAACATACACATCTGCCAATATGATTATTGAATTAATGAGAGAAGGTAAAAAAATTGGAGTTACAAGTAATTCACATGAAGCAATTAAAACTCTGTTAATTGAAATTGAAGAACAAGCTGTAGATCAAGGTTTTGAATTTAAAGGTTTTCGAAAAGCAAAAGCAGGAGATGTAACGGAGTGGAAATTTATTGAAAATTCAAAGAATAAACCACCTGAGATGAGTGAATATTCTTTGTTTGCAGGAACTTCTTGGTTTTTTGTTAATCCAAAAATGAACCAAACATTGGATTATTTATTCATTGATGAAGCTGGACAAGTTGCACTCGGAACAACAATAGCAAATGCTACATCAGCTAAAAATTTAGTTTTGATTGGTGATCAAATGCAATTATCGCAACCAATAAGAGCTAAGCATAATGGTTATGCTAGAAAAAGCTCATTAGATTTTGTTCTAGAAAACTATGACACAATTCCACCTGAAAAAGGAATTTTTTTAAATACTACAAGGAGATTAAATAAAAAATTATGTAAGTTTATTTCAGACAGTTTTTATGACTCAAGATTAACTGCTCATGAAATTACTGACACAAGATCAGTTAAATTAAATTTAGAACCTATTAAAAATGAAGGTTTATTTTATGTACCAATTGATCATAGTGGTTGCTCACAAAGATCCGATGAAGAGGCAGACTTAGTTGAAAAAATGTATAATAAAATTATCAATAAGGAAGTTATTGTTGATGGTAATAAGGGAAAAATTTCACCAAAAGATATTATGGTTGTTGCACCATATAATGCTCAGGCTAACAATATTAGAGAGAGACTAAGTAAGAATTATAAAGATGATGTTAAGGTGGGTACTATTGATTTATTTCAAGGTCAGGAAGCCAAAGTAGTTTTGATATCAATGACCACTTCTGATGTAGAAAGTTTACCAAGACACAAAGATTTTTTCTTTAGTAGAAATAGATTGAATGTTGCAATCTCAAGGGCTGAGTGTGTTGCAATAATAATATTCAATGAAAAACTTCTATTAGCCCCAGCTAACGCAATTGAAGAAATGAAATTAATGAATAATTTTTGTAAATTATTAGAATTTTTAACTATTTATAAATAGATGAAGAAATGAATAAAAAGATAGACAAAAAGAAATACAAAAAAGCATTAGATTTTACCTATAAGATACACTTTAAACAAAACCGTAAAGGAACGGGTATTCCTTATTTTACTCATTTAGTTTCAGTTAGTAACAACGTCATAGAAGATGGTGGTACTACTGATGAAGCTATTGGAGGTTTATTACACGACGCTGTTGAAGATCAAGGAGGGTTAAAAACCTTAACTAAAATTAGAAAACAGTTTGGTAATAAAGTTGCTAAAATAGTTAATGAGTGTAGCGATACTATTGTTGTTCCTAAACCACCTTGGTTAGCTAGAAAGAAAAAGTATATTTCAGATATAAAGAAAAAAAGTCAATCTTCTATGTTTGTATCCCTTTGTGATAAACTACATAATGGTACTTGCATTGTTAGTGATCACAAAAGAGTAGGTAAGAAGATTTGGAAAAGATTTACAGCAACACCAAAGCAAGTTGCTTGGTACTATGAGAATTTATACAAAGAGTTTTCAAAACACCTAAAGGGCCATAAGGTACTTAAAGATAATTATTTAATTGTAGTCAAAGAAATTAAGAAAGTATCTTCAAAATAATGATCAAATACTAGACAAAGACTAGACAAATTTCTGGATTGTTTGAATGTTCTCTTGCTTAACTTGGGTTGCTCTTCAAATGTTCAATGTAATCAACAACTTCTTGAAACTTATCATCAGGAATATCTTTATAAGAGTTGCCAAACTTCTCTTTGACACATAGAGCAACATGAGCGTAGGGGTTTCTTCCTTTAGGGTGATTAGGGTGACTGGGAAGTTGACCCAGTAAATAATCACCAGCTTCCTGTATCATTTTCCATAGTTTACTTGCATTTTCTTTATTCATATTAATTTAATCTTGTTTTATCTCTTGGTATCTAGTTTGTTCTATAAAATCCTATAATTAAATTTTAGCTGTAACAGCTGCCACTTCTTTACATTGAAAAACATCTAATGATCTTTGGGTTTTTAAAGTTTTGCCATTGGAAAATAAAATGTCCTCATAAGATTTAATATTACCATTAGCTTCTTCAAACAAATTATCTATTACCACATCAGTATATTTTTTATTTCTTTGAAGAGCTTTTACCCACTCATTTTTATAATCTAGTATAGTAAAATCATCTCTTTTTATTATTATATGTTGAGCTGCTACTTTAGATACTTCTGAAGACCAAAAAAAATTATCATTTATTTCTTTGTAAAAAACATAATATTTATCCGAAACATAAATAAGAAATTGTTTTCTTTTATAAATAGTTTTAGTGAACCGTGTCTTATCTTCATGTATCTCTATAGTAGGTTTGGCTTCTTTACTCTTTGACTTAATGACATCCATAGACGCCATATCCTCTACCCACCTCTGTTGATAAATATTGTAAATAACCTTTTTTGTATTATGGAATTTTATATACTGTGGTTTTTTCAATCCAGTGTCTGCCTCACATAGCATCCAACTAGGCTTATCAACAACTCTACCTTGATAGCTGGTTATTCCATAAGATATCAAAAATCCAACTGATACCAGAGAGAAAACTACCCACGAAAGTTTTAGGAGGTTGATTGGTTTACTCATTTTTCTTATAGGTTTAATTTTGGGTTTAGATATACTTGTAACAATAACTATGAGTGAATGAATTATTAATAATGAAATTAATCTCTAAAGTTTACGAATTCAATTGGGAGACCAATATCAATAGCTTCTATTGCAGCCATTGCTTCTTGAAGATCATCTCTTTTTTTTCCTTCAGCTCTTAATTCTTCTCCTTGAATTTTAATCTGGATTTTAAGTTTAAGTTTTTTTATATCAGCAATAATTTTTTTTGCATTTTCTTGGCTAATACCTTCTTCTAATTCACTGACTTGCCTGACAGTTGTACCTGCAGCACTTTCTGAATTTTTAATAACTATTACTCTTGGATCTACTTTTCTTCTTATCAAATGAACTTGTAGTAATTCATTTACTTGTTTTAATTTTAATTCATCCGGCGCTAGTGTAGTGATTATCTTATCTTTTCTTTCAATTGAAATTTTAAGTCCTTTAAAATCATATCGGTTACCAATTTCTCTTAAACAATTAGCAAGAGCATTATCAAATTCTGGATAATTTATTTTACTGATTACATCAAATGAAGGCATAATTTTTAATTTCTCTATAATAATGTATTTTTTAATTAGAACAATCTTATTAGCAGTATTATTATATTAACAAAAGCTACTAGGATTGACCAATTGATTTACTTTAAAAGAAGCAATAAGTTATGATTTATGGAAAACTTAGTTAAAAAATTAGAAGAACAGATTACTTTTTTACAGCAAGAAATGTCTCAAATGAGTAATGAACTTTATTCCCAGCAAAAAGAAATTATGAGATTAAAAAAAGAAGTTTCAAATCTTAATAAAAGAATTGAAGAATTGGATAGTGGAATTGAATCTAGTATTAATAAAGAAGATACAAAACCACCACATTACTAATAATTTTTAAATGAATAAATTTACTAAAGAAATAATTAATAGTGTGCCAGTTATAGCTTTTTGTGGACTTATTACTTCTATATTTCTAGGTTTTACAATAGAATTTTTAGAATGGGCATTTAAATTTTTAGATTGGGACATTAATTTTGGTAGCTTTTATCTATCACTCAATATTTTTCAAAAATTATTAGTTTTATGGTTTTTAGGAATTCCTTTATATTTTACATATAAAAAAATACGTCGTACTTAATCTTTGGGTCCATAATTAACTCATGACAGAAAAATATGATATTATTGTAGTAGGTGCAGGTGCTGCAGGAATGATGAGTGCTATTGAAGCTGGTAAACGTGGTCGAAAAGTACTCTTAATAGACCATGCAAAAAAAATAGGTGAAAAAATCCGTATATCTGGTGGCGGAAGGTGTAATTTTACAAATATTCATACTCACCCTAGTAAATTTATTTCAAACAATCCTAAATTTGTAATATCTGCATTGAGTCAGTACACACAAAATGATTTTATAGATTTAATAAAGAAACATAATATCAAATTTCATGAAAAAAAATTAGGCCAACTTTTTTGCGACGAGAGTGCACAGCAAATCATTGATATGCTACTTTTAGAATGTGAAATGGCAAAAGTAGTTTTGAAAAAAGATACAATAATCACTGATATTGATAAACAAGATGATAAATATTTTACTGTTATTAATTCTGATAAATATTTTTGTGATTCATTGATTATTGCCACAGGTGGTTTGTCTATTCCTAAAATTGGAGCAAGTAAATTTGGTTATGATATTGCTCAAAAATTTAATTTGAATATTGTTGAAACATTACCTGCCTTAGTGCCTTTAACATTTAGTGAAAAAATACTTGCTATGTGTAAGGAGCTTACAGGGTTATCTGTTGAGGCTGTTGTCTCCTTTAAAAAGATACTATTTGAAGAGGGGATGTTGTTCACGCATAGAGGTTTGAGTGGACCTTCTATTTTACAAATTTCTTCCTACTGGAAATTAGGAGAAGATATTAAAATTAATCTTTCACCAAAATTAGATGTTATCAAATTTTTAGGAGATAGAAAAAACTCCAATCCTAAAAGTGATATAAACGCTATAGTTTCAGAAATTCTTCCTAAGAGACTAGCTCATATTATTTGCAATGAAAATAATGTTAGTGGAAACATATGTGAATTATCAAATAAGATATTAAATAAGTTAAGTAACTCAATAAATGCTTGGGCTATAAATCCAACTGGGTCTGAGGGTTATAGAACAGCTGAGGTTACTCTTGGTGGTATAGATACAGATGAAATTTCCTCTAAAACGATGATGTGTAAGAAGCACCCAGGTCTATTTTTTATTGGTGAGGTTGTAGATGTGACTGGTCACTTAGGTGGTTATAACTTCCAATGGGCATGGTCTTCTGGCTATGTGGCAGGCCAATATGCTTAAAGATTAGTTGTCTCTTGAACATTTTCAGTTTTCACTGGTTCTTCAATTGGTTCTGTTGTTGGGTTCAATTCAATTCCTGCAGGTGTTATGGTTGAAGGCATAGCAACGAATTGCGAATCAGGATTTTCTACTGTCGCTCTAATCTTCATTCTATAAATACCAAATATTCCTATTAAAGCATGAAATAAAAATAAAAATAAAAAAAATCCATTGGAACCAACTATATTCATAAAAATTGAACAAAGAAATGGACCAGCCATTGCACCCAAACCAAATGTAAATTGTATACCAGCTCCAGCTGCTACAAATTTTTCTTTTGGTATATAATCATTGGTGTGAGCGCAAATTAAAGAAAACATTGGTAAGCTGCAAATAGAAAAACAAATTAAAAAAATAAAAAACCATACTTTACTTGTAGCGAGAGCACCTGGTAAATACATTTGCCCTGATGATATAATAGCAAGCATAGCAAAAATACATGCGCCAAAAGTTGAAATCACTATTACTTTCCTTCTGTCATATTTATCAGAAAGTTTTCCAATAGGATATTGTGAAATAGCACCAGAAATTGCTAGTAGAAAAGTTACAAGTGATATCTGGAATATAGTAAAATTCATCGATGCCGCATAAACTGCTAGCAATGTGAATAGTGCTGCTTGAATAGTTCCATAAAAAAATGCACTTACCACTCCAAAAGGTGAAGTCTTATAAAGTTCTTTCAAAGGCATACCTTTGATCTTTTTAAATGTAGGTGGTTTTTTTTTAGTTAATAAAATTGGTATAAGAGCAATAGATGTAATTATTGAAATTAATATAAACGGTTCATAATTTATAGGATTACTAAAATTTAATAAAAACATTCCTATACCCATTGAACCATATAAAATAACCATATAGATAGACAAAACACTTCCTCTATTTTTATTAGATGACCTATCGTTTAACCAACTTTCAGCAACAGTATAAATAGAAACCATACTTATTCCGGTTAAAACTCTTAGAATAAACCAGATATAAGGATTAACAAAAACGGAGTGAACTAAGATGACCAAAGAAGCTAAAGATGCAAAAGCTGCAAAAACTCTAATATGACCAACTCGAGATATAAGACTAGTAATCGTTGATGTACCAATGAAGTATCCAACAAAATACCCTGACATCATAAAGCCAGTGGCTGCTAGACTAAATTCTTCTTTCACTGCCCTTACCCCTAGAAGTGAACTCTGATATCCATAGGCCATCATTAGGAAACCCATGCCTAAAAATAATGCCCAAGAATTCTTTAAAACTTTATTCATAAAATTGACCGTACTTATTTGCGATCTACTTGTAAATCAAGTCTTTATTATGATTAAATTATGAATTCTTTAATTTGATAAATGAGTGGATTGCGATAGCTGTGATAATTACAGCTCCACCTTGGATAGTTTCAAGACTGGGTTGTTCCTTAATAATTAGCCATACCCAGACAGGTCCAATAATTGTCTCTAGTAAGAAGAATAAGTTTACTTCAGCAGCGGGGATGAACCTAGGAGCAATAGTGACCAATACAAATGGTATAGCAACGCACATAATACACATAAGTGGCACAATGATTAAATCACCACCAGTTAGCACAAAGCTTTCAATAAATAGTAGGGCGAATAAAGCCACAATTAACTTACCAACAACAGCAGCAGGGATTAAATTCTTATCTTTTGCTGACCTAATTGTAACCGCTCCAACAGCCAGCCCTAAGGCAGTCACTAAGCCCAAAATATCACCATAAAAATTGCCAAGCTGTATTGAATCATAGAATATGTATATGGCTGCAGTAAATGTTACAAATATTGTAATCCACGTTTTTCTATCAGGCAATTCTTTTAAAAATATAGCCCCAAGGAAAGCAGACAACATGGGAGCCATAGCAATCATAACTAATGTATTTGCAACATTAGTATTTTGTATTGAAACAACAAAAGTAATATTGGTTACAGAAAAAGTGCCAATATAAAGTAGCCCATGATAGCCGCTTGAAAAAAGCATTTTAAAGAAATTTAATTTATAAATTAATAACATTCCTAAAAAAACAGTAACAAAAGGGATAAGCCCTCGATAAAAAACTAACCCCCAAGTATCGACATTAGAAAGTCTAATAAACAAAGAGTCTGGTGTAATAAACATTACTGCAACAAAGGCTAATAAAGATCCTTTTTGCTGTTCAGTT
>CAJQRP010000050.1 GCA_905612365.1 uncultured Candidatus Pelagibacter sp. | reverse complement strand
TAGCTGGAGCAATAACAATGCTTTTAACTGATAGAAATTTTGGAACTGCCTTTTTTGATGCTCAAACTGGTGGAGATCCTGTTTTGTATCAGCATTTATTTTGGTTCTTTGGTCATCCAGAAGTTTACATATTAATTTTACCTGGTTTTGGAATGATAAGTCATATTGTTTCAACATTTTCTAAAAAACCAGTATTTGGTTATTTAGGGATGGCTTACGCAATGGTTTCAATTGGGATTGTTGGTTTTGTTGTTTGGGCTCACCACATGTACACAGTTGGTTTAAGCACTGACACTAAAGCATATTTTATAGCTGCAACTATGATTATTGCAGTACCAACGGGAATTAAAATATTTTCATGGATTGCAACAATGTGGGGTGGATCAATTTCCTTTAAAACACCAATGATGTGGGCGTTAGGCTTTATATTTTTATTTACCGTAGGTGGTGTAACAGGTGTTGTGCTTGCAAATGCAGGTGTTGATACAGCCATGCATGATACTTACTATGTGGTTGCACACTTTCATTATGTATTGTCTTTAGGAGCGGTATTCGCAATCTTTGCAGGATTTTATTACTGGTTTGGTAAAATGTCTGGTTATGAATATTCTGAAACTTTAGGGCAAATTCATTTTTGGTTAACATTTATTGGAGTTAACCTGGTATTTTTTCCTCAACATTTTTTAGGTTTAGCAGGAATGCCAAGAAGATATGCTGACTACCCAGATGCTTTTGCTGGATGGAATTATGTTTCATCAGTTGGCTCATACATAGCAGTTGGTGGTTTATTAGTGTTTTTTATTAACTTAATTTATTCCTTTTCTAAGAAAAAAGCTGCAGCTCAAAACCCATGGGGTGAAGGTGCTACGACTTTAGAATGGACCATACCATCGCCACCAAATTTCCATACCTTTGATGAGTTGCCGAAGTTTGTGGATGATCAAGATACTGAAAAATCTAATACCCATTAAATTTTAAGAAAATTATTTTTAACAGATAAGATATTATTATGCTGACACCAGACAAAGAAACTAAAAAAAAAAACATCTTTACTGCACTTGGAATAATAGCCTTCATGATATTTCTATTTTTTTTTACTCTCTATAATGTGGGAGTTTTTGACAGACAATTATGATCCAAAAAAAAACGCTTACTCCTATAATTTTAGCTGGAATCTTTTTTATCATGCTTGGCCTTTCATTTGCTGCGGTACCTTTATATGATATATTCTGTAGAGCGACTGGGTTCGGTGGAACTACGCAAATATCAAAAGAGGCACCAGATATAGTTTTAGATCAAAAAGTAAGTGTTCGCTTTGATACAAATGTAAACAAACTGCCCTGGAATTTTAAAGTAAAAAAAAATGTTATGGATGTGAACATAGGTCAAGTGAATCGAATCGAATTTCAAGTAGAGAATTATGGCGATGAAACAACTTATGGTGTGGCTGCTTTTAATGTATCTCCATCATCTTTTGGTAAGTATTACAGTAAATTAGGCTGTTTTTGCTTTGAAAAGCAAGCGTTGAAAGCAGGAGAAAAAGCAACATACATAATGACTTTTTATTTAGACCCAGAGATGGTAAATGATCCAAATACTAAAAATATTAAAGATGTAACCATGTCCTATACTTTCTTTTCATCAGATTATTATAACCAATCAAAATTATAAAAATGTCCGCAGAAAAAAAACATGATTATCATTTAGTAGATCCAAGTCCTTGGCCTATTTATGTATCATTTTCTAGCTTATTTTTAGCAATAGGGACTGTCTATTATTTGCATAGTGAAGTTTCCTGGGGAATGTACTTAGGTTTTGCTCTTTTATTTTATGGAGTATACATGTGGTTTAGGGATGTAATAATAGAGTCAGTTGATCATAATCATCATACTCCTGTTGTTAAAATTCACCTTAGATATGGAATGACCCTTTTTATCGCCTCCGAAGTAATGTTTTTTGTTGCGTGGTTTTGGGCTTATTTTAATGCAAGCTTATTTCCTGGAGAGTTAATTGGTAATGTGTGGCCTCCTAAAGATATAGTAACTTTTGACCCATGGGATATTCCACTTATCAATACATTAATTTTATTACTATCAGGAACTACGGTTACCTGGGCGCATCATGCTTTAGAAGAGGGTGATAGAGAAAGTTTTGTACAAGGTTTGGCAATGACAGTTGTTTTGGGTTTCAGCTTTTCTTTATTGCAGATTTATGAATACTATCATGCAAGTTTTGATTTTTCAGGAAATATATATGGTGCTGTATTTTATATGGCAACAGGATTTCATGGGTTTCATGTTGTCGTAGGAACTATATTTTTAGCAGTATGCTGGTGGAGAGGTAAGACTGGACATTATAAAAAGGGAGAGTTTTTTGGCTTCGAAGCAGCTGCGTGGTACTGGCATTTTGTTGATGTAGTCTGGTTATTTTTATTTGCTTCAATCTACATTTGGGGAAGTTAAGTTTTAACCTTTGAGACATAAATTTATATTTTCAATTTTTGTATTTCTTTTTATTTCAACATTTGTTGCTTTAGGAAGCTGGCAATTAATCAGATTAAATTGGAAGCTAGAATTAATAAATCAAATAGAAAATTCATTAAAAAATGAACCAGTAAATTTATTAGACCACATACCCAAAAACTATTTAAGAATAAAAACTACTGGAACTATAGATTTTGATAAACAGATTTATCTATACAATCTAAATGAAAAAGGACAGCCAGGATTTGATATTGTTAGCCCAATAAGCATTGAGAATAAAAACTTTTTATTAAATAGAGGCTGGATTCCTTTTAATGAAAAAGAAAATAATAAAATTAATATTTTAGCTTCACCAAATATTACTGGAACACTGAAGAAGCAATTAAAAGCAAATAGATTTAAACCAGAAAATAATATTCAAGATAATTACTGGTTTACTTTAAATAGAAAAGATATTTATCAATATATGGGAAAAAATTTTTCACCATTTGTTATCTATCTTGATAGCAACCTAGACATGCCCAAAGTAAAAACTATTACTGCAAAAATTTCAAATAATCATAAAAAGTATTCAATTACTTGGTTTTCATTAGCTTTTTCCATTCTTGTTTTTTATTTATATTTTAGAAGAAAAAATTACTAAATATTTTAAGCCTATAAATACTTTTTAATTACTTCATATATATCATCTAATTTCTCATGATGACTAATTCGGTCAATATACTTTCCCCCATTTAATAAAAGTATAGAAGAACTGTGATTGATTGAATAATCGCCATCAGCTGTAAAAATTTTTTCGCTCAATACTCCCCACGATTTTGCAAGTGAAAATATTTTTTGTGGATCTCCAGTTATTCCATAAATTTTATTTTTGAATGCATCTAAGTAATTTCTAATAACTTCAGGACTATCTTGCTCAGGATCAATACTTATAAAATACACTTTAAACCTTTCCTTCTCATCATTATTTAGTTTTTCTAAAACCTGATCTAGATTAGATAGCGTCATTGGACATATATCTGGACAATTTGTAAATCCAAAAAAAATTGCAGTTAACGGGCCTTCAAAAGAACTTTCCGTTATAGGTTTATTGTTTACGTCTTTTAAAACAAAGGATGAACCAGAATATGATGAAACTATATTATCTTTCTTTTCTTGTATCGAAAATACAATAGGAAGCATAATAAACAAAAAAATTAATAAACACCCTCCTAGAATAGTTATTGAGGTCTTTAATTTCATAATTTAATAGTTATTATAATATATATTAGAATTATGTCTAAATTTTTAAAAAAAGTTTTTGGCACGCTTGCTGATAAACCTTGGGAAAAAGAACAAATCATAACTGACAATTATCACGAAGGTAAAACTTTCGACATATCATTACAGACATCAGCAGTCATAGTTATTTTTGGAGTAAGTACCGTTCTATTTACTTTGGTTGTTACTGGTTATCTTTATAGTATTCCTGTAAGTCAAGATACTGAATATTTGCTAAAACCAAATTTATTATGGTTAAATACTTTAGTTCTATTAGCTGTAACTTATTTCTTTAATAAAATTTCAAATGATCTTAAAAAAAATAATTTTGATAAGGTTAAAATTAATTTACTTATAGTTGGTTTTTTAAGTTATTTATTTTTATTTGGACAAATATTTTTTTGGTTTCAATTAATGAAAAGTGGAAATTACGTTTCTACAAATAATTATTTTTCATCTTTTTATATTTTTACAGCACTCCATGGGCTACATCTTTTAGGAGGATTATTTTTTTGGGGGAAAGTTTTTTCTAAAGTTAATAAACTAAGTAAAGAAGATACTATAAAAGAGCAAAAAAGCATTGATGCCTTATCTCTTTATTGGACTTTTTTATTAATTGTTTGGATTGTATTTTTTTTAATTATGTATGTCTTTAATGATACCGTTATTGCTTGGTGCCAAGCGTTACTCAGTTAAATATTTTAAAGAAACAGCATTAAAAAAGTTCCAACAATAATTATAAAAATTAATAAAATATTTACAGATCTTATGTATTTTTTTACCTCTGGTTTTT
>CAJQRP010000049.1 GCA_905612365.1 uncultured Candidatus Pelagibacter sp. | reverse complement strand
ATTTTTAAATCTAAATAATATTTTAAATCAAAAATGAAACTCCTAGAATAAGTATCTGAGTTTTTTCTATGGGGCACCTGACAACCTAACGCCCCTAATATTTTAAACTAAAATTAACTATATCTTAAGTAATATTCTTAGGGTCTGGCATTCCAACCTTGTTATATCCAGCATCAACATAGTGAATTTCACCAGTAACACCACTTGCAAGGTCGCTTAGTAGATATAATGCTGAATTCCCAACATCATGGATATCTACATTTCTTTTTAGAAAAGAATGGTCTTCATTCCATTTGTATAGGAATTTTGCATCTCCAATGGCAGAAGCTGCTAAAGTTTTAATAGGTCCTGCACTTATGGCATTCACTCTCATGCCTTTAGCACCCAAGTCTCTTGCAAGATATTTAACACTTGCTTCAAGAGCTGATTTACAAACACCCATTACATTATAGTTTGGAATAGCTTTAGTAGATTCATAGGTTAAAGTTAACATACTTCCACCCTCTTTCATTAATTTAGATGCTTCTTTTGCAACTTCTGTAAATGAAAAACATGAAATTAACATACTTCTTAAAAAATTTTCTCTAGTTGTGTTTAAATATTCACCTGACAATTCAGATTTATCTGAAAAAGCAACGGCGTGAACTACAAAATCAATTTGTCCCCACTGAGATTTAATATCTTCAAAAAGTTTTATTACTTCTTCCTTATTTTCAACATCACAACTAAATGTAGCTTTTGAATTTAATTTTTCAGCTAAAGGAATTACTCTTTTTTTTAGTGCATCACCAAGATAAGTGAATGCAAGTTCTGCTCCAGCTTCTGCAAGTTTTTGCGAAATACCCCAAGCGATAGATCTTTCATTGGCAACTCCCATGATCAATCCTCTTTTACCCTTCATTAAACTCATTTAGACCTTTTCAAAAATTAAAGTTGCATTAGTTCCACCAAAACCAAAACTATTAGACATTACAGAGTTTAAGGTTACTCCTGTTTCAGTTTTGGTAACGATTGGAAATTTCTTAGCTTCATCATCCATATCAGTAATGTTAGCTGAGGCTGTGATGAAACTATTTTTCATCATGATTAAACTATAAATTGCTTCATGAACTGATGCTGCACCTAGTGGGTGACCCGAAAGAGATTTTGTAGAACTAATTTTTGGTACTTCAGCACCAAATGCTTCTCCAACACCTCTTAGTTCTGTAATATCACCAACTGGAGTTGATGTTCCATGAGTATTTAAATAGTCCATCTTGTTTTTAGCAGTTCCTAAAGCCATCTTCATACATCTAACAGCACCTTCGCCTGATGGGGCCACCATATCATACCCATCAGAAGTCGCACCATATCCTGTTAATTCAGCATATATGTTTGCACCTCTAGCTTTTGCATGCTCATACTCTTCAAGCACTAAAACTCCACCACCACCCGCTATTACAAAACCATCTCTAGTCTTGTCATAAGCTCTTGAAGCAGTTTCAGGTGCATCATTATATTTAGAAGACAATGCAGTCATAGCATCAAACATTGCAGTCATTGCCCAGTGTAATTCTTCACTTCCACCAGCAAAAACAATATCCTGTTTACCCATTTGAATTAATTCACTTGCATGACCAATACAATGTCCACTCGTTGCACAAGCAGAACTCATTGTATAATTTACCCCTTTGATTTTAAAAGGTACAGCAAGAGTTGCTGAGGATGTACTAGCCATAGTTCTTGGAACAATAAATGGCCCCATTAATTTTGGTGTCTTAGCTCTTGTCTTATCAACAGACAAAACTACGTTTTCTATTGAAGGACCACCAGAACCCATAACTATTCCAGTTTTAAAATTACTCACATCTTTGTCCTCTAATCCTGAATCCTTAATAGCTTCTTTCATTGCAATGTAATTGTATGCAGATCCAGAGCCCATAAATCTGATAGTTTTTCTATCAACATGATCTTCAAGTTTAATATTTGGTTTGCCGTGAATATGACTTCTTAAATTGTGTTCTTTGTATTCTTCACAAAAAGATATTCCTGATTTTGAATTTAAAAGAGATTGATAAACTTCTTCTTGATTATTACCTAAACAAGAAACAACACCCAAACCTGTAACTACTACTCTTCTCATTATTTAAATAACCCCACTTTTAAACTTTCTGCTGAATATATTTTTTTGCCATCGGCAAATACTAAACCATTTGCAAGACCAACTGTTGTTCCACCTGGTGCCATAATTTTTTTTATATCAATTTCATATCTTACATTTTTAACACTTTGTAAAACTTCACCAGTGAATTTTACTGTACTGACTCCCAAAGCTCTTCCTTTACCCGGATTGCCAAGCCAGCCAAGATAAAAACCAACTAGTTGCCACATAGCATCTAAGCCAAGACAACCTGGCATAACAGGGTCTCCTTTAAAGTGACAATCAAAAAACCAAAGGTCTTCTTTGATATCAAGCTCTGCTTTTAAAGAGCCTTTACTAAAAGTACCATTGTCCTCGTTGATTTCAGTTATTCTATCAAACATGAGCATCGGTGGAAGTGGCAATTTTGCATTACTTGGGCCAAAAAGTTCGCCATTTCCGCAGCTTATTAGCTCATCGTATGTGAATGAGTTTTTTTTCATAAATTTCAGTTCCTTAATACTTGATTTATTATGATTATAATATAGAAATAGTTTAGAACTATTATAAACAGTAATGAGCAATATAAGTATATACACAGATAAACTAAGAGAATCTGGCCTAAGACCAACTAGGCAGAGACTGAAAATTTGTGAAGTATTGTTTTCACCTGAAAAAACCTTTCACTTTACAATAAATGATCTGACTAAAATTATTGAGAATAAGCTGAGTGAAAAAATTTCTTTAGCCACAGTTTATAATACAATTCATGCATTTAAAAACAAAGGATACTTAAAAGAAATTTCTATCAATTCAGATAAAAGTTATTTTGATACTAACGTGACGGAGCATCATCACTTTTTTGACGAAGATACAAATGAACTCATTGATTGTAACAACGATGACATTGACTCTGTGAATATAAAAAAAAATATCACAGGAAAAAAAATAAAATCAGTAGAAGTATTGATTAAAGTTGCGAGTGATAATCAAAATCAAAATTAATTCAGTATTTTCAACAACTTAAAATTTACATTAAAACAATTCTAAACTGTTGACTTGCAGCTTAGAAGGATTATATATATCACATAATCATTAAGGAGAAAAATATGTCATTAAAGGGTAGTAAAACAGAAGAAAACTTAAAAGATGCATTTGCAGGTGAAAGCCAAGCAAACAGACGTTATCTATATTTCGCTCAAAAAGCAGATATTGAAGGTTATAACGATGTAGCATCTGTATTTAGATCTACAGCTGAAGGTGAAACAGGTCATGCACACGGACACCTTGAATACCTAGAGGAAGTTGGTGATCCAGCTACAGGACTGCCGATTGGTGAAACTAAAGATAATTTAGCTTCAGCAGTACAGGGTGAAACACATGAATATACGGACATGTACCCGGGTATGGCAAAAACAGCTAGAGAAGAAGGATTTTCAGAAATTGCTGATTGGTTTGAAACTTTAGCAAAAGCTGAAAAATCACACGCAGGTAAATTCCAAAAAACATTAGAATCTATTGCGTAAATAAGACTTAATTTATGGTGGGGAAGAACCCCACCATTAAATCCATAAATTTTAAATATGAGTAAAGAAGGCAGTATAGACGCGCCTATAAGACATCCAATAAATTTTGAGCATCCTGATTTTTTAGATCAAAAAAAATTAGATGACGAAATGAGGAGAACATTTGATATCTGTCATGGATGTAGAAGATGTTTTAATTTATGTGACTCTTTCCCAAAATTATTTGACATGATAGATGAGTCAGAAAACGAGGATGTAGAAAGTTTAAAGAGTGAACAATTTGAACCTGTAGTAGACGCTTGTACTTTATGTGACATGTGTTTTATGACTAAGTGTCCTTATGTTCCACCACATGATTTTGATTTAGACTTTCCTCATTTAATGTTGAGATATAGAACAGCTCAAAAAAAATTAAATAAGTTGCCAGTTATTCCAGCTCAGTTAGCTAAAATAGATAGAAATGCAAAAATTGGTGTAATGCTATCATCATTAATAAACTGGGCATCAAGCACTAAAAATATATTCTTTAGAAAAATATTAGAATTAGTTGCTGGAATTGATATGAGAGTTAAACTTCCTACTTATAATTCAGAAACATTTACAAATTATTTTAAAAAAAATAATATTCCAACAAATAGTGAAGCCCCATCTAAAGATAGAAAGGTTGTAATTTACTCAACATGCTTTGTTAATTTTAATAAAAAAGATACAGGTGTAGCTGCATTAAAAGTTTTAAAGAAAAATGGAGTAGAGGTTCAAGAAGCTTATCCGGGTTGTTGTGGAATGCCTTATCTTGAGCAAGCAGATTTACCAAAAGTTGTAGAACAAGCTAAAAAAGTTTCCAAAGATTTACTAGAGTGGGTAGATAAGGGTTATCAAATTATTACTCTAACAGCCAGTTGTGGCCTAATGTTGAAATTTGAATGGCCTTTACTACTACCAAACGATGAAAATATTAAAAGACTTTCAAAAAGTGTTAGTGATATAGATGAATATATTGTTGATATAGCACAAAACGAGGGCTTAGCAGAAGGCTTACAAGAAATTGATGGTGGAGTTACAGTTCACAACGCATGTCATGCAAGAGCGCAAAACATGGGTATTAAATCTAGAGATATGCTTAAATTTATTCCTAATATAAAAATGGATGTTGTTGAAAGATGTGCTGGTCATGGTGGAACTTTTGGCGTGATGAAGGAGACTCACGATTTAGCTGTAAAAGTTGGAACTCCAACAGCAAGGCAAATTAAAAATAAAAATAATAAATATATGGCTTCAGATTGCCCTTTAGCAGGCAAACATTTAAAACAATTAGAAACAGACACAAATATTGCAAATGATGAGGCACTTCACCCTATCGAATTAATAGCAAAAAGTTATAGATTATAACTATGAGTAAAGAAAAAAGAGAAATAGAAAAAGAAGATTTATTACCATCTGATGTTTATGCAAAAAGTAGAAAGCAAATCAGAAAAGACTTAGTTGAGTTTAAAAAAGATAGAAGAATAGCACTTGGTCCTTATGCTACTTTTTATTTTGAAAGTTTTGAAACTATGGTTGCTCAAGTTCAAGAGATGCTTCACATTGAAAAAGGTGGAGATGAGCAATTAAAAGATGAGTTAATAGCCTACAACCCTTTGGTTCCAAATGGAAAAGAACTTACAGCTACACTAATGTTTGAAATTGATAATCCAATTTTAAGAGCTACATTTTTAGGTAAAGTTGGGGGAATTGAAGAAAAAATATTTATAAAAATTAATGATGAAATTGTTAAAGCTGTTCCAGAAGAAGATGTTGATAGAACATCTGCAGAAGGAAAAGCATCTTCAGTACAGTTTATCCATTTTAAATTAAATGATGATCAAATTTCTAAATTTAAGTCAGATAGTGCAACTATTGAACTTGGGATTGACCATAAAGAGTATACCCACACTACAAGACTAGCTGAAAATAGTGTTAAATCACTATGTGCTGATTTTATTTAATAGAACCCCAAATATTTTCAGTCTTGACCCAACCTGAATAATTATCGGTTTTTACATTACACCACATATTTTCACATTTTTTTAAAACTAATAGCCTTCCTTTTTCTAGTTTGGCTATTGGTTTTGAAAAGTTAGATGGCTTTTTATATAAGATTTTATCTTCTAAAATAATAATAGAGTTTGATGGTTTCAACTGACTCCAATGAATCCAGCCACTATTATTATCAAAAAATACTACTCTTCTCCAATTCTCTTTTTTGTCTATCTGTTTTACAGGCAAATTAATCTTTCTATAAACATATTTAATAGAACGATCTATGCTTGGCCCATACCTAACATTAGTCTTATTTTTTTTTAGAGATAAAAATTTTTCCTCAGCGTTTATGAATTGAATGTTTAAAATTGATAGACAAAAACACCAAATAGCTATTTTTTTTATCATTTACAAAAACAGTTTTTTTTTTTTTTAAGTTTAACTTTTCTAAAATTTAATTGTAATAAATCTAAGATAAAAATATATCCATCAAGACTCTTTCCAATACCAAGTATTTTCTTTAAAACTTCGTTTGCTTGTATAGTTCCAATTATACCAGCAACAGTACCAAGAATACCTTCTGACTCACAATTTAATAAATCATCTGAAATATCAGAGTCTTGAAAAAAACATCTTAAACATGGAATTTTTTTATTTTTAAAATTAAAAGTAAATATATGACCATCAAATTTACTTATAGCTCCAGTTACAAGTATTTTTTTAAATTTATAACAAAAATCATTTAATAAAAATTTTGTGGAAAAATTATCAGAGCCATCAACTATATAATCATAATCTTTTATAATTTTCTTAAAATTATTTTTATTCAATCTTATTTTGTGAATCTTAATTTTAATACTTGGGTTTATTTCTTTAATTTTAACCCTTGCTACTTGAACTTTAAATTTTCCTATATCACTGGTGTTATAAAGACTTTGTCTATGTAGATTGGATAAACTAACTTTATCATCATCAACTATTCCTATTGAACCAACACCAGCTCTTGCAAGAAATTCAGCAACAGGAGACCCTAAGCCACCCATTCCAACAATTAAAACTTTTGCAGATATAATTTTTTTTTGTCCTATAGTGCCAATATCCTTTAATACTATTTGTCTTGAATATCTTTCGATTGATGATTTTCTTAATTGGTTATTCATTTACCTGTTGAGCCAAATCCACCATCACCTCGTAATGTATCGGGCAAATTATCTGTTTCTTCAAGCTCCATCTTAATTACAGGCATTAAAATCATTTGTGCTATTCTATCTTTATTGTTGATAAGGAAATCTTCTTTACTATGATTAAAAAGTATAACTTTAATTTCTCCTCTATAATCACTATCAATTGTTCCTGGGGTATTTAAAACTGTAATCCTCTTTTTAGCAGCCAAACCAGATCGAGGACGAATTTGAACTTCATAATCCTCTGAAAATGCCATTGAAAGCCCTGTAGGAACCAAATATGAGCTATTAGGAGCTATTCTAATGGGTTCCTCAATAAAAGCCATCAAATCCATACCTGAAGCACCATCTGTTTTATAGGTGGGTAATTCTACTTTAGGATTTAATTTTTTGATTAATACTTTAGCCACTGAATTTAATTTAATTTTTTAATAACTCTATCTACTATTTCATCAGAAATTTCAGACTTACTTTTTATTGTAAGCTTTTCATCATTCATATTTTTATCTCTATAATAAATTGAAACTTCATTAAAACTAGAGTCAAATCCAATTGCTTTATTGGAAACATCATTTGCTATTATCCAGTCACAATTTTTTTCTTCTAATTTTTTTTTTGCATTTACTTCCACATCATCAGTTTCTGCTGCAAATCCAATTACCAACTTTGGTCTAAGAGAATTATGTTTTGATACATAATTTAAAATATCAATATTTTTTTCTAGTTCTAAATGTAATTTTTCCTGCTTTTTTATTTTAGCATTGTTTATTTCTTTGACTTTAAAGTCAGCAACAGCTGCTGAAAAAATTGCTACATCTGCTGGTAGATTAGCCTGTGTAGCTTTAAACATCTCATCTGCAGTTTCTACTTTAATTAAGTTTATATTAGCGCTTACTTCTAAATTTGTAGGTCCAGAAATTAAAGTGGTCTGAAAGCCTTTTTTAGCTAATGATTTTGCTAAGGCATATCCCTGTTTTCCAGAAGACTTATTTGTTATAAATCTTACAGGGTCAATATATTCATTAGTTGGTCCAGCCGTTACTAAGGCTTTTAATTTATGATTTTTATTTAATTCACTAAAGTATGAATTAATTTCTTGAATAATGTTAACTGGTTCAGTCATTTTCCCTTCACCAAATTCTCCACAGGCCATATCACCAATTTCAGGACCTATAATCTTATAACCAAATGATTGTAATTTTTTAAGATTTTCTTTAGTTGATGGGTGTTCCCACATTCTAACGTTCATAGCGGGTGTTAAAAAAATATCTTTATCAGAGGCCAAAATTACAGCTGAAGCAAGATCCTCAGAAGACCCTGCACTCAATTTTGAAATTGTATTAGCTGTAGCTGGAGCCACAACAATTAAGTCTGCCCATCTAGATAGTGAAATATGATTCATTTCAGCCTCATTTTCAGGGCTAAATAAGTCGTCATAAACTTTTTCTTGAGATAATGAGGCAACCGACAAAGGAGTTACAAATTCTTTGGCACTTTTAGTAAGAATAGTTTTAACTTTTGCACCTAATTTCTTTAAAGATCTGATTAATTCTAAACTTTTGTAAGCAGATATGCCACCACATATTATTAAAAGTATTTTTCTTTCAGATATATTGTTCATTGTGCAAATTAAAATACTACTAGACCAAAAATTACAAGCAGTAATAAACCAACAATAGATTGATTTCTAAAGGTAGTCATTTCAGATCTCTTTTCATTTAAGGCTGTAAATGAGTTTGAATTTTGAGGGATCTGTCCACTTGCTAAAAACGATAAAGCTTGATTGGCCTTATCCATAATCTCTGGAAAATCAGGCAATCTTTTAATTACTTCAGTGGTAGTTTTTAAACTTTCATTTAAGGTATTGATTGGATCTTTTGTTTCTCTTAACCAGTTTTCTAAAACTGGTTTTGAAGTCTCCCATATATTAGTATTAGGGTTAAGTTTTCTGGCCACACCCTCAACAACTACCATTGTTTTTTGTAACATTAATAATTGTGGTTGAGTTTGCATATTAAATTTTTCAGTAACTTCAAAAAGTTGTTTTAACAATTTCCCCCCAGAAATATCTTTTACAGATTGACCAAAGATTGGTTCACCAATTGATCTTAATGCTTGTGCTAAATCATTAACGGGCACATCCTTAGGAACTAAACCAGCAACCAAATGTACTTCTGCAACTTTCTTGTAGTCTCTTTGAATAAATCCAAATAAAATTTCAGCTAAAAATCTTTTACTAAGGTCATCCAATCTCCCCATTATACCAAAATCTATAGGAACAATTTGTCCATTATCATCAATAAATATATTTCCTTGATGCATATCAGCATGAAAAAAACCATCTCTGACAGCATGTCTTAAAAAATGCTGAATAACATCAGAGGCTATTCTCTTTGTATCTATGTTTCTTTTTTGTAAATCTTCTGTTTCACGAATAGAAACACCATCAACCCAATCAAGTGTCATCACATTTTCGCTTGTAAAATTCCAATAAATAGCAGGAACTCTAAAACCTGCATCATTCTTTGTATTTTCAGCATATTCGTTTGCAGCTGCTGCCTCAAATCTTAAATCCATTTCTAAATTAGTTATTTCTTTAAGAAGAAAAACAACTTCTACTAATTTTAATCTTTTTGTTTTTTTTATAAATGACTCAACCATAAAAGCAAAAAGCATCAAAGCATCTATTTCTTCATTAAATACTTTTTTTATATCTGGTCTCAAAATTTTAATAGCAACATCTTTTATGGTTCCATTGTCATTTATTTTTGCTTTATGGACTTGCGCTATTGAAGCTGCTGCAACTGGCTCACTTAAATCAATGATAGAATTGTAGGTATCATCTCCTAGGTCTTTTTTAATTATTATTTTTGCTTCAGATAAAGTAAAGGCTGGCAATCTATCTTGTAAGCCCTCTAACTGTTTTGCTAAATCATCTCCAATAATATCAGGTCTAGTAACTAAAAATTGTCCTAATTTAATAAATGTAGTTCCCATTGATTGTAGAGACTTAGAAAGTCTTGCTCCTTCATTTTCGTTTAAATTAGTTCTACTTGGGGATGAAAAAGAAAATGAAAGTATTTGAAAGAGAATCTTGATTGCTAATGGTGGCTTTTTAAATTTAGAAAGAATAGCCAATACATCAGAACGAGCTAATTTTCTTCCCAATTTAAATAAGATAAATATTTTTTTTAACATTAGATTTTCCAACCTGAATGGATAGCTACAATTCCACCTGATAAATTTCTATAACTACAGTTAACAAATTTATTTTTATTCATTAAATCGATTAACTCTTCTTGATTGATAAATTCTTCAATGCTTTTAATTAGATATTCGTAAGGTTCTTTTTGTCCAACAATAGCCTTTCCAACCAAAGGAATAAGTTTTGAATAATTTTTATATATAAATTCCAAATTAGAGTTTTGAATTTTAGAAAACTCCAAACATAAATAGCGACCTCCAGGTTTTAAAACTCTATAAGCTTCTGATAGAGCTTTGTTTAGGTCCTTAGTATTTCGTAGTCCAAAACTAATTGTGTAGTAATCACAAGAATTATCCCCAATAGGCAATTTTTCAGCTGGAGCTATTATCCAATTGATATTTTTATAAGCACTTAACTTTTCTTTGCCTTTACTAACCATTCCTTTATTTGGATCAACACAAAATATTTTTCCATTTTTATCAGTTGCGTCTAAAAAAAGTTTACCAATATCTCCCGTACCACAGGCAACATCAATTAAAGTTTTATTATTTGAAGGGTTCATCCAACTTAATAGATCTTTTTTCCAAACTCTATGAACTCCTAATGACATAAAGTCATTCATTAAATCATATTTGTCATAGACATTATCAAAAACACCTTGGACAAGGCCTTTTTTATTTTGGAGATATTGTTGCATATTA
>CAJQRP010000048.1 GCA_905612365.1 uncultured Candidatus Pelagibacter sp. | reverse complement strand
GAAATTAATATCAATTGTGATTTAGGAGAAAAATCTAAGTTTCATTCAATCGAGAATGATCCCAAGTTACTTAATATTGTAAATTCTGCCAACATTGCCTGTGGCTATCATGCTGGGGATGAACAAACAATGGAAATGGTTATTCAAATTTCTAAAAAGAATGGAGTTAGTATGGGTGCTCATCCTTCTTTTAATGATCCTGAAAACTTTGGAAGAAAAAGAATGAATTTAAATTCTTTAGAAATAAAAAAACTAATTTTTGAACAATACGAAATATTACAAAAAATTGCTCAAAAACATAATGAAAATGTAACCCATATCAAGCCACATGGAGCACTTAATAATATGGCTTGTGAAGATTTAGAATTAGCCACAACGCTGGCTGAGGCAATTAAAGATATAAATAAAGATATTATTTATCTTGTCCCGACTGGTTCACAAATGGAAATTGCTGCTAAGAAAAATAATATGAAAATAGCTTGTGAAATATTTGCCGATAGAAATTATGAAGATGACGGTAATTTGGTCTCTAGAAATAAGCCTAACGCTTTAATCACTGATCCAGATATTGCAAAGAAACATGTGTTATATATGGTTAAAAATCAGTCAATAAATTGTCTCAGTGGTAAACAGATACCTTGTGAAATTGACTCTGTTTGTATACATGGTGATAATGAAAGTTCATTAGCAACTGCAGAATCAATCAAAGATAACTTAGTTAACAATGGCTTAATACTTAAACCTTTAAATAAAATGAAAAAATTTAATTAAAATATGAAAAAACTTATTTATACTTTACTAATAATTATTGCTCTTACTAGTAATTCATTCTCTGCAGGGACTAGCAGTGATAACGATTCTTCTTCTAAAGTGTCAGACTTCACAAAAGCAAAAAATTTAGTTAAAGCTGCAAAAAAATATGAAAAAAAAGGTAAAATAGAAAAAGCACAAAAAAGATATGCTAAGGCACAAAAGCTTCTTTTAAAATCTAATAAGAAAAAACCTCTACAAGCAGATACTTTAAATTATTTAGGCTTTACTACTAGAAAACTTGGAGATTATGAAAAAGGTGAAGAGTTTTACTTACAAGGTTTACAAATTGAACCTAATCATAATGGAATAAACGAGTACCTTGGAGAGCTTTATATGGTTACTAATAGAATGGATCTGGCTAAAGAAAGATTAGAAGTTTTAAAAAGTTGTGGCTGTAAAGAATATAAACAGTTAAAAGAAATAATTGAGGGTACAAAAAAATCTAAATATTAAATTTATGCTTGATATCCAAGATCCGGTTGAAGCTAGAAAAATTATTAGAAAGAATGAGTACAAAGATCAGACAGCTGGGACTGCTAATAAATACGTACAAGGTAATCTTTGTATACTACCAAGTAAATATGCAATGGATTTTGCATCATTTTGTCAAAAAAATCCTAAACCATGTCCTTTGATAGGCTTTGGTACCAAAGGTAATCCGATATTAAAAGATCTCGGTGATATTGATATTACAACAGATGTACCTCAATACAGAATTTGGGAAAAAGGAAAACTGATTGATGAACCATATGACATCAAAAAATATTGGAATGATGATTTGGTAACTTTCGTACTAGGCTGCTCTATGTCTTTTGAACTACCCTTAATTGAGGCAGGTATACCAATTCAACATATAGAAAATAATACAATTGTACCAATGTATCGTACATCAATAGATTGTGAGCCAGCAGGTCAGTTCTCAGGAAAATTGGTTGTTTCTATGAGACCTTTAAATTCAAAAGATGCAATTAGATCAATTCAAATCAGCTCTAGGTTTCCAGCAGTTCATGGCGCCCCTATTCATTTAGGTGATCCATCAGAAATTGGAATAAATGATATAATGAATCCTGAATATGGTGATGCTCCAAGAATATTTAAAAATGATGAGATCCCAGTTTTTTGGGCATGTGGGGTTACTCCACAATCAGTTTTAGAAAATTCAAAACCTGACTTTTGTATAACTCATACTCCAGGAAAAATGCTTATTACTGATAAATTAAATAACGATTTAGCTGCTTTGTAGTTAGCTTCCTAAAAAAACTTTTTTAACTTTATCACTACCAATTAATTCATTCGATTTGCCACTAACAACTAATCTTCCACTTTCAAGAACATAACCTCTATCTGCCATACTAAGTGCCAGTCTTACATTTTGCTCAACAAAAAGAATTGATATTCCTTCACTAACTACATTTTTGAATATCTTTATTAAATCTTTTACTACTAAGGGTGATAATCCTAAAAATGGCTCATCTACCATCAAAAGTTTAGGAAGTCCCATCAAGCCTCTTGCTATAGCTAGCATTTGTTGTTCGCCACCAGACATAGTGTGAGCTAACTGGCTTGATCTAGATTCTAGTTTTGGAAAAATCTTATAAACCTTAGATAAAGAACTACTCAATTCCTCTTTTGCTTTAGGATGCCAAGCACCAAGAATAAGGTTTTGCATAACAGTAAGGTGTGGAAATACTCTTCGTCTCTCAAGAACATGGGAAATTCCTAATTCAGTTCTTTTGAAGGTTGGGATTTCAGAAATTAGATCATTTTTAAAATGTATACTTCCATTCTTATGACTAACTAGATTACTGATTGTATTTAAAATTGTACTTTTACCAGATCCATTAGGTCCTAAAAGAGCAACCATTTCTCCATTATCTACATTTATTGATACATCCCAAATAACTTGAAAATCATCATATAAAACATCAATATTTTTTATATCAAGTAGCATCAACAGTTCCTAAATACGAGTCTATTACTTCTTCATTTTTTTGAATTTCTTTTGGTGTTCCATAAGCAATTCTTTTACCCTGATCTAGCGCTAGAATATTGTCAGAAATTTCCATTATAATATTAATATTATGTTCAATGGTAATTATTGTTACACCAGATTTTTTAAGTTTTTTAATTAACTCAACTAAACCTGGAATAGTTTTTTGATCAACACCTCCTGTAACTTCATCCATTAATAATAATTTTGGTTCAATTGCCATTGCTCTTGCCATTTCTAATCTCTTTCTTTGACCAGTTGAAAGCTCTCTAGCAAAATGATGTCTCTTTTCTATAAGATCAACAAAATCTATTATTTCTAAAGCTTTATCCCTTGCCTTTTTAATATTGTCTTCTTTCACAAACGAGCCAATCATTACATTTTCTAATAATGTTTGATCCGCAAAAGGTTTTAATTTTTGAAAAGTTCTTCCAATACCTAGACTGCTAATTTTGTCAGGACTTAAACCTGATATATCTTTATTAAAGAAGCTAACTTTGCCATTATCAGTTTTTGTATAGCCAGTAATTAAATCAAACAAAGTAGATTTGCCTGCACCATTAGGTCCTATAACTCCCAAAATTGTACCCTCTGCAACTTCAAAAGAAATATCATTATTGGCTTTTATACCTCCAAAAGATCTACTTAAATTTTCTACAGATAAAATTTTCATCTTTGTTTTTTCCTTTCTAAAATATTTTTTGGAAAAAAAGATATAAGCCCCTCTGGTCTAAAAATACAAATTAGCATTAAAATTAACCCATAGAGAATTAAATCTACAGCCCCTCCTGTTCCACCTAAATAAATTCTAGAATATTCTGAAATTGGAATAAGAATAGCTGCACCCACAATAGGCCCCCAAACATTTCCAATTCCACCAAGGACTGTGATCAATAAAACAATGATTGAAATTTCTATATTAAACACTCTATCTGGATCAATAATAAGTATGTACTGAGCAAATAAACTTCCCATTGGCGCCATTATCATTGCTGAAATTACATAGGCTATGATTTTATAATTAGAAACATTAATACACAAACTTAATGCTGCCTGTGGATCATCTCTTACGGCTCTTAATCTGTATCCTAATTTTGATCTACTTAAGAGCCAAACTAAAAAAAATGTAATTATAAAAAATACTAAAAAAATATAATAGTAAGGCATTTTACTACTATGAAATTGAAGAGCTAACAAAGAGTCTCCTGAAGTCATTGGAACCCATACTCCTGATGCGGCACCTACCCACTCCCATCTTTGAAATATAATTTGAAAACTAATTCCAATTAATAAGGTGGCAATAGCAAAATAATGTCCACTCAGTCTTAACATTGGGATACCAATTAAAACTGCAGCAATTCCTGAAATAATCATTCCAACAAAAATACCTATCCATGGGGATATACCATACTGAACATAAAGGAATGATGTTGCGTATGCTCCAATTCCAAAAAAAGCACCATGGCCTAAACTGATTTGTCCTGAAAAACCTGCAATTACATTCCATGACTGAGCCATAACTGCATGCATAAAAATCATTATCATCAAATGAAGATAGAAAGAATTCAATCCAAAATGAGGTAAAGCAAATAACAACACAATTAGACTGCCAATTAAAGATATAATTCTTTTATCTGTATTCCAGAGAGGTTCAGATTTAGCTATTAATAATTTATCCATAATTAATACCTTCCAAACAAACCTTGTGGCCTAAAAATTACAACTAGTAGGTAAATTGCAAAAACATATAAAAGTTTAAAAGATGGATCTATCAGCAAACCACCTAATGACTCAACTAATCCAATAATAATTCCTGCATACAAACACCCAATAATACTTCCAAAGCCTCCTAATGCCACAGCAACAAATGCAAATAGAGCAAAATTTATTCCAACGTCAGTAAAGATAAAAAAATAATTTGCCATCATTCCTCCAGCAACACCAACACAACCAAGTCCTATTGCCCAACCGATAGCAAACATTTTATCAGATGGTATACCTAAAATTTCAGCCGCATGCCTGTCTTGTGCTGTTGCCTGCAGTGCTAAACCAGTTTCAGTTTTTGTTACGAATAGATAAAGAAGAATAAAAGCAACTAAACAAACCAAACTAGCAATTAGTTGAGGTTGTCCAATAAATATACCTGAAATTTCTAATCTTCCTTCTAATAATGGTTTATCAATATTTCTAAAATCTGGTGTCCATAAAAACTGTGCAATTGACCTAATAAATATTGATAATCCAAAAGTTGCACAAATCTGGATT
>CAJQRP010000047.1 GCA_905612365.1 uncultured Candidatus Pelagibacter sp. | reverse complement strand
ATTGATAATGCGATAGAAACGTACCATGCATAATCATAAGATCCGTAAACCTCTTTAAATACTCCGCCAAGATAGGCACCAAAAAAAGAACCTACTTGGTGACTTAAAAAAACAATTCCATAGAGTAAGCCCATATATTTTGTTCCAAATATAGAGGAAACTATTCCTGCAGTTGGAGGTACTGTTGCCAGCCATAAAAAACCAAAAGTAACTCCAAATAATACTGCTAAAGTTGGACTAGGTGGGAGGAATATAAATAATGCTATTACAACTCCTCTCATTAAATATATTGCACTAAGAACTAGTTTCTTTGGAAACTTGGTTGAAAGGTATCCAGATGTGAGTGTTCCAAAAATATTAAATAAACCAATCATTGATAAAAGCGTTGCTGCATACCAATCTGGTAAACCTCTATCATTTAAATAGGCAGGGATATGAGTTGCAATTAAAGTTATATGCCAGCCACATACAAAGAAACCTAATGTCAGATAAATGAAACTCTTATTTTTGAAAGCTTCTTTAATCGCTTCCCCTGCTGTTTGCTTGTCTTCTATTATTCCACCAACCACATTTTTAGGTGTAGTTAATAAAAAAGCTAAAAATAAACCAACAACAAGAAAAATAGAAAAAAATAATAAAGTATTTGACCAACCATATTCAACTAAAGACATTCTTGTAAATAATGGAGAGACAAAATACCCAAATGAACCCGCTGCTGTAACTATTCCAGTTGCTATTGTTCTATTGGAAGATTGAAAATGTTTTGATACTACGGATACTGGAATACTAACAGCCGTAGCTCCAAGACCAATGCCAATTAAAATTCCCATATTTATAGTAAAATAAAAATCTTTATTAAAGCCAGAATACAAAAGTATAATACCCAAAAGGTAAAATAAAAAACCTATAAATACAGCAATATGACCACCATACTTATCAGTAACGATTCCAAACAATGGACCAAATAAGCCCCACATAAACATTTGCAGTCCAATTGCAAAACTAAATTGTCTTAATGTAATTCCCAAATCTAATTCGAAATCCAAATAAAACATTCCAAAAGTTTGTCTTATTCCAAGAGATATAATTACAATTAAGCAAGCTGTAATTAATGTAACTAATGTTGATTTATTTTTAATGAATTTTTCAGAGCTCATTTGATAAATTTAAGGGATTTCCTTAAATCTTCAATCAAATCTTTTGGATCTTCTAAGCCTATATGTAGTCTTACAAGGTGCTCATCTTTAGGTAAATTTAAAAATTGTCTGTTACCTTGTTCTCTTTTATCTTGATATAGAGCTAAACTTTCAAATCCACCCCAACTATAACCATAGCCAAATAATTTTAGAGAATTAACAAATTTAATTACTGAATTTTTATTTTTTGATTTAATCTTAAGACCCATTAGTCCTGATGCACCAGAATAATATTTCTTCCACATCCTAAAATTAAATGAATCTTTTTTATGTGGATATAAAAGTTTTATATTTTTATAATTAGATAAAAATTCAGCTACTGCTTTTGAACTCTTCTCATGTTTGTCTAATCGAACATCAAGAGTTCTTAACCCTCGTGTTATTAAATAAGCATCATCTGGACCTAGTCTTAAACCAGTGATCTTATTTGTTTTATCAACATCTTTAAAAACTTTTTTATTAACAGCAAGGCTACCACCCATAACATCTGAATGTCCTGAATAATATTTAGTGGCAGATACAATTGACATATCAAAACCCAATGGAATTGGTTTAAGAAAATATGGAGTACCCCAAGTATTATCTATAGCAGAATAAATCTTATTCTTTTTAGCAATAGAAATTATTTTACCCAAATCCTGAAATTCAAATGAATTACTCCCAGGGTTTTCAACAAATATTAATTTTGTTTTTTTTGTAATGTTTTTTTCTAAAGTTTTTAAATCATGAGGGTTATAAAAAGTTGTTTTAATATTAAACTCTTTTAAAAAGTCTTGTGCTAATAGTCTTGTTGGTGAATATGTTGGGTCAGCGACAATAATTTCATCTCCTGGTCTAACAATACTAAAAATTGCTAAAAAAACAGAACCAAACCCAGTTGGGGTTAGGAATACATGGTAACATTCTTCCATTTCTTTCAGTATTTGTGAAAGAATATGAGTTGTAGAGGTGCCCTGCCTTCCATAGTCAAAATGACCACCTATTGGGTCTTTCTTGGCTTTATCCTGCATTTTCCTGATATCCTGCATAGATTTGAAAATAATAGTGGACGCTCTTACTACAGGAGGGTTAACTGACTGATTATGGTAATCTTTTGCTGTATGTTTAAGAAAAGTCTTAAATGATTTAGTCATAAAAAATTTGATAAGTTGTTACTAGGATGCTATATCCTCGATTAAACGTCAATAAAATTATACAGGAAAACATGGGTTACCCAAAAAAACATAGAGGTCGAAGAAAACAGGGCTCTAAAAAAAGAAGAGCTAAGAGAAAAGCTAAGAACAAATAATATCTTAATAATTTTCTCTAGTATTATCAGATCCTACTAAATATCATTTTTAATCCAACCACCACCAAGGACTTTATATCCATTAATGTTTTTTGAATAAAACACGCATGCTTGACCGGGTGCAATACCATGTTCCTCTTCCAATAAATTAACATTTGCATTGGTATCATTGATGTCTATCTTGGCTTTAATCAATCTTCCAGTAGACCTTACTTTTACAAATAATTCCTTTTCAAAATCATTTTGATCATTGGTAATAATATTTAAATCTTTTAAATTTATTTTTGTTTTAACAAGGTGCTCCTTAGCACCAACAATAATTTCATTTTTATCTGCAATTATTTTAACTACATACAGTGGATTTTTATCAGAAATTCCAATTCCTTTTCTTTGACCAATTGTATAATTGATAATGCCATCATGAACTCCTATCACTTCACCATTCATATTTTTAATATTACCCTTGCTAAAAGAGTTTGGTCTAAACTTTTCTATAACTGAGGCATAGTCACCATTTGGAACAAAGCAGATATCTTGACTGTCAGGCTTATCTGCAACATTGAGATCAAGCTCTCTTGCAATATTTCTAGTTTCTTCTTTAAGAAGATTGCCCAAAGGAAATCTTAAAAAATTTAATTGATCTTTTGTGGTGTTGAATAAAAAGTAACTTTGATCTCTATTTAAATCAATTCCTCTATACATATCAGTATTATCTTTTTCAGTAATACTTTTAACATAATGTCCTGTTACTAAAGCATCAGCATTGAGTCTTTTTGATTCTTCAAATAAATCTGTAAATTTAACTGTCTTATTACATTGCACACAGGGTATGGGTGTTTCTCCATTTAAATAACTATCTATAAAGTTATCAATAACCCCTTCTTTAAATTTATTTTGATAATATAAAATTTTATGTTCTATCTTTAATTTATGAGCTACTCTTTTGGCATCCATGATATCTTGGCCTGCACAACATTGTTTTGAGGAAGCTGTCTCTTTGTTATCGTTATAAAGTTTTAAAGTTATACCAATGATATTATATCCTTCATTTTTCATCATAGCTGCCACTGTTGAAGAATCCACACCTCCTGACATTGCAACAACAACTAAGGTATCTTTTGGTTCTTTAGCTATTCCAATAGAATTCAATTTTGTCATATTTAATGATATTTATTAG
>CAJQRP010000046.1 GCA_905612365.1 uncultured Candidatus Pelagibacter sp. | reverse complement strand
TCATTTCACCAAATGTGATTTTTTTTCCAATTGGTATAAAAATGGGATCGTAACCAAACCCATTTTTACCTTTTATAATTGGTGAAATGAAACCCTCAACTTTTCCAACAGAATTTATTATTTTTTTATTTGTACTATAAATAGTTAAAGCACAAATAAACCTAGCCTTAATTTTTTTTTGTCTCCAATCTTTGTCTTTTTTATCTAATTCTTTAAAAACTCTATTCATCGCCTTTTTAAAATCACCTTTTTTGCCTCCCCATCTGGCTGAATAAATTCCAGGATCTCCATTGAGAGCATCTACTTCTAAACCTGAATCATCAGACAGGCATATCATTTTTGATTTTTTAGAAAAAAATTTAGCCTTGATTAGTGAATTTTCCTTAAATGTTTTGCCATTTTCTGAAGGACTTTTCAATTTAAAGTCTTGTGGAGAGTATATTTCAAGGTTTTTTGGCAATAAATCCTTAATTTCTCTCAATTTTCCTTTGTTATTAGTGCCTACCAATAATTTTATAATTTTTTTCTTTAACATCTAGCAATTATTAAATTTCATACCATATAAGTTGTCATGGAAAAAGATCAAAACGTTAATTCTGAAAATCAAAACGAAGAGGTTAAAGATACTCTAACTGAGGAACAAATTCAGCAAGAACAAGGTGATCCAAAAGAAAAAAATGAAGAGATAAAAGAGATTACTCCTGAAGAAAAAATTAAAGAACTAGAGGATAAGGTTGCTAGAGCTTTTGCTGAAATGGAAAATCAAAGAAGAAGATTTGAAAAAGAAAAAGAAGATGCTTTTGATTATGGTGGATTTTCTTTTGCGAAAGAAGCTTTAAATCTAATTGATAACCTAGAGAGGTCAAAACAAATTTTAGAAAGTGATGAAGTGTTAAAAGATACTGAAGCTTTAAAAAAAACTTTAGAACATTTTGAAATCATAAGTAAAGATATGATTTCAATTTTCTCAAAAAATGGAATTACACCAGTCATTTCTATAGGTAAAAAATTGGATCCTAATCAACATCAGGCAATGATGGAAATTGACGATGATCAAAAAGAGCCTGGAACAATAGTTCAAGAAATTCAAAAAGGTTTCATGATGAAAGATAGGCTTTTGAGACCAGCATTAGTTGGGGTTTCAAAAAAAACTAAAGTTCAAGATGAGCTAAAAAGTGAGGAAAATAAAGAGAATTCAGGCAATTAATAATAATTGCAAGAACTTGTAGATTAAAAATTAACACTTATATGAAGGGAAGGAATTAAATTATGAGCAAAATTATAGGAATAGATTTAGGAACAACAAATTCATGTGTGTCTATCATGGAAGGTAGTCAGCCAAAAGTTTTAGAAAATGCTGAGGGTGCAAGAACAACTCCTTCGGTTGTGGCTTTTACTGAAGATGGAGAAAAACTTGTAGGTCAACCCGCAAAAAGACAGGCTGTTACTAATCCTGAAAATACTATTTTTGCTGTAAAGAGATTAATTGGAAGAAATTTTGAAGACCCTACTGTAAAAAAAGATATCGCTGCTGCCCCTTTTAAGATTGTTAATTCAGAAAAAGGAGATGCTTGGATTGAAGCTAGAGGAGAAAAATATTCTCCATCACAAATCTCTGCTTTTATTCTGGTAAAAATGAAAGAAACAGCTGAAAAATATTTAGGACAGGCAGTAACAAAAGCTGTAATTACAGTTCCTGCATATTTTAATGATGCTCAAAGACAAGCAACCAAAGATGCTGGTAAAATTGCTGGTCTTGAAGTTTTAAGAATTATTAATGAGCCAACCGCAGCTTCACTAGCATATGGTTTGGATAAAAAAAAAGAAAATAAAAAAATTGCTGTATATGATTTGGGTGGTGGAACTTTTGATGTCTCTATCCTTGAGTTAGGTGATGGTGTATTTGAAGTTAAGTCTACAAATGGTGATACATTTTTAGGAGGTGAAGACTTTGATAACACTATTGTTGATTATTTAATTGGTGAATTTAAAAAAGATAATGGAATTGATTTAAGATCTGATAAATTAGCCCTTCAAAGGTTAAAAGAAGCTGCTGAAAAAGCAAAAATTGAATTATCTTCTGCAGAACAGACAGATGTTAATTTACCATTTATAACTGCAGATAAAACAGGCCCAAAACATATTAATTTAAAAATGACTAGAGCAAAATTAGAAGCTTTGGTTGAAGATTTAATATCAAGAACATTACCACCATGTAAAACCGCTCTTAAAGATGCGGGCCTTACTGCAAATGAAATTGATGAAATTGTAATGGTTGGTGGGATGACAAGAATGCCTAAAGTTCTTGCTGAAGTTAAAAACTTTTTTGGTAAAGAGCCAAATAAAAGTGTAAACCCAGATGAAGTTGTTGCAATGGGTGCTGCAATCCAAGCTGGAGTACTTCAAGGAGACGTTAAAGATGTGCTTCTTTTAGATGTAACACCTCTATCACTTGGAATTGAAACATTGGGTGGAGTATCGACAAAATTAATTGAAAAAAACACAACAATACCAACAAAAAAAAGCCAAGTATTTTCTACAGCTGATGACAATCAGCCTGCTGTATCAATAAGAGTACTTCAAGGTGAAAGGGAAATGGCTTCTGACAATAAAATGTTAGGAAACTTTGAACTAGTTGGAATTGCGCCTGCTCCAAGAGGAGTGCCTCAAATAGAAGTAACTTTTGATATTGATGCAAATGGAATTGTAAGTGTTTCTGCTAAAGATAAAGGAACTGGAAAAGAACAAAAAATTCAAATCCAGGCTTCAGGTGGCTTAAGTGATGAAGAGATTGAAAAAATGGTAAAAGATGCTGAAGCTAATAAAGATGAAGATAAAAAGAAAAGAGAATCTGTAGATGCAAGAAATCAAGCGGATACTTTAATTCATTCAACTGAAAAAAATCTAAAGGAGCATGGTGCAAAAGTTTCTGATGCTGATAAAAAAGCAATAGAGGATGCATCAACTGACTTAAAAGAAGCTATTAAAGGAACTGATGCTGAAGAAATTAAAAAGAAAACAGAAACTTTAGTTCAAGCTTCTATGAAACTAGGTGAAGCTATTTACAAATCTCAAGAAAAAAAAGAGGGTTCACCTAAGGACGGTGATAATAATGACGAAATAAAAAAAGACGATAATGTAGTTGATGCGGATTTTGAAGAAGTAAAAGAAGAAGTAAAAGAAGAAGAAACAAAAGAAGAAACAAAAGAAGATAAAGAAAAAAGCGCTTAAGACTTAAAACAACTATCATCTTAAAGTAACTTATGGCTAAAAGAGATTTTTATGACGTCTTAGGTGTTAGCAAGAATGCAAGCCCTGAAGAATTAAAATCTGCTTACCGTAAATTAGCTGTAAAACATCACCCAGACAAAAACCCAGACGACAAAGCTTCTGAAGATAAATTTAAAGAAGCTGGTGAAGCTTACAGCATCCTTTCAGATAAAGAAAAAAAACAAAATTATGATAACTTTGGCCATGCTGCTTTTGAAGGTGGAGGCGGTGGAAGACAGGGTGGTGGTTTTGGTGGAGCGGATTTTTCAGATATATTTGAAGATTTTTTCGGAGATTTTGCTGGTGGACAACAATCAAGGGGAAGAAGAAAAACCAACAATAGAGGCTCAGATCTACGATATGATTTATCTATTACTCTTGAAGAAGCCTATGAAGGTAAAAAACAGGATATAAAATTCTCAACAACAGAAAAATGTAACACTTGTAAAGGTAATGGCTCTAAACCTGGTCATTCTCCAGACAGATGTACTGTTTGTGGTGGAAATGGTAAAGTAAGATCTAGCCAAGGTTTTTTTACTGTTCAACAAACTTGTCCTCAATGTGCTGGCTCTGGTGAAGAAATAACAAATCCATGCACAGACTGTAATGGTCAAGGTAACAAGCAAGCTTCAAAAAAAATATCAGTTACAATACCTAAAGGTGTTGATGATGGAACTAGGATTAGATTAGCCGGAAAAGGTGAAGCAGGTTCTAAAGGTGGAGCAAGTGGTGATCTTTATCTTTTTATAAATGTTCATTCACATGACTTATTTAAAAGATCTGATGAAAACTTATTCTTTGAATTTCCTATATCCATTGCAGATGCAGCATTGGGAACTACAATAGAGATACCAACAATTGATGGTGGAAAAGCTAAAATTAAAATACCTGATGGAACTCAAAATGGAAAGCAATTTAGGCTAAAGGGCAAAGGTATGCCTTATATGAGGGGCAGTGGAAATGGAGACCTTTATGTCCAAGTCAATACCGAAGTTCCTATTTCTTTAAATAAAGAACAAAAAGAGTTACTTGAAAAATTTAGAGAAATTGAAAACGAAAAGTCCAACCCAAGTATCAAACAATTCTTTCAAAAAGCAAAAAGTTTTTGGAAAAACTAAAGACTAATTAACTAAAAAAGGTTAATATTTTCTTAGATGAAAAAAATCAATTTAGCTATTTCTGGCTGCCTAGGGAGAATGGGTCAACAACTTATTAAATCCTCAAAAAATAATAAAAACTTTAAATTAGCTGCTCTCACAGAAAATAGAGCTATAAGTAAAAAAATTGCTGGTATTAAACTAGATATAAATACTGAACAAGCTTTTAAAAAAACTGATGTAATAATAGATTTTACAGTGCCCAACTGTACTTTAGATATTTTAAAAATTGCATCTAAATTAAAAAAAAGAGTAGTAATTGGAACAACAGGATTTACCCAAAAAGAAGAGGCTTTAATTAAGAAATTTTCAAAAAACATCCCAATTTTAAAAGCAGGTAATATGAGCCTAGGTGTTAATTTATTAATGTATCTAACTGAAATTGCCTCAAAATCACTAAATGATGAATACCTGAGTAAAGTTTTTGAGGTTCATCACAAACACAAAAAAGATTACCCCTCAGGAACAGCTTTAATGCTTGGAAAAGGTATCGCTGATGGGAAAAATAAAAACTTTTATAATTTAATGGGTAAAAAATTTTTAAATAAAAAATCTTTTCCCTATGGAAAAAAAATTAATTTCAATTCAATTAGAAAAGGTGAAATTATTGGTGAACATGAAGTTACGTTTTCTAGTGGAAAAGAAATAATAAAATTAAATCATGAGGCTTATGATAGAGCACTTTATTCAGATGGAGCTTTAACTGCTGCAAAATGGTTGATTAGTAAAAAACCAGGGCTTTACTCAATGAGAGATTTATTGAACTTTAAATAATGGATGAAAAAGAAAAAGCTAAAAAAATACTAAAAATTTTAAATAAGATTTATCCAACAACACCTATCCCACTAGATCATACTAGTAACTTTACGCTCTTAATGTCGGTTCTTTTGTCAGCACAATGTACTGATTTGAATGTTAATAATGTAACTAAAAACATATATCCAAAATATAATAAACCTGGGCATTTTGTAAAATTAGGCAAAAAAAGAATAGAAAAATTGATTAAAAGTATTGGTCTCTTTCGGGTTAAAGCAAAAAGCATTTATTTGATGTCTAAACAGCTTATAGAAAAACATGGGGGTAAAGTGCCTAAAAGCTTTGAGGAACTAGAAAAACTGCCTGGTGTAGGCCATAAAACAGCAAGTGTGGTTATGTCTCAAGGTTTTGGAGTTCCAGCTTTTGCGGTTGATACTCATATACATCGATTAGCTCAAAGATGGGGCTTAACGAATGGCAAAAATGTTATTCAAACTGAAAGAGATTTAAAAAGAATATTTCCAGAAAGAACATGGAGCAAATTACATTTACAAATAATTTATTATGGAAGGGAATTTTGTAAGGCAAGGGATTGCTATGGTTTGACTTGTAAAGTTTGCACAACTTGTTATCCTAATCGAAAAAATCCTGTTAAAATAAAAAAAGCTTAATATGAAAATACTAGGAATTGGTAACGCCATTGTTGATGTTATATGCAAAGTGGAAGATCAATACTTAATTAATAATCAATTAACAAAAAGTACAATGAAACTGGTTGATGAAATAGAATTTCAAAAACTTTTATCAACTCTTAAAATTGAAGAAACTATCTCTGGTGGATCTGTTGCAAATTCCATTGTTGGACTATCACAATTAGGAAACGATGTTGGTTTTATAGGTAAAGTTAATGATGATAATTTGGGAAAAAAATACGAAGAGGGCCTAACTAAAGAAAAAGTTCAATATTTTTATAATAAAAAAAAAGAAGTTTCACCAACTGGGACTTGTTTAATCTTAATCACACCAGATGCAGAAAGAACTATGGTCACATTTTTAGGAATTGCTGGAAAAATTAACCAAAACGATATTAATCAAAAAGCTGTACAAGAAAGCCAAATGATATTTTTAGAAGGATATCTATGGGATGAGGGGGAACCAAAGTCAGCTTTTGATAAAGCAATGTCACTCTCAAACACTAAAATAATGTCTTTATCAGATCAATTTTGTGTCGAAAGACATAAAAGTAACTTTCTAGATTTGGTTAAAAATAAACTCGATATTACTTTTGCTAACGAACAAGAAATTAGCTCATTAACAGATGCTAAAAGTTTTACAGAGGTTATTGAATTTGGAAAAAAATTAGGAAAACTTTTAATTATCACACGTGGTGAAAAAGGGAGCGTTGCTATTAAAAATCAAGAAATTATAGAATGTCAAAGTAAAGCAAATTTGAAGATTGTAGACTTAACAGGTGCTGGAGACCTCTTTGCAGCTGGTTTTCTTCATGGATTTATTAATAATTACTCAACAAAAGAATCTCTAGAAAAAGGAACTGAAATGTCTTCAAGGATAATTCAAAAAGTTGGTGCTAGGTTAGATTAACCTATTTTAGTCAATAAAATAGCCATTTTTGTGGCTTAATATAAATTTTTCATCTTTAAATAAATCACTTATTTTTTTTCGTAATCTATAAATATGTGTTTCTACCGTATGGGTCTCCATATCTGTTGAGTAATCCCATATATTCTTTTGTAAATCTGCAACATCGTGTTTAATTTTTTTATCATTTAAATATAAAATAATTTCAATTTCTTTTTCTGTTAACTTTAACTTTAAATTACCTTTGAAAAAAAATTTAGAATTTAAATTTAATTCATAACCTTTAATCATAATCTTAGATTGTTGGTTAAATTTTAATTTGATTAATTTAATATTGATTAGTTCTAATAATTTTTTAAAAGATAAGGGCAAATCATTAAAATCTAAAAAATTTTTATCAGTTATATTGTTATTCAGTAATAATTTATGATCAGTTTTTGAAATTACCAAATAATCTAATTTATCTAGATCAAGTTTCTGTTCAAAATCTTCTTCATTCTCAATTTTTATAATTTTAAAAGATAAATTTTCTTTTATCTCATCTAAAATTTCATATAGTAAATTAAAATTTATAATAAAAACATTTTGCATAATTATATTTAATATTACTTATGATAATTCATGTACGAAATAAAAACACTCTTATAATTGACGACTTTAAGTTGAGATGTTGTATTGGAAAAGGTGGCATAAATTCTAATAAAAAAGAGGGTGATTATTCAACCCCCAAAGGGTTATTTAATTTAAGAAAATTATATTTTAGAAAAGATCGTATTGGTATTCCAAAATGCAAAATCAATAAAAAGATCATTAAACAAGATATGGCCTGGTGTGATGAGCCAAAACATAAAAAATATAATGAAGAAATTAAAACGAACAATAGAAATCTTAAAGAAAATCTACACAGAAAAGATCATAAATATGATTATATAATTTCAATTAGTCATAATGAAAAAAAAACTCCAGGCAAAGGGAGTGCAGTATTTATTCATTTAACAGATAATTATAAACCAACTGCAGGATGTATTGCTTTAAAAAAGAAAGATTTTGAAATATTATTAAAATTAATAGATAAAAAAACTAAAATCAAAATTGGCTAGGATCTGCAACCAAATATTTTTGAACCCACCCTAACATATGTTGCATTATATCTAATTGCCTCTAGATAATCTCCTGACATACCCATACTTAATTCTTTAAAATTTAATTCTTTGTTTATGTCACTCATCTCAGAAAAATATTTTTCTGTATCGCCATCATTTGGAGGAATGCACATTGTTCCAATAATGTCTAAATTCAAGTTTTTACAAAATTTATAAAAATCATTCAAATTTCTTTTATCTATACCAGATTTTTGGTCTTCATTTCCCATATTGACCTGTATAAAAATTTTTGGTTTTTTTTTATGTTTTTTCTGTTCATCAGCAATTTTATTAGCTAATTTTTCACTATCTAATGAATGAATATAATCAAATATTTTTAGAGCAAATTTAACTTTATTAGTCTGAAGTCTGCCAATTAAATGAAGTTGAATGTTGTGATTTTCATTTTTTATATCGGTCCACTTTTCTAAAGCCTCCTGAACCTTATTTTCTCCATAATGTAGGTGTCCATGCTCTATTAGGGGTAAAACGTTTTCAATAGGAAAAGTTTTTGATACCGCTATAATTTTAACTAATTCATCATGATTTGCTTTCGATTTGATAAGCTCTTCTATATAAATTAAATTTTTAATAGTATTATGCATAATAAAACCTTGAATAAATATTACTTTATAAAAAAATTTGACCAAAGTCACATAGATAAACAAGATAAAAAAACAATCATAATATTTAGAAATTATGCTCATGAAATTGATGAAAAATTAATTTTAACAATAAAAAACTATTGCAAGAAAAAAGGTAATAAGTTTTTAATTTCTAATAATATAAAATTAGCTATAAAGCTTAATTTAGACGGTGCTTATATTCCTTCATTTAATAAAAATAAAAAACACCTTGCTTATTCAGTTAAAAAAAAATTTATTATATTGGGTTCAGCTCATAATGTTTATGAAATGAGGACCAAAGAATTGCAGAGTGTTAATGCTATTTTTTTATCTTCAATATTTAAAAAAAATAAAAATTATTTAGGAATTAATAAATTTAAATCTCTCTCTCTTTTAAGTAGTAAACCCTCAGTAGCTCTTGGCGGAATTTCAAATAATAATATAAAAAAATTAAATCTTACTTACTGTTCGGGTTTTGCTGGTATTTCTTTTTTTGAACAAAAAAAAACCCCCTAAAAAGAGGGTCGAACTCTCAACCTACTCGTTGACTATGAGACGCTCTACCACTGAGCTATGCTCGCTTATGTTGTTTGGATATTATAGTTAGCAAGTTTATTAAAGCAAGCAATAGGTCTTAAAATTATTTAAAACTAAATCTTATAATTAAACTCATCTAACCATGGGTCTAAAATATTTTTTAAACCTTTAAATTCTTTTTCATAATTTTTCCACCGATTAATAGATCTTGTATATAATGGAGAAGTTACCTGATTATGGCTTGGTGTTGAAATATTTTGTCTTTTTTTTGCAGTTATATAAAAATTCTTTGTGTTATCAGACCAATCTATTTCCAAAAACTTAAAAATTTCTTTGGTCGTTTTTTCAAAATCTGTAACGATATCTTCGTATTTAATAAAATGACAATTTATTGAAAATACATCCCTGTAAATTGTCCATAATTTCATAACTAAATCATATAAAATTACAGAACTTTCCAAAGTTGTGAAGTTTTTCATTGCAGGATTTAATTCAAATTGCTGCATAAAACAGCTTAGAACTGAATCATAAGGATTACGTAATGCAAAAATAAATTTTGCATTAGGAAAAAATCGTAAAATTTCTGCAATATGAATTATATTTAGCGGCATTTTATCAATTACGGTTTTAGTTTTTTTATTTTCAAGATATTGCTCTCTTTCTTCAAAATAAACATTTTGCATATTTTGGATAAATTTTTTATCTAAGTTATCAAGATGATTAAAATTATTTTTCATCTTTATATTTAAATTTCTTAAAAAATTTCTCAAAATAGGTTTTTCTTCTATGACCTCTATTGATTGGTTTGTTCTTAAAATTGTATCTAAAAGGGTTGTGCCCGATCTTGGAAAACCAATCAGAAAAATGGGCTGAATAATTTCATCTTTTAGCTGATGCTGCTTCCATCTATTGATATTAAAATCTTTAAAAAATTTTATTCTTTGTGTTACTAGTTCTATAAAACTTTTCTCATTAACACCTTTGCCATATGATGCATTAACTAATTGATTATTAATTTTAAAATGATTGTAAGCTTTTTCGAAATCATTTGTTCGATCATAACTTTTTGCTAAAAATGAATGCTTGGTTATATTGTGATAAAAATATTTTTCTGTTAAATCTATATTTTCTAAAATTTGAATTGTTTGTTTAAAATTTTTTTGATTATACATCAAAACTGCTTCATAAAAGTTTACTAAATCTTTTTCACTAAATATTTTTTTTGCTTTATCTAGAAGATTACTAAATTTTTCTATTTGGTTAGATTGATCATATAAACCAAATAAATCATCATATGTTTTTATAAAATTTGGATTTAAATCTAGGGATTTACTAAGATATTCCTCAGCTTTAATTGTTTCTAATTTTTTTTTATAAAGATGACCAATATTATGGAGTGCTATTGAATTATTTGGGTCCAGCTCTATTACTTTTTTAAAATTAATAATTGCTAAATCTATATTTTTTTTTCTATCATAAGCTAAACCTAAATTAAAATAAACTTGAGAGAATTTGGGTTTTATTTTTTTTGATTTTTTAAAATATAAAATAGAACTATCTAAATTTCCTAATTGAAAATTAAGTATTGCTAAATTATGATTAGCCTCAAACATTTCAGGTTGTATTGATATGGCTTTTTCTAATAAATTTTTAGCTTCTATATAATTTTTTTTTTTAATCTCTGTTAAAGCATTAATAACTAGATGATTTGCATTTAAAATTATTTTATTCATTTTTTTAATTGAAGGATAATTGCTAATAATTTTAACTGACTTACTTAAAAAAAAAGGCCCCTAAAAAGGGGCCTCTTTAATATAATTTTCTAAATTAAATTAGAATGCAAATGCAAGACCTAAAGACCATCTTTCAGTTTTAGCACCTGATGTATTACCTGCACCTGTAGCTTCGAACGTGTCAGCTGTAATTGTCATTCCACCTGTAGTGTAGCTAACTCCAAATGAATCAACTTCCTCATCAGTGGCAGCTGCTACAGTTTCAAACGTTTCTTTTCCGTAAGTTACAGAAATATCATCAGTTACTGTGTAGGCTATTTGGTAAGCATCTACTTCTCTATTAGCAGCACCAGTTTTATCAGCTTCATTGTTTGAAACAGCAAGCGTGAAAGAACCAATAGCGTAAGAAGCAGACATAGTAGTACTATCTATTTCAGCTGCTGGCGCACCAGAGTCACCTTGTCCATAACTAAGCTCTAAACCTTCAACACCAGTGTAAACAACTGCAAATGATGCGTGAGTATTTTGAGAGGCTTTTCCTGGAGACATTGAAGCAGTTACTTCTACACCATCCATCATTTCTGGAAGTGTATAGAACATGCTATTATCACCTGCAGAAGCTTCTACTACAGTAGCTATACCAGTACCATTGTTCCAAAGATCACCAGCAGCACCGCCAGCCAAAGCTCCTTGAGCTGATTTTCCACCTTCACCAGAGAACTTGAATTCTCCTAAAGCATCAGAAGAAATAGTTACAGAGTGACCATCAAAAATTGAACCATTAGCAGCACCATCAGTTGTAGTAGTGTCACCATCTGATTCATCAATAGTGAATGATAATGCTACATTCAGACCATTGTCTAACTCACCTGAACCATCAAATGTTATTTGATTGCCCATAGTAAAGCTTTTTCCAGAACTTGAATCTTTAGTTCCAGTAGTATTTTTAAGACCTAAACTAGCCGCACCACTTACTGTAAGTGCGCCTGCAAATGCAGATGTAGTTACAAGCGAAGCTGCTAATGCAGTTAAGCCTATTTTTTTTAAGTTAATCATATTTTTCCTTTGTTTGTTTTTGTTTGTTATTAATAATAAACACTGTTTTTATATACAAATATGGCCTATTTTTTTTTAAAAAGCCTATAATTTTGATTAAATGTACAGAATGTTGTATTTTTACAACATATTTAACCTTTTTTTTCAAATTTTCATTCAAAATTAAAAAAACATTAACTTTTCTAAGTATAGTTTCATTTTTGCTTAATACTTTTAATTGATTCAATAGATTTACATGGAAATACGCTTGAAGAGGCAAATAAGACTATAGAATAAGTTATAAATGAATCATATTTAAAAAACGTTAAAAAATTAATAGTTGTTAAAAGAAAAGGCCTACATTCTCAAAATGATAAAGATCCCTATCTTTCAAAAGATTTAAGTATTTTAAAATATTCTGTGCCTGATTTTATAGAAGGAAATCAAGAGTTAATGAAAAAAATTTGTAACTGAAATATGTTCATATTAAAGATAGTGGTAGTGGTGCTTTTTATATATATTGTATAAAAATATAAAATTAACAATTAAATTTATTATGATTTCATTTAAAAATTTAAATATCGCCCTTCTTTTGCTGGTTTCTTCAACTCTTTTAATTTCATGTGGTGGAAAACTTCCTGGCGCTGATGCTAGAAAGTACGATAAAGATCCAAAAAAAAGAGTTGCTAAAAACTTAGAGGAAGGAAGAGGATTTAGATTTTCAGAGATAACTAAATCTGGTGGTGGAGTTTTTGAGTTTGCAAGCTCTAATGAATTATGGAGAGCGTCTTTAGATACAATAGATTTTATGCCTCTAGCTTCTGTTAATTATAGTGGTGGTATTATAATCACAGATTGGTACTCAACTGATCAAGATTCAAATGAGAGTATTAAAATTTCAATTAGATTTTTAACAAATGAAATAAGAGCTGATGCACTAGATATAAAAGTTTTTAATAAAAAATGTGTAACTCAATCAGGTTGTGTAACCTCTGAAAAAAAAGGTGGTATCAACAATGAATTAAAAACTAAGATTTTAAAAACTGCTGCAGCATATAGGGTGGAGAATAAAAAAAATTCTAAGCCATAAGGCTAACGAGTAATATTAAACTATAAATTTAAGATATAGAATTGAATTTTGTGGATAGATATAATTTTAAAGTTGTAGAAGAAAAATGGCAAAAGTTTTGGAACCAAAATAAAACTTTTTCTACTAAAGTAGATAAAAATAAAAAAAAATTTTATTGTTTAGAAATGTTTCCTTACCCATCTGGAAAAATTCACATGGGTCATGTGAGAAATTATACAATCGGTGATGTGCTGGCACGTTATAAAACTTTGCAAGGTTACAACGTTCTTCATCCCATGGGCTGGGACTCATTTGGTATGCCAGCAGAAAATGCTGCACGACAAAATAATTTAGATCCTAAAACTTGGACTGAATCAAATATTAAAACTATGAGATCCCAACTTAAAAAGCTTGGGTTATCGATTGATTGGGATAAAGAAATTTCAACTTGTTCTGAGGATTATTACAAACACCAACAAGAATTTTTTTTAGACCTGTATGACAAGGGATTAGTTTACAGAAAAGAAAATTATGTTAACTGGGATCCTGTTGACAAAACTGTTCTTGCTAATGAACAGGTAGTAGATGGTAAAGGTTGGAGGTCAGGAGCCACAGTTGAAAGAAAGAAGTTAAATCAATGGTTTTTTAATATCTCAAAATTTTCAGAAGACTTACTGCAAGGACTGGATTCATTAGAAAATTGGCCCAACAAAGTAAAGGTGATGCAAAAAAACTGGATAGGGAAGTCATTTGGTTGTGAAGTTGAGTTTAAAATTGAAAGTGAAAAACCTATTGAAAGTATTAAGTGTTATACAACAAGACCTGATACTTTATTTGGTTTTTCCTTTCTTGCTCTCTCAGTTGATCACCCTTTAGCAAAATATTACGAGGAAGATAAAGAATTTCAAAAGTTTAAAGAAGAATGTTCTAAAACAGGAACTACTGAAGAATCCATTGCTTCTGCAGAAAAACTTGGTTTTAAAACTGATATGATTGCAGTTAACCCGCTAGATAAAAATATGAAGGTTCCTGTTTATTTTGCAAACTTTGTATTAATGGATTATGGTTTAGGTGCTGTTTTTGGTTGTCCTGCGCATGATCAACGAGATTTAGATTTTGCAAAAAAATATAATTTAAAAATTACACCTGTTGTTAAGCCTGAAAAAGATAAAGACTTCGAAATAAATAATGAGGCTTATACGGGTGAAGGGTATCTTTATAATTCAGATTTTCTTGATGGTTTAAAGGTTCCAAGTGAGTCTATTATTAAGACTATAGAATTTCTTGAAAAGAGTAATTTAGGGACAAGAAAAACTAATTATCGATTAAAAGATTGGGGTATATCAAGACAAAGATATTGGGGTTGTCCCATTCCAATGGCCTATGATGAAAATGATCAACCTATTAAAATTCCAAGAGATATGTTGCCAGTTAAACTTCCTGAGATTGAAAAATTAAGCAACACAGGAAACCCATTAGACTCCGAGGATAACTGGAAATTCTTTATCCTAGATGGCAAAAAATATAGAAGAGAAACTGATACATTGGATACTTTTGTTGATTCTTCTTGGTATTTTTTAAGGTTTTGCTCACCTCATAATTTAGATCGTGGATTTACTCAAGAAGAGGCTAATTATTGGATGCCAGTTGATCAATATATTGGAGGTGTTGAACATGCCATTTTACATTTATTATATTCAAGGTTTTTTATGCAAGCACTCTCTTATAAAAATGATGATTTTAAATTAAAAGAACCATTTGATGGATTGTTTACACAAGGAATGGTTTGTCATGAAACCTATAAAGATCAAAAAAATGCATGGTTAAGTCCTGATGAAGTAACTTCAGAAGATGGTAAAGAATTTTATAAAAAAGATAATCCTTCTGAAAAGATAATTGTTGGACCAACGGAGTCTATGTCAAAATCTAAAAAAAATACTATTGATCCAGAGAACATAATAAAAAGCTATGGAGCAGATTCTGTTAGATTATTTATTTTATCAGACAGTCCTCCAGAGAAAGATGTACAATGGTCTGACCAGGGCATGATGGCATCATTTAAATTTGTTCAAAAACTATGGACATTAAATTCTAAAATTTTAGATAAAATTAAAAATACTGATGAAAAAAATACAGGTGAAAATTTAATTAAGTTTACCAATCATTTAATTTATAAAGTAACCTACAATTTAGAAAAGTTTAATTACAACGTAATAGTTGCAAACCTATATGAAATGTACAATTTTTTAGTTAAAGAAATTGATAAACCTATAAAAAAAGAAGTTTTAATCGAAAACTATAAAAAAATTCTAGTTTTAATGAATCCATTCATTCCACATTTTTCAAATGAATGTTTAAGCAGTATCAATGAAGACCAAATTAACTGGCCAAAAGTTTCAAAAGAAGACCTGGTAGAAGAAGAAATAAATTTTGTTGTACAGGTAAATGGTAAAAAAAGATCCGTTATAAAAGTAAAAAGAGATATTATTGAAAAAGACGTTTTAGAAAAAATTAAGCTAAATCAAGAAATTAAAAATTTTATAAAGAATCAGGAAATTAAAAAAACAATTTTTGTACCAAACAGACTTGTAAACATTATAATATAAATAATGCAAAAAAAAATATTCTCATTTCTTTTACTTTGTCTTTTATCATCATGCGGTTATGAGGCAACTTATTCAAAAAAAAATTTATTAAATTATGATTTTTCTATAAATGAAATAAATTTTACTGGGGACAGAGAAGTAAACGTAAAAATGAAAGAAAGGTTAAACAATTACATAATAAATAAAAAAAATAAAAATTTTAAAGTAGATATTTTAAGTATTACCACAAAGGCTGTTTCTGCAAAAAATATCTCTGGTGACGCTACAAACTTTAAAAGTACAGTATCAATTAAAGTAGATTTAGTAATGAATAATAAGCTTAAAAACAACTTTATTATTACAGAAAGTTTTAATTATAATAATAATTCTAATAGATTTAATTTAAAGACGTATGAAAAAAATATTAAAAATAATTTAACTGAAACAATAACTGAGAAGCTTATTTTTAGGTTATCGAATATTAAATGATATTGAAATCATTTGAGCTAAATAAAATAAAATTAAATAACCATAAATTTTATTTATTTTATGGTGAAAATGAAGGGTTAAAAGAAGAGACTATTAAAAACTTATTTGAAAAAAGTTACCAAGATAAAATTCACAGATATGAAGAAAAAGAAATAATAGATAATGTTAATAATTTTTTCAATAGCGTTCTTACTAAATCTTTTTTTGATAATGAAAAACTCATAATTATTAATAGAGCTACAGACAAAATTAGAACAATCATAGAAGACTTGATAGAGAAAGATCCTGAAGATATACAAATTATTTTAAATTCAAAAAATTTAGAAAAAAAATCTACTTTACGAAAACTCTTTGAAAAAGAAAAATCAATTTTATGTATCCCATTTTATGAAGATAACAGCCAAACTTTAAATTCAATTATTAGTCTTTTTTTTAGAAATAAAAAAATCCCAATATCTCAGCAATTAATTAATGTTTTAATAGAAAGAAGCAGGGGTGATAGAAAAAACCTGAATAATGAATTAGAAAAGGTTGAAAATTTTTCATTAAATAAAAAAAAATTGAACATTGAAGAAATAATTAAGTTAACTAACCTTGCAGACAACTATAGCGCTTCGGAACTTGTGGATCACTCACTAGCTAAAAATACTAGGAAAACTGTCACTATTTTAAGCGAAAACAACTATTCAGATGAAGATAATATCATAATTATTAGAACGTTATTAGCAAAATTGAAAAGATTAGTTAAAATTTATGAATTAGTTGATGAAAAAAACAATATTGAACAAGCAATTTCTGCTTGTAAACCACCAATTTTTTGGAAGGACAAGCCTCTTGTTACTCAACAAATACGGTCTTGGAATAAAGATCTTTTAAAAAATTTAATTTATAAAACTAATGAAATTGAACTTTTAATTAAAAAAAACTCAGTGCTTGCTAAAAATATATTGGCAGATTTTATAATTAACAATTCAAAAAAAACTAATAATTAGATTTAATAATCTCAATTATTTTATTTAACTGATCTAGATCTTTATATTCTAATAATAAAGATCCGGAATTATTTTTTTTATTTTTAATTAAAACATTAAGACCAATTTTTTCTCTAATTGAGTTTTCTAAGACTTGCAGGTTAATATCCTTGGATGGTTTAAGAGAGTGCTTCTTGGTTTTAAAAATTTTAACAAAATTTTCTGACTGTCTAACTGAAAGATTTTTTTCAATTATTTTATTTGCAACAAACTCTGCATTATCCAGACCTACTAAAATTTTTGCATGTCCTGCTGTTAGTTTTTGGGTTTCAATTAACTTTAAAACCGCTTCAGGAAGACCTAATAGCCTTAAAAAGTTAGCGATATGGCTTCTACTTTTTCCAATAAATTTTGCTACTTTTTCTTGATCATATGAAAACTCATCAATAAGCCGCTGATAACCGCGGGCTTCTTCTACTGCATTTAAGTCATTTCTTTGAACATTCTCAATAATTGCAAATTCTAAAGATTTCAAATCATCAACATCCGTAATTGCTACTGGAACTTCGTGTAACCCAGCTTTTTGTGCTGAAAGCCACCTTCTCTCACCTGCAATTATTTCATACTTTGAGCTATCATCACTAGATTTTCTAACAATAATTGGTTGAATAATGCCTCTCTCTTTTATTGAGTTTGTTAAATCTTGTAAACTTTCTTCATCAAATGTTTTTCTTGGTTGAAATTTATTACTTACGAGATCAGATATCGAAACTTTATTAATATTTATTTCTGCTTTTGTTTCACCTATTAAAGATGACAAACCTCTACCTAGACCTTTTTTTATTTTGTTTGTATCCATTATGCAGCACTCCCTATTTTTTGTTCTTGATTAATAAATTCATCTGTAAAATTAAAATAAGATTTACTACCAGGACAAGATTTATCATACATTAAGACTGGCATGCCATGAGATGGGGCCTCAGATAATCTGACATTTCTTGGGATCACAGTTAGATAAACTTTTTCATTAAAATAGTCTCTTGCTTCTTTTTCTACCTGTGTAGATAGCCTGTTTCTTTTATCAAACATTGTTAAAAGTATGCCTCTAATTTTTAATTCAGGATTTAGATTGATTTTTATTCGTTCTATGGTTTTCATTAGCTGGGTTAAACCCTCTAAAGCAAAAAATTCAGTCTGTAGTGGCACTAATAATGAATTAGAGGACACTAAAGCCATAACCGTAAGCAAACTTAGTGATGGTGGGCAGTCTATTAGTACATAATCATAGGTTGCTCTAGAATCATTTAAATAAGCGGTTAATTCGCGTTTTAAAATGAAGGCTCTCATTTTATCATCAGCTGTCTCGACCTCAAGTCCAGATAAATCTACATTTGAAGTAATAATATCTAAATTTTTGAAATCTGTTTTTCTAATCACATCAGAAATTAGCTTTGTTCCATTTAACACTCCGTAAATAGTGTCAGTCGAACTTTCTAAATTGGATAGACCAAGTCCTGTAGTAGCGTTTCCTTGTGGATCAAGATCAATAACTAAAACTTTTTTCTCTTGTTGGGCTAAACCTGCTGCAAGATTAATTACTGTTGTTGTTTTTCCAACCCCACCCTTTTGATTTATTACAGAAATAATTTGCATTTAGTTTTTTAATGTTTTTTTTTAATATTTTTTATATTTAATAAAAATGAATCTTCGCTTGTAATACTTTTTTTCTTTTCAAAATCAAAATCCCAATTTATTAAAGTTTCTTCTAAAACTTTTTCTCCATTTTTTCCCATAAAGACAATTAAATTTTTGTAACTGCTAAAATTTTTATAAACTAAATCTAAAATTATTGGTAAAGGTTTAAAAGCTCTTGCCATTATTGTACCCGAGTCTAAATTTTGTGCCTCAAAAATATTTTGTTGCATGACCTCGGTATTTAATTTTAAATCTCTAGATACTTTTCTTAAAAAAGAGCTTTTATGGTGACTTTTTTCATATAAGTGAACTTTGATCGAATTTTTCTGATTTTTAATCATAATTGATATAATTATACCTGGCATACCACCACCTGAACCTATATCTGTTATAATATTACTATTTAAATCAACAAATTCAATGATTTGTGCTGAATCAATTATATGACGTTCTCTAATAACCTCATTTTTGGCTGTTTCTTTACTTATTATATTAATTTCATCATTTCCCTGCTGTAGCATGGATATAAATAGCTCAAACTCAATTAATGTTTCACGTGGAACATTTTGGTCTTTTAGTAGTGGATATTTTTTAAAAATTTCTTCCATTAAGCTATTAGCTTAATAGACTTTCTTTTTACATGTGACAACAAAATATATACGGCAGCTGGAGTTATTCCATCAATTCGCAGTGCTTGTCCCATAGTTTTTGGTTTTATTTGTTTAAATTTGGCTTTTACCTCATTTGATAGTCCAGAAAGATCATCATAATTAACTTTTTCAGGTATGACTAAATTTTCGTCTCTTTTAAATGCTAATATATCTGCTTTTTGTTTTTTAAGATAGCCTCTGTAATGAGCATTTATTTCAATTTGCTCATCTATTTTTTTATCAAAATAAGGAATTTCAGGCCAAATTTCTCTTATTTTTTTCATATCAACACCTTTTTGGGTTAATATTTCATTAGATTTCCTTATAATACCATCTTTTGCAATTTTAATATCAAAATTCTTTATTTTTGTTGGAGATATTGATGATTCAGACATTATTTTAGATATTATTCCTAATTTATGTTCTTTATCTTTAAAAATATCTTCTCTTTCTTTGGATATTAATCCAATTTCAATTCCTTTATTTGTTAACCTTTGGTCGGCATTATCTGCTCTCAAACTTAGTCTATATTCTGCTCTTGAGGTGAACATTCTATAAGGCTCTGCAACACCCTTTGTTACCAAATCATCTATCATAACTCCAATATATGCATCTGATCTATCCAAAATAAATGGCTCTTCTTTCTTAAAAGATAACGCAGCATTAATTCCAGCTATTAATCCTTGGGCTGCAGCTTCTTCATATCCTGTTGTTCCATTTATTTGCCCAGCAAGGTATAAATTTTGAATTTTTTTAGTCTCAAGAGTTAAAAATAGTTCTCTAGGGTCAATATAGTCATATTCTATGGCATAGCCGGGTCTAATTATCTTAACATTTTCTAAACCACTGATATTATTACATATTTCTTGTTGAACATCCTCAGGTAGTGAGGTAGATATTCCATTTGGGTATATTGTGTGATCATTTAGTCCTTCAGGCTCTAAATATATCTGGTGACGGTCCTTATCTGCAAACTTTACTATTTTATCCTCTATTGAAGGACAATATCTTGGACCAACCCCCTGTATGCTTCCTGAGTACATGGCACTTCTTTTTAGATTTTTTTGAATTATCTTATGAACCTTTTCGTTCGTATAAGTCATCCGACATGAAACTTGTTTGTTTAAATTTTTTTTGGTTAAGAAAGAAAAAAAATAAGGATCATCGTCTGCAAACTGTTCTTCTAAATTATCATACTTGATTGTTCTGGCATCGAGTCTTGGTGGTGTTCCTGTCTTAAGTCTTCCTATTTTAAAATCATACTTTTCAAGTTGTTCACTTAATCCTGTTGAGGGCTTTTCCTCAAACCTTCCTGCTGGCGTTCTCTTATCGCCTATATGAATCAAGCCATTCAAGAAAGTACCTGTTGTTAAGATTAGCTTACCACATAAAATTTTTTTGCCTGACTTTGTTTCAAAGCCACTTATAGTATTTTTATTAAAAATAAACCTTATTAAAGGATCCGAAAAAATGCTTAAATTACAGTAGTTTAGTAATTTTTCTTGCATATATTCACGATATAACGATCTATCTGATTGAGTTCTAGGTCCTTGAACTGCAGGCCCCCTACTTCTATTTAATAATCTAAATTGTATACCTGATTTATCTGTAACCTCTCCCATCACACCGTCTAAGGCATCTATCTCTCTAACAAGGTGACCTTTACCAAGACCTCCTATTGCGGGGTTACAAGACATCTCGCCTATGGTTTCAATTTTGTGAGTGAATAGGGCAGTGTTAACTCCAAGACGTGCAGACGCTGCAGCAGCTTCACAACCAGCATGTCCTCCTCCAATAACAACTACCTCAAATGATAAATCATTTTTCATAACTTAAATTTATAACTGATATGAATATTTACAAGTAGACAGTATTTTTTAAGAAATACTTGTTAAGATAATCGTGGCTACGTTTTTATGATTAAAATTGACGAATTAGTTATGTTTATCAACAAAAATGATGAAAATAAGCTAAAAAATCCATTAAAATGATGACTATTTACCAATGCAAAAATCATTGAAAATACTACCTAATATCTCCTCAACGTCTACTTTTCCAACAATCATTCCTAAATGTCGAGTTGCTAAACGAAGATCTTCAGCAGCTTTATCAAAATCTTCAGCTTCATTTTTTTCTTCAAAGTTTTTTAAATAATTTAAACTTTGCTCAAGGTGTTGCCTGTGCCTTTCACGCGTAATTAAAATATCTTCACTTATGATAAATTTATTTTTTAATTTATTTTTAATTTTTAAAATTAAATCTTCTAAGTTGAGATTGTTTTTTACTGAAATTAAGACATGTTCATAATTTTTTATTTCAGAATTTAAATCTTCTTTTAGAAGATCAGATTTATTAATCACAAGTATTGCATTTTCATCCATCAATTCCTTCAAAACTCCTTTAAAATCAATACTTTTAGCATCTATAACAATCAACTTTAGGTCTGCATTATCTGCCTTATCAAGAGCTAATTTTATTCCTTTTTTTTCTATTTCATTTTTAGAATCTCTAATTCCTGCAGTATCGGAAACTACCACTGGATAGCCATCAATGTTTAAGTGCGTCTCGATTACGTCTCTTGTTGTTCCGGCTATTTCTGAAACGATTGCTGCATCACGATTTGAAAGGTGATTTAACAAACTAGACTTTCCAGCATTCGTTGGGCCTATGATTGCAATTTTAAAACCTTCCCTAATTCTTTCACCAACTTTTTGATCATCTAAAATTTTTTTTATATTCAAAATTACTTCATTAGAAATTTTTTTTATATTTTTGAAAATATCTTCAGGCAGGTCTTCATCTGGAAAATCTATCTTTGCTTCGACGTGTGATAAAATTTTTAAAAGTTTTTCTCTTAAGCTATTAAATTTATCTGCAGATTTTCCATTCATAATTTTTATTGCTTGCTGTCTTTGAATTTCAGTTTCTGCTGAAATTAAATCTGCAATACTTTCTGCTTTCAGCAAATTTATTTTTCCATTTTGAAATGCAAGTTTTGTAAATTCACCTGCTTCAGCTAGACGACAATTTTCAACCTTTGAAATAGAGTGGTGAAGGGCGTCAATTACTGCTTTGCTACCATGTATATGAAATTCAACCATATCTTCACCTGTGTAGCTCTCAGGGCCAGGAAACCACAATATTATACCCTCATCAATAAGCTCAGAAGTATTGATTTTATTGATTTTTCTTAATGTAGCAACTCTTGGCTCTGGAAGTGCCTCATTGGTTAATAGTTTTATAACTTTTTTAGTGTCTTCTCCAGAAACTCTAACAATAGCTATTCCAGAAATTCCTGGACCAGTGGAAAGAGCATAAATTGTCATGCTAATATTATAGCTTCAATTTTGTAGTTCTGTAAAACTTTAAATTAATTGGTAGGAGATTTGTACTAAGCTGGTTTATTCATTGAGCTAAAGAAGTCTGCATTACTTTTTGTTTCTTTAAGTTTTGAATTAATAAATTCAATAGCATCCATCGTTCCCATTGGACTAATAATTCTTCTTAGCACATTCATTTTTGAAAGATCATCTTTATCAAACAATAATTCTTCTCTTCTTGTTCCAGATTTAGTTATATCGATTGCTGGATAAATTCTTCTTTCGGCAATTTTTCTATCCAGAACCGTTTCACTATTTCCAGTTCCTTTAAATTCCTCAAAAATAACTTCATCCATTCTTGATCCTGTATCAATCAATGCTGTTGAGATGATTGTTAAAGATCCACCTTCTTCAATATTTCTTGCAGCACCAAAAAATCTTTTTGGTCTTTGCAATGCATTTGCATCAACACCACCTGTTAAAACTTTTCCAGAACTTGGTATCACAGCATTATAAGCTCTACCCAACCTTGTTATTGAGTCTAATAAAATTACTACGTCTTTTTTATGCTCTGTTAATCTTTTTGCTTTTTCGATTACCATTTCAGCAACAGCAACATGTCTTGAAGCGGGCTCATCAAATGTAGAGCTGATAACTTCCCCCTTAACTGTTCTTTTCATATCCGTTACTTCTTCAGGTCTCTCATCAATTAATAAAACCATCAAGTAACTTTCTGGATAGTTTTTAGCAATTGAGTTTGCAATACTTTGTAAAATCATTGTCTTACCAGCTTTAGGAGGTGAGATAATTATTGATCGTTGACCTTTTCCAATTGGGCTTACAAGGTCAATTAATCTTGGAGTTAAATCTGGTTTTTTTTCAATCTTTGTTGTCTCAACTTCCATCACCATTTGTTTGTCTGGGTAAAGTGGAGTTAAATTATCAAACGCAATTTTGTGACGAGCTTTTTCTGGCTCCTCAAAATTTATTTTTTCTACTTGCAATAATGCAAAATATCTTTCTCCTTCTTTGGGCGCTCTTACAGGTCCTTCAACTGTGTCTCCTGTTCTTAAACCAAATTTTCTAATCTGACTTGGGCTAACATAAATATCATCTGGCCCAGCTAGATAATTAGATTCCATTGCTCTTAAAAAACCAAATCCATCTTGTAATAATTGTAAAACTCCAGCTCCCGTTATCTCTTCTTTTTCTGCAACTTTTTTTAATATAGCAAATAAAATTTCTTGCTTTCTAAGTGTGCTAGCATTTTCAATTCCAAGTTCTTCTGCTTGCGTGATTAATTGTTCAGATGATTTTAATTTAAGTTCTTGTATATTCATGAGTAGGGGGGGTTAAAATTTTTGTAAGATGAGATAGATATATATACTCTTTAAACTATTACAAGCTTAGATCTCAGTGCTTTTTAAAACTCAATAGAATAGGCATTTTATAGAGTATTTAAGTGCTTAAACTTAGTTCTCTAGCAAAATCCTCTACTTTAGACCAGTCAGTAAACTCAAAGGACTTTGAGGTGTCTGTTGGGCCTTTAGTTATAAACATTATAAGTCTAATAATATATTTATCAAAAAAACCATAATTTGGATAATTAACTTTGCCAGCAAACACACCTAGCTTATCAGGTTTCCAATTTGAAATTTTTAAAAATTTTTTCATATAAGGATTTGTTTCTGGAGTATTTTTTTCTGGTTTTCTTGCAACAACATTTACCGAAAAGAAAGCGCTTTTTTTTTTTTCAAGTGTTTCTTTGTTTGAAGAAATAAATTTATATAAATTTTTATTATGCTTCCCATACCTGATGCTTGCTCCAATTATAATGTCTTCATAAGACTGAAGATTAAAATCATGTGCTTCTTCTAGAGAGATTAATTTTATAGATTCACTATTTTTTGAAAAGTTTTTTATTTTTTCACAAATAATTTTTGTTTGACCATCTGTGCTTGAGTAAATTATTAAAGAACCAGACATTTTAATTGTTACTATTTTTTATTCATTATTTGTTGTGGCATTTTCTGATAATATTTTTTTTCAACTTGGTATTCTATATCCTCTTTATCTTGTGCTGAGCCCTCTGCTTGTATGAAGGTATATTTTGCAAAATCTTTACACCAGTCTTTGTTGGTATTAAGACATTCTACTGGATGGACATTGCCGCCCCATTCTTTTGCATCATTTACTAGTTCATGACCTAATTCATCGGTGGTTTCGAGACAGTCTGCAACAAAACTTGGAGAATATATTACAATTTCTTTCTTACCTTCAGAAATTAATTTTTTAATTACATCTTCCGTGTAAGGTGTTATCCATTCCTCAGAACCGAAGCGACTTTGAAAGCTCATCATACACTGTTCTGGCTTAATATTTTTTAGACTATTAGTAATAAGATTAAATGTTTCGAAGCAATGTCTATAGTAGTCATCACCTTTACTGACAACTCGTCTTTTTTGCATTCCATGAAAAGTTATTACTAAACTATCGATTTTCTTTCCTTGATTTATTAGTTCATTTAATTTTGAGTCAACTTGGTTTACAGAATTATCAATGAAGGCATGTGTTCTGTGAAAGTTCGTGATGACTTCGAAGGTTGGTATTTTTACTCTCTTTGACAGCTCTTTTGCCAACGCGTCTATGCCTGAAGCTATTGTAGCCTCTGAGTACTGAGGGAACATTGGTATAACTAATAGTTTTGTTGCACCAATACCTTTTTTTAAATCATCCTCCCAATCATCGTAAACTTCATTTACGTACGGAGGTGATAAAAGAAAAGCATGATTTACTTCAACATAACCTTCTGGATCAATTTTCTTTAATTCCTCACTTACATTTTTTGTAAAATCTCTTGTGTTGGTTATCAGTGGAAAACTTTCTCCATCCCAGATTCTTGCATAAAGTTTTGCAGACTTTTGTGGCCTGAAAGGTAACACAAAAAAATTTAAAATTATTTTCCAGAGCCACGGGTTTATATCAACAACTCTTGGGTCTCCTAAAAATGCGCGAAGATATTTTCTTAGAGCTTTAGTTGTTGGCTCCGAAGGTGATCCAAGTTGAACAAATACAACTTTTGTTTTTCTTTTAGGGTGCGTGTACTGTTGTGTCATAATAAATAAGTTTTTATAAATATTGTTTTAGTTTTTAATTTAATAATCTTTTACCATCTTCACCAAATAATCCACCATGTTAGGATCTGTTTGGGGCAATACGCCATGACCTAAATTAAAGATATACGGATGATCTTTGAATACATCTAAATATCTTCTTGCTTCTTTTTTTAAATTTTCTTTGTCAGATAATAATATCTTTGGATCAAGCCCCCCTTGAACAGGTATATTAATTTCTTTACATATAGAAACAGGACTTACATCATAGTCAATATTGACAGCATCGGGTTTAACAATATCACAATAATTTTTATAGTTTTTTACTCCTCTTGGAAAACAAATTACTGGTACGTTCAATGATTTTACATAATCAACTAAATTTAGTGTTGGAATATAAACATAGTTTGGCAAATCTTTTTCTTCTAACAAACCGGCCCAACTATCGAAAATTTGAATAACGGTTGCACCGCTTTTTATTTGCTGATCAATATGTAGTTTCAAAAACTTTTCTAGAATTATTAAAATCCTGTTTATTAAAAACTCATCCTTAAAAAAATCTTTTATTAACTCTTTTTTTGGTGAATGTTTATTAATCATATAAACTAATAATGTCCACGGTGCTCCGACAAATCCTATTACATTTTTATTTTTAATTAAGCTATTTTCGCTTACTTTTTTAATTGATTTATAAACTGGGTATAATTTTTCTATAAAATCAATTTCATCTATTTTGGAAATATCATTTAAGTCTAATGAACCAAGTTGTGGGCCAAAATCTTTTTTAAATTCTACTTTCTGATTTAACCCATATGGTAACATTAAAATATCTGAAAAAATTATTGCTGCATCTAATTCAAATCTTTTTAAAGGTTGTAGAGTAATCTCTGATGATAAATTTTCATTCAAACACAAATTGATAAAGTCTGGATTTAATTTTCTAATTTCCCTAAACTCTGGAAGATACCTACCTGCTTGTCTCATTAACCATATTGGAGAATTAGTTGTCTTTTTGTTTATTATGGTTTCTTGAATGGGTGTCATAATAATAAGTAAATATTTAATTATAGTATTAGTTATATAGTATGTGAATATTGGTAATTAATTGTTTTACACATTTTATACATGATTTATTAACAATTAATAATTTATAGAAGTGAATTATATTTTATAAATTAAGCCTTTATTTAATTTTATTAGATAAAATGTATATTAATAGTTCACATGTTTATTAATGTTAATAAAAACGGGTTTTTACAGTGAAAAATAAAAAACATCATTATTTCAAAAAATGATAAAAATAATACTTAAATATCAACTTTTAATACATGAGTAATACATACCAAATATACCTTATTTCTGACTCCACCGGAGAGACTCTGGATAGGGTGTTTTTAGCAATTAAAGCTCAATTTAAAAATATAGAATATAATGTTAAATCCTATTTTTTTACAAGAACAGAAAATCAAGTTTCCAAAATAATGGAAGAAGCAAAAAAAAATGATAATGCAATAATTTTATACACGATTGTTGACACCTCTCTTGCAAAATTTTTAGCAAATAAAGGAGATGAAAAGAAAATTCCATGCTTTAGTGTTTTGGGAAATTTAATCATGAACTTTTCTAAGCTTTTAAACCAAAAAGCATCCCACGTCCCGAGTGGACAACATGCTTTGAACGAAGAGTATTATGAAAGAATTGAAGCTATCCAATTTACCATGGCCCACGATGATGGAAATCTTGTTGAAGATATAGATAAAGCAGACTTGATATTATTAGGGGTAAGCAGAACAAGCAAAACACCAACATCAATTTATTTAGCCAACAAAGGTTATAAAACTCTGAATATTCCTTTAGTAAACGAGCAATCAATACCAGAAAGTTTAAAAAAGAATCCAAAACTTTCTTGTGTAGTTGGTTTAACAACTGAACCTCAGCGACTAGTTGATATTAGAAAAAATAGGATGAATGCCCTTAAAGAAAAAGAAAACACCAATTATACAAATATTACAAAAATAGAAAAAGAAATTAGTGATGCCAGAAAAACATTTATCAAATACAAATGGCCAACAATTGATGTTACTAGAAAATCAGTAGAAGAAACCGCAGCATCAATAATTAAAATATATGAAATAAATAAAAATAATGGTTAAAGAAATTATACTTGCATCAAAAAGCGGAGTAAGAAAAAAAATTTTAGAAGAAAACAACATTCAGTGTAAAATAGAGCCATCTAACGTGGATGAGGATAGCGTTAAAGAAAGCCTTTTAAAGGAAAGAGCATCTCCAACAATCATTTCAAAAAATTTAGCAGAATTAAAAGCTAATAAAATCAGCCAAAAATTTATAGAGGAAATGGTGCTTGGAGCAGATAGCGTAATAGACTTGGAAGGTGAAATAATATCAAAGCCAAACGATAGAGTTGAGGCACTAGAAATATTAAAAAAGATGAATGGGAAAACTCATCAATTGATAAGTTCAGTTTGTATTTCAAGAGGTGGATCGATGATATGGAATTATACGGATAAAGCCTCATTAACCATGAAAGATATGACTTTTTTGGAGCTAGAGAATTACTTGAAAAAAATATCTGATGAGGACCTCTATGCCTACAACGTTTATCAAATTGAAGGAGAGGGAAGAAGCTTATTTTCAAAAATAGAAGGGGATGAAGATACGATCATGGGCCTTCCAGTTAAAAAAATTAAAGAATATCTTAATATTACAGAATGAAAAAAAAATTTTTAGTTATAGGAAATCCAATTGATCATAGCTTGTCACCAAAAATACATAATTATTGGATAAAAAAATATAAGATTGATGCAGTTTATGAAAAAAAACTTTTAAATAATAATGAGATAGAAAATCTAATCTCTGATGTTAGGGAAGAAAAAATTCACGGGATAAACGTAACAGTACCATTTAAAAAGATGGTTATATCTTTTTTAGATGAGTTAAGTGAGGAAGCAGAAATTTCTCAATCAGTAAACACAATCTATAAAAAAGATGGTAAAATTATAGGTGATAATACTGATATTGAAGGTTTTAAAATTAGTTTAGAAAAAATAGAACTAGAAATTAAAAATAAAAAAGCCCTAGTACTTGGGGCAGGTGGGGTTGTCCCTTCAATTATTATTGCACTTAAAAAAATGCAAATTAAAAAAATTTATTTAAGTAATCGAACAGAATTAAAAGCAATAGAGTTAAAGAAAAACTTTCCAGAAATTGAAATAATTAAATGGGGAGAAAATTTAGATTTTGATATAATTATAAATGCAACAAGCATTGGACTAAAAGAAGAAGATGAAATTAATATTAATTATCAACAAATTAGCAAAGACAAATTTTTTTATGATGTAATTTATAATCCACCAGAAACAAACTTCTTAAAAAATGCAAAAAAATATGGTGGAATAACAAAAAATGGTAAAATGATGTTTATTTATCAGGCTCAAAAAGCCTTTTTTATCTGGCATAAAGTTGTTCCAGAAGTAGACAATGAAACAATTAATCTTTTAGATGTATGATTAAAATTGCAGTGGTAGGAGATATAGGTTCTGGAAAAAGTCATATTGCCAAACTCTTTGGTTATCCAGTTTTTAATGCTGATCAAGAAGTGGCAGGCATATATAAAAAAAATAAAAATTGTTTTAAAAGATTAAAAAAAATTTTACCTAAATATTTCTCGGTATTTCCCGCAAATAAAATACAAATTATAAAAGCAATAGAAGATAGTGAAAAAAATTTAAAAAAAATTACGAAAATTATTCACCCAGAAGTTAGAAAAAAATTATCTATCTTTTTAAAAAAAAATAAAAAAAAAAAAGCTATAATTTTAGACATCCCTCTTTTATTAGAAAATAAATTAAACCAGAAAAGTGATATAATAGTTTTTGTTCAGTCAAAAAAAAGTGAGATTATAAAAAGACTAAAGGAGAGAAATAATTTTAATTTAAATTTATACAATCAATTTAAAAAAATACAGTTACCGCTTAGTTATAAAAAGAAAAAATCTGATCATATTATTAAAAATAATTTTACCAATAAGCTTGTTAAGATAAGTGTAAAAAAAATACTAAAAGAAATTATATAAAATGAAAGAAGTAATACTAGATACAGAAACAACAGGACTATCCGTTAGAGATGGACATAGAATCGTAGAAATTGGATGTATTGAGTTAGAAAATTTGATACCAACCAAAAATAGATTTCACTGTTATCTTAATCCTGAAAGAAAGGTTTCTGAAAAAGCCCTAGAAGTTCATGGTTATACAGATGAATTTTTATCTACCCACAAAAAATTTGCAGAAATAGTGGATGACTTTTTGGGCTTCATAGAAAATAAGAGACTTGTAATACACAACGCTGAATTTGACTTATCCCACTTAAACAACGAATTAGCATTGCTAGGTAAGAAGAAATTAAACAGTGAAAATGTTGTAGACACACTTGCTTTAGCTAGGGATAAATTCCCAGGCTCTCCTATAAGTCTTGATGCATTGTGTAAAAGATACAGAGTAGATAATTCAAAAAGAACACAACATACAGCTTTAATTGACTGTGATCTGTTAGCTAAAGTTTATATTAATCTTCTTGATCAAAAAGAACCAACCTTAAATTTTATAAATGAAGATAATGAAAAAAAAATAATAAATTCAAATGATACAAATCAGTATTATAAAAAAGTAGTCAAACCATCAGAGGCAGAACTTAAGCTTCATAAGGAATATTTAAAAAATAATTTAAAGAAGAATTTTTTTAATTAGCTCTTTGTTTATACAATTCAGTAAAATCAACTTTTTTTTCAAATTTTATTCCAGGATAACCAGAGTCGGTTAATAAATTTAAAAATATTCTCTCTAAGTCCGGATAAATTTTATTAGGCACATCACATAGAATAATTTTTTCCATTTCTTTTTTATCAGAAACTTTTTCATCCACCTTGACTATAGAGGTGTAGATTATTTCAAAATGTGCTTTTTTTAAAATTTCAGGCTGATCTGAAAATTTTAACATTGTATTGACTTCAATAATTCCATTTTTCACTGCCTTAGAATTAATATCAATATTTAATCTGTATTTAGAAATTTTATCTCTTACAAAAATGTATGTTGGAGCATCTGGTGTTTCACTTGACATATCTTTAATAAAGCTGCTTATAATTTTAAAATTTTCTGTCATTTTCATCCTCTATATCTTTAAATTCACCATTAATAAAATCTTGTTTTTTATTTGTAGGCTTTTGTTTAATTGATACTTTTTTAAATATCAATTTTCTTGTTGGTGGAAATATTATTAATAAACCCAAGAAGTCTGTAGCAAAACCAGGTAAAATTAAAAGTAATGCTGCAAATGCTAAAGCCGCACCTGAAATGATCTCATAAACTGGAAGTTCATTTTTTACCATTTGAGACATTCCTGACTTTAGAGTGTTAAAACCTTCATATCTGGCATAGATAATGCCAAAAAAAGCTGTAATAAAGATAAGTAAAATCGTGTTAAGGGCTCCAATTTGAGAACCCAACTTGATAAATAAATAAATCTCAATAATAGGAATACTAATTAGCAATAATAAAAATGTGTTCATTTGTCCTTAGTCTAAATTGCTAGTTGTAATTAATCAACATAGTAAATATTATTAAATTATGAGTTATAGTTTTGAATACATAGATATTATTCTTTTAGCAATCATCGCTGGTTTTATTTTTCTTCGTTTAAGAGGAATACTTGGTAAAAAAACTGGTTTCGAAGGAAAAATTTCACCACAATTTGAAAAGGAATTTCAAAAAACAAATATAGCTCCAAAACCAGCTAGTGAAAATTTTGATGAAGTATCACAAAAAGAATTTTTAAAAGGTGCAAAAATTGCTTATGAAACAATTATTACAGATTTTAGTGATAGTGATAACAAGCTGATAGCAAGTAAACCTCTTTTGGGTAAAAAAATTTATGACCAGTTTAAAGAAGCTCTTGAAGATAGAGCTAATAAAGGTCATTTTGCTGAAATAACTTTTATAGGGATTAAGTCAGCCGTAATCAAAACTCATAAAAAAATTGAAGACAGCTTAGAAGTTACAGTGGATTTTGTTAGTGAAATTATAACATGCATAAAAGATAAAGATAAAAAGATTGTCTCAGGAGATAGTGAGAAAATAAAAACTGTTTATGATACTTGGGTTTTTTCAAAAGACATTAAATCATTAAATCCAAATTGGTTATTAATTAATACTATTACCTAATTGATTAAGAAGATAACAGACAAAGACAAAGAAGATTGGGAAAATTTCCTAAATAACAAAAAAAAAAATCTTAATAAAAATTCTGTAAAAAAAAAAGATACAAACAACTCAGATAAAGACAAGCAGGACTGGGAAAATTTTTTAAACACTAAAAATAAAATTCCCAACAAAGATTTTGTCCATAAAAAAAATATAAGATATGAGAAAATAAAAAAAATAGATCTTCATGGTTACACGATTGAAGAAGCAAATAAGGCTGTAGAACAATTTATTCAAAAATGTTTTGATGAAGGTGTTACAAAAATAATAGTAATTACAGGCAAAGGACTAAGGTCTAAAAATGTTGAAAACCCCTACCTTTCAAAGGATTTGAGTATACTAAAATATTCAGTTCCAGAATTTATTGAAAACAATAAAAGTTTAACCCGACTTATTATTGAAACTAAAGACGCTAAGATTGAAGATGGTGGCAGTGGAGCTTTTTATATCTATCTTAAAAACAAGAATAAATTTAAAGAATAAATTTAGATAAATCTGTATCTTTAACAAGCTCATCTAGATTTTGTTTTACATATTTAGAATCTATTATTATTTTTTCACCAGCCCTATCTGTTGCAGTAAAACTAATATCATCCAATATTCTTTCGATAATAGTATGCAGTCTTCTTGCACCAATATTTTCTACAGTATTGTTAACTTCTGAAGCCATATTGGCAATCGCATCAATACCGTCATCAGAAAATTCTAGTTCAACATTTTCTGTTTTTAAAAGAGCAACATATTGTTTGATTAAACTATAATCTGGTTCTTTAAGAATTCTTTTAAAATCATCACTAGTTAAAGCTTCAAGCTCAACTCTTATGGGTAATCTACCCTGTAATTCTGGTAGTAAGTCTGAAGGTTTTGCTAGTTGGAAAGCGCCAGATGCAATAAATAAAATATGATCGGTTTTAATTGTACCGTACTTTGTACTAACTGTTGTTCCTTCAATTAGAGGAAGCAGGTCTCTTTGAACTCCTTCTCTAGAAACGTCTCCACCAGATCTATCTGTTCTCCCTGAAATTTTATCTATTTCGTCTAAAAAAACTATTCCATTATTTTCTGTTGAATCTTTTGCTGATTTTATAATTTTATCTTCTTCTATTAACTTGTCAGCCTCATCATTAATTAAAATTTCATGAGATTCTTTGACAGTCATTTTCTTCTTTTTTTGTTTATTGCCAACAGATTTTCCAAGCATCTCTCCGATATTTATCATTCCAATATTTGCTCCAGGCATTCCAGGAATTTCAAATGCAGCTTGAGAGCCACTATCATTTACTGCTATTTCAATTTCATTGTTATCTAAATCACCATCCCTTAATCTTTTTCTAAAGCTTTCCCTTGTAGCAAGACTTGCTTTATTTCCAACTAGGGCATCCAAAACTTTTTCTTCTGCTAACTTTTGTGCCTTTGCAAGAACTTCTTTTCTTTTCTTTACTTTCTCCATTGCAATTGCAATTTCAAGTAGATCCCTAATGATTTGCTCAACATCTCTTCCAACATACCCAACCTCAGTAAATCTTGTAGCTTCTACCTTTACAAAAGGAGCTTCAGCTAATTTTGATAATCTTCTAGAAATTTCTGTTTTACCAACTCCTGTTGGCCCGATCATTAAAATATTTTTAGGTAAAACTTCATCTTTCATTTCACCTTTTAACGCTTGTCTTCTC
>CAJQRP010000045.1 GCA_905612365.1 uncultured Candidatus Pelagibacter sp. | reverse complement strand
GTTGCAATTTCAGATAAATTTTGGGTTACATCAGTTATACCTCCTAAAGGTAAAGAGTTTAAAACAACTTTTGACTATAAAAATAAGTTCAGAGCTAACTACATATCTACAAAAGGTATTGAGGTTAAAGCAAACAGTTCTATTGAAGAAAAAATTCAAATTATAGTTGCAGCTAAAAGAGTAAATGTCATTGATGGTTATGCTGAAAGTCTAAATATTAACAAATTTGATCTAGCGATTGATTGGGGTTTTATGTATTTTATAACTAAGCCTTTATTTTTTGTATTGGACTACTTCTTTAAATTGCTTGGCAATTACGGTTTAGCAATTATTGCTGTCACAGTTTGTATTAGATTGGCTTTCTTTCCTCTTGCCAACTTTAGCTTTAAGTCGATGGGAAAGATGAAGTTATTAGCTCCAGAAATGGCAAGATTAAAAGAGATTCATAAAGATGATAAAATGAAATTACAACAATCAATGATGGCTCTTTATAAAAAAGAAAAAGTTAATCCCATGAGTGGTTGTCTACCTATACTAGTTCAAATTCCAGTTTTCTTTGCGTTATATAAGGTATTATTTGTAACCATTGAAATGAGACACATGCCATTTTATGGATGGATACATGACTTAAGCGATAGAGATCCAACGTCTTTATTTAATGTTTTTGGTTTACTTCCTTGGGATCCGCCTTCTTTCTTATTAATAGGTGCATGGCCGATCATTATGGGTATCACGATGTTCATACAACAAAAGCTTAACCCTACTCCGCCAGATCCTATACAGGCTAAAATATTTATGTTCTTTCCAGTATTTTTAACTGTAATTCTTGCACCATTTCCTGCAGGCCTTGTTATCTACTGGAGTTTCAACAACATCTTCACAATGATTCAACAATATATTGTTCAAAGAAAAATGACTATCAAAACAACCTAAATGTCATCGTTAAAAGAAGAAGAATTAATAAACATCTTACCTAAAGACGGCCCAACAGTTCAGGAAGTAAAAAAATACTTAGAAAAATATAATGATGAATTTATTATCATTAAGTGTGGTGGCAGTGTTTTAGTTGATCCAAAATTATTTAAAATTTTTATTGAAGATGTAGTCGTTTTAAACAAACTTGGTTTCAATCCTATAATTGTTCATGGAGGTGGAAAAAGAATTAACAGTAAACTTTCTGAAGTTAATATTAAAAGTAATTTTATTAATGGACTAAGAGTTACTGATAAAGACACCATCAGTATAGTTGAGGATGTATTAATTGAATTTAACAAAGAGATTGTTGAAGCTTTAAATGAATTGGCCTGTAAAGCAAAAAAAATTACTTCAAAAGAAAATAATATAATCACTGTTGTGCAAGAAAACAAAGACCTTGGATTTGTGGGAACACCTACTGAAATTAACAAAGAGTTCTTAACTGAAACAATAAAAGTGAACGAAGTCCCTGTCGTTGCACCCTTAGGTTTGAATAAAGATAATCAAACTTTTAATATAAATGCTGATACCGCTGCAGGATCGATCGCAATAGAGCTAAAAGCTAGAAGGTTAATGATTATTAGTGATGTAGAAGGCGTATTAGATATTGAAAAAAAACTAATCCCTGAAATTAACTCTAAAAAAGCTAATGAATTAATTGATCAAGAGGTAATTTCTGGTGGAATGATACCAAAAATTAAGAATTGTCTAGATGTTGCAAGTAATGGCGTTAAGGCAGTTGTAATAATTGATGGAAGAAAAAATCACTCACTCCTTTTTGAACTATTATCTGATAAAGGTTCGGGAACTTTAATTAGAGAATGAAAAATTTAATTGATACTAAATACTGGCTATTCGACTTAGATAATACTTTATATTCTGGTCAAACAAAGGTTTTTTCTGAAGTTGATAAAAAGATGTCTTCTTTCATTTCCAAGAAATTTAATGTGGATTTAATTAAAGCAAGAGAAATTCAAAAAGAATACTTCTATGAATATGGAACAACATTATCAGGATTAATGAATCATGATAAAATTGACCCACATGAATTTTTAGAATTCGTTCATGATATTGATATTAGCTGGCTTCCTAAAGATGAGTTGTTGCGAGAAGAATTAATTAAAATTAAAGAAAAGAAATATATTTTTACTAATGGTTCTCATGCTCATGTTGAAAACGTAACTAAACAACTAGGTATAGATGGTTTGTTTGATGGAGCGTTTGATATTGTTGATGCTAATTTTATTCCAAAACCAAAAATTGAACCTTATAAAAAAATAGTAGAAAAATTTGATCTTGATCCAACAAAATCAATAATGATCGAAGATATAGCTCATAATTTAGAACAAGCTAAAAACTTAGGAATGAAAACTTGCTGGCTTGAGAATGATGAAATATTTGCAAAAAAAGATGCGGATAAACCATATATTGATTATAAGATTAAGAACTTGCCTTCTTTTCTTCAAGAAATTAATATATTAAAAACACAATAAAACTAACCTACTAATAATAAAATAAAACTATGAAAGAATTTGAAAACATTATTAATACAGCTTGGGATAACAAGGATTCAATTAATGGCCAATCTGACCAAACAATATTAGATGCAATTAAGGAAACAATTGAACTTGTTGATAAAGGTGTTTTAAGAGTTGCTGAAAAAAAAGATAATGAGTGGGTAGTTCATCAGTGGATTAAAAAAGCAATCCTTTTAAGTTTTAAAACTAACGAAATGCAAACTCTTGCAGGTCCCTATGCTACGTGGTGGGATAAAGTTAGAGGAAAAACTGCAGGCTGGGGGAGAGAAGAGCATAAAAAAGCTGGGTTTAGAATGGTACCTAATGGAGTAGTTAGACACGGGTCTTTCATTGGAAAAAATGTTGTCTTGATGCCTTCATTTGTAAATATTGGAGCTTATGTGGATGAAGGAACTATGGTGGACACTTGGGCTTCTGTAGGATCTTGTGCACAAATAGGAAAGAGCTGTCACATATCAGGTGGGGCTGGAATTGGAGGTGTATTAGAGCCAATGCAAGCTAACCCTACTATTATCGAAGATAGCTGTTTTATTGGAGCTCGTTCAGAAATAGTTGAAGGGGTAATTGTTGGAGAAGGATCTGTATTATCTATGGGTGTATTTATTGGTCAATCTACAAAAATTGTTTACCGAGAAACTGGTGAAGTAATCTATGGAAAAATTCCACCGTACTCAGTGATAGTTCCAGGCAGTCTTCCAAGTAAAGATAGCAAAGGTCCTGCTTTATATTGTGCAGTAATTATTAAACAAGTTGATGAAAAAACTAGATCTAAAACTTCTATTAACGACCTATTAAGAGACTAAAAATGTCAACTTACAATGAAATCACATTAGCCAAAGAGCTAATAAGATTTCCAAGCATTACGCCAATTGATGCTGGGGTAATGAAATTCTTAGCTAAAAGATTAACTGCTATTGGATTTAAATGTAAGATTTTAGAGTTTAAAGATAAAAACTCTAAACCAGTTAAAAACCTATATGCAAGATTGGGTAATTCTCAACCAAACTTTATGTTTGCTGGTCATGTGGATGTAGTGCCTCCAGGAAATATAAAAGATTGGACGATTAAACCTTTTAGTCCAGCTATTAAAAAAAATTATCTTATTGGCAGAGGAGCTAATGACATGAAAAGTGCAATTGCAAGCTGGGTTGTTGCTGTAAATAGTTTTGTATCAAATAATAAAAAAATTAATGGATCAATTAGTTTATTAATTACTGGCGATGAAGAAGGTATTGCAATTAATGGTACTAAAAAAGTAGTTGATTACTTAAAAAAGAAAAAAGAAAAAATAGATTTTTGCTTAGTTGGTGAGCCAACAAACCCTAATAAACTTGGTGAAATGATTAAAATTGGTAGAAGAGGAAGTGTCAATGCTGAATTAACTATAATTGGAACTCAAGGTCATGTTGCATATCCTCATCGTGCTAAAAACCCATCGACTACATTGATTAAAATACTAAATGAAATAAAGGAAATAATATTTGACAAGGGAACAAAAGATTTTCAGCCAACAAATTTAGAAGTAACTAAAATTAATATCGATAATACAGCAGATAATGTTATTCCAGGGCTTGCAAGAGCTACATTTAACATAAGATTTAACAATAAACACACATCTTCTAGCTTAAAGAATAGATTAAATAAAATTTTCAGAAAAATTACTAAAAAAGATAAATCTAATTTTAAAATAGAATATCGTGTATCAGGTGAGGCTTTTTTAACTAAGCCCAATAAAACAACTTACATGATTCAAGAAGTAATAAAAAAAATCACAAAAATTAAACCTCAATTGTCTACAACAGGTGGAACTTCAGATGCAAGATTTATTAGAAAAATTGCCCCATGTTTAGAATTTGGTCTAGTAGGTAAAACAATGCACAAAGTAGATGAGGCAGTATCTATTTCAGATCTAAAAAAATTGACTAAAATATATTATAATATTTTAGAAAATTATTTTAAATGAAAACTGGTTTAATAACCTCTGACACTTATCAAAATCATAATACGGGCGACGGTCATCCAGAGAAAATTGATAGAGTTACAGTAGTTATCGATAATTTTAAGAAGTTAGATAATAAAAATTTAGTTTGGAAAAAACCTTCAAAATTTAATAGGTCACTTTTAGAAATAACTCACAATTCTGATTATATAAATTTTGTAGAAAAATCTTTTCCTGAAAAAGGATTGTCTTTTTTAGATGGAGATACGATTGTCTCCCCAGGAAGTAAGGATGCTGCATCAGATGCCGTAGGTTCAATCATTGCAGCTATTGATGGTATTCAAAATAAAAATTTTAATAATGCATTTTGTGCCGTCAGACCTCCTGGGCATCATGCAGAGAGAAATAAAGCTATGGGTTTTTGTATCTATAACAATGTGGCTGTTGGAGCCAATTATCTTATAAATAAATACAAACTTAAAAAAGTAGCAATTATTGATTTTGATGTTCATCATGGAAATGGAACTCAAGACATTTTCTATGATAATGAGAAAGTTTTGTATATTTCAACTCACCAATATCCCTTCTACCCTGGGTCTGGTACAGAGCAAGAAAAAGGTAAATATAATAATATATTCAATATTCCACTACCAGCTGGCACAACCTCTGAAGAATATTTAAATGCATATGAATATGTTTTGAAAAAAATAGATGAATTCAAACCTGAGTTTATACTGCTTTCTGCAGGTTTTGATGCTCACAAAGATGATCCACTGGCTCAATTTCAGCTGGAGAGTAAAGACTTTTACGAAATCACCAAAAGAACTTTGGGATTATCTAAATTATATTGTGATGGAAAAGTAGTCTCTATCCTGGAGGGTGGCTACGATCTCTTAGCCCTCCAAGAAAGCACTGAGATGCACGTTAAAGCCTTACTAGAATTTGATTGATAATTTCTTAATAGACATTAAATAACTCACAGTGAAACTTTATAAAATTCAAAAATCTGACATAGATAAAAAAGGTCGTGGTCTTTATGCCGTAAAAGACATTAAAGAAGGTACTAGAATTATTGATTATGTTGGAAAAATTATTACTAAAAAACAAACTGAGGCGACTGAAAGGTTTGATAATGCAAAACCTATTTACTTATTTAACTTAAATAAGAAATATGACATGGATGGAGACGTTTCGTGGAACCCTGCACGTTTAATAAATCACTCTTGCTCTAATAATTGTGACTATAATGGAACTGGCTTAAAATTATGGTTGATTGCTATAAAAGACATTAAGAAAGGTGAAGAGATAACTGCTGATTATGGATTTGGTTATGATGAAGACTATAAACAATTTCCATGTAAGTGCCGTTCTAAAAACTGTTGTGGCTTTATTGTTCGAGCTGAGTCAAGGTGGAGAATTAATAAAAAATTCAGTATTGGGCAGCAAAAATCTAGTAAATAACTTTTTCTAAAAATAACCCTTCAGCTGGTGCAGGTGGAGCACAAAGTATTCTTTTTTTTGACTTTAAGACAAAGTCAAACTTTTTTAAATTCCATTTTTTTGAAGCTAGATATTTTAAACAACCAACCATTGATCTAACTTGTTGTTGTAAAAATGATTGAGATTTAAATTGTATTTCAATTCTACCTTTAATTGATTTAATTTTGATTGATTTCATAGTTCTAATTGGACTTTTAGCATTACAGCTTGATGATCTAAATGTAGAAAAATCCTTTGTACCTAAAAGTTTTTTTGCACCCTCTTTCATTAATGTAACATCTAACTCTTTAATTATGTGCCATCCTCTTTCTTTATCTATAGAGGGTCTACTTAATCTATTTAAAATTACATACTTATAAATCCTTTGTTTTGCAGAAAACCTTGCATGAAAATTTATGCTTCTCTTTTTAATGTTTATAATTGATATATTCATATCATTTACAAAGTGATTTACTGATTTTATAAATTTATCTAAGTTTTGTATTTCTTTTTTGCATTCAAAATGTGCTGATTGTTCAGTTGCATGAACCCCTGCGTCTGTTCTGCCAGACCCAATTAATAATATTTTTTCTTTTAAAAGTTTAGATAGTTTTGTTTGAATTAATTTTTGGATTGATTTTCCTTTAGACTGAATTTGCCAACCAATAAAATTAGTTCCTACATATTCAATTAGAATTTGATATCTATGCATTACTCAAGTTTGAACCTTTTTTAATCTGTGATCCAAGCATAAATTCACTAATATTTTGAGGTCTTTTTCCTTGTCTTTGAATTTCTAAAACTTTAATTGATTTTTTATTACCACAACTAACCTCCAAATAGTTGTCTAATACTTCTCCAATTTTACCACTACCAAGTGATAGGCTTGCTTTTAAAATTTTGTATCTTTCTCCATTGTGTATAAAAAAAGCACCAGGACTTGGGTATAATCCATTTATTTTACCAATTATATTTTCTGCAGTTTCACCCCATTCAATTTGGCCTTCTGTTTTTTCAATTTTAGTTGCATAGCTTGCTTTGTTATGATTTTGCTCTTTAAATTTTATTTTATCCTCTAAGATTTTATCTATGTTGTCTAATATTTTTTCCGCTGCTAACGTAGAAAGTTTTTCAGCTATTGTTTCTGAATTATCATCAGACATAATCTCTATCTTATAAGAATTACAAACAGGTCCTGTATCTAATTTTTCTCCTATTCTCATAATACTAATACCCGTTTCTTTTTCTAAATTCATAATTGACCTTTGAATGGGCGCTGCTCCTCTCCATTTAGGAAGAAGTGAGGCATGAATATTTATAAAACCCTTTTTAACTAAACTTAAATATTCTTTTGGAATAATCTGTCCATAAGCAACAACAATTGCTATATCTGCATCTAGCTCTTTTAAGTAATCATATTCTTCCTTATTATTTTTTAATGAACTTGGTGTTCTGTATTCTATTTTTAAAGTTTCTGAAATTCCTTGTATTGGTGATTTATTAATTTTTTGTCCTCTTTGTGATTTTTGAGGTGGCTGTGTGTATACTACTGATACTAGGTACCCATTTTGATATAACGCTGTTAGTATAGGTACAGCAAAAAGTGGTGTTCCCATAAAGACAATTTTTTTTAGCATTATCTAAAAAATTTCTCTATTAACTTTATTTTTAGAAAGTTTTTTTATAATCATGGATCTTTTTAATTTTGATAAATAGTCAATAAACAAAATTCCTTCTAAATGATCCATTTCATGTTGAATACAAGTTGCCAATAAACCATCTGCTTTTAGTAGTTGTTTTTTTCCATCATAATCCAAATATTCAATCTCACATGCATTAGGTCTTTCTATTTCTGCAAATTGATCTGGTACAGATAAGCATCCTTCTTCATATTTTACTTTTTCTTTATTTCTATTCTTAATAACGGGGTTAACAAAATATCTAGGTTCTTTTTTGTCTTCATCTCTACTTATGTCCATCACTATAATTCTTTTTGGTACACCTATTTGAATTGCTGCAAGACCTATTCCAGGTGCCGCATACATAGTATCCAACATATCGTCCATAAGCTTTCTTTCTTCGCCACCAACACTTTCAACTGGTTTAGAAATCTGTCTTAATAGTTTGTTTGGTTCTGTTAAAATTGATTTAACTGACATAATCACTAATTATTTTAGTATAAATTTTAAACTTTTAAAGGAAGAACTTTAAAGAGTATCCTATTTCTTAGTGGATCCGCATTTAACTGATTAAGTGTGCTTATAATAAAGTATAATGTGTCCTCATCTATATTGTTTAAACTGTCCTGCCCTATAATCTCAACAATTCTAAGC
>CAJQRP010000044.1 GCA_905612365.1 uncultured Candidatus Pelagibacter sp. | reverse complement strand
GAAAAACTGTTGTTATTAATTCTTGGAATGAAACTTGCACAACATGCAAGGCACAGATTAAAATTTTAGATGAAGCAGAAAATGAATTTAAAGATGTTCTTTTTTTAAGTTTTGAACAAACCAAAGATAAAAATATAGCAAAACAATTAGATATTGATTATTGGACCACTATTGTTGTTTATAAAAACAATAAAGAAGTACAGCGAAGTATTGGCCAAATGGATAAAGCTAAAATTTACGAATTAATAAAATCTTAATCTCAAATAATTAAGTCTATTAATGATTACTTGATGATCCAAAGAATGATATTTATTATATAAACCAAAATACCATAAAACAAGAACATGAGTATTTTATCTTTTCCAGTTTTTTCTTTCCAGTTTAATTTAAATAATACTGATGGAGAGGCCACTAATAGGATAACTCCAATTACGATTACAAGTATCGATAAAATTATAAATACATTCATATTAAAAATTAAATAGCTCCAAGTTTAATATTGCTTGCAACATTTATGTCCATTAATTTAGGCTTAGATAAATTTAAATTATTCATTATATCGGTATACTCACTTACACTATCCACCTGCAGTCTAGGATTAAACTTTTTTTCTTTACCAATAGTGCTTACTTTCTGATCATTATAGTCATGAGCAGGATATAATAATGTTTCCTCAGGAAGTTTTAACAATTTATTAAAAATAGAATTATAGGAGTCTTCCGAATTGCCACCTTGAAAATCAGTTCTACCAGTTCCATTAATTAACAAAGTGTCTCCTGAAAAGAGATAATCATTCATGAGAAAACTGTAACTATCTTTGGTATGTCCAGGTGTATAAATTACCTTTATTTCTAATTTATCGACATAAATTATTTCATCATCTTTAACTTTAATTTCAACTGCATCAGATGGCGTATGTTCACCCATTATTGTTTTGCAATTTGTTCTATTTTTTAATTTTGAAGCTGCAGTTATATGATCAGCATGAATGTGTGTGTCTATAACTTTTACTAATTTTAAATCTAATTCATTAAGAAGTTTAATATATTGCTCAATATTCTCTAATACAGGATCGATGATTAATGCCTCACGACCTTTGGCAGAAGCAATTAAGTAAGTGTAAGTACTTGAATTTTTATCAAATAATTGATGAAATAACATTTTAATACTTTATCAGCATATTCAATTTAGCAGAATATATTTAATTGAAGTATTATCTGTGAATTAAGCAATTAATTTCATTATAGATTTAGCAGGATTTGTTTTTTTCATCCAATCTTCGGGAATACCTTTTAAACCTTTGTAAGCTGCAAAATAAGCACCTACAAAATTAGCACGAGAACAATTACATCCACCAGCTTTAATTGTTTTTATAACTGCAGCTTTAAAACTTTTAGAGCTGATGATTGCATGTATTGCACCATTAAAAGTACCTGGATAACTACATGCTTTGCCAAATCTCTTTACAACAAAATTGTGAGATTTTGACTTTATTTTTTTAACTTTTTTGATGTTTTCAACAACATTTTTAAAGTATTTATTTTTTATATTTTTTCTTAAAAAAGTATTAACAGGATCCTTATCTCCTTTATCAGCTAACTCAATAATCTTAAGTTTTGCCATAGCAAACTGTTCACTAATTTTGCCATTTGCAACTGTTCTTATAATTTCTTTTGTTTTTTGGTCAGAATTATTCGAAAAATAAAAGGGTAAACTTGCACAATATCCATCAGACTCATTAACTTTAGTACCACCTGTAATATTTTTTTTTAATTTAATGTTTTTGATAGTTTCTAAGATATTTTGATGAATCCATGGGCCTTTCATTGCTGTTTTCCATTTAATCTTTTTATATTTTTTTCTTAAAGATAAGTTTTTCCAGTACTTTGAGCCTGGTCCAAAATTTTTGACAATATTCTTTTTAAAAAGTTTAATAACTTCATTATGATTAGTGGTTTTTGTTAATGTTTTAAACATCACCTGACCTACATCGTTGTATCCAGAAACTTCGCCTGTTTTAATGGAGTAAAATGGAGATCTATTTTGTTTAAAGAAAGCAATATTTTTTTTTCCTTTAATATAGGAATTGAGTTTTTTTTTATCATACACCCAATGCAAAGGTCTTGCTGCGGCATCTGCAACAGTTGCGCCAAGAAATATATGCAATTTATCAAACATCAATAACTAATACTTTATTTAAATATAAGTTAAAATGTTTTAAATTAAGTAATGTTAAGTATTAAAAATTGGGACAACAAAACTTGGATTTCATCTACAAAATATATCCAGTCCTTCAATATTTTTTTGGTAAAACAAAAAAAATTAAATAAACACTCAAAAATTTTAGATATTGGATGTGGTCGTGGTAAGATAATGGGTTCATTATCCTCTAAACTTAAATTAATAAATAAGCCAATCGGAATTGATATTGAAAATCACAAAGATTTTGATAAAAGAATTACTTTTAAAAAAACAAATGCAATTAAATATCTTAGAAATAATAAAAAGAAATTTGATTTAATATTAATTAAACAAACTATTCATTTTTTTAATTTAAGAGATATTAAAAAGATATTAAACTATTCAAACGCGAGTTTAGAAGTGGGAGGGATTATTTTAATTTTAACCTTAGATACAAAAGATAA
>CAJQRP010000043.1 GCA_905612365.1 uncultured Candidatus Pelagibacter sp. | reverse complement strand
GTTGGGTATTTTGATGAGATTGTAAATGGTATTGGCTTTTAGTGGGGTAATATAAATAATTAATAACAAAATGGCTCTTATTGAGTTCTTAATCATAAAGATAGAAGATATTCCATTATCAAAGAATATGGTACATTTTATTTATAAATGAAAAAAGAAAGAAATAAAAACCCAATTCAACCTGTTAGTGGAACTAAAGTTCCAAGATTTGCTGGGCCATCTACATTTGCAAGATTACCAGAACTAAGAGATGTAGAAAGTTGTGATGTAGCAATTGTTGGAATACCATTTGATGCAGGAACTAGTTACAGACCAGGAGCCAGATTTGGTCCAATGAGTATCAGGCAAGCATCGAGACATTTGAGAACTAATTATCATCCAAGTTATGATGTTGAACCTTTTAAAGTTCAGCAAGTTGCAGATGCTGGAGATATAACTTGTAATCCATTTAATATAGATGAGGCAATTAAACAAATTGAAGAAGGTGCCAATGAATTATTAAATAAAGTTGGTGGTATTATTAGTTTAGGTGGAGACCATACAATAGCACTTCCATTACTAAGAGCTGTTAATAAAATGAATAATGGACCGGTTGCTTTGGTGCATTTTGATGCACATTTAGATACCTGGGATACTTATTTTGGTACTCCTTATACACACGGAACACCTTTTAGAAGAGCAAGAGAAGAAAATTTATTTCTAGATGATGCGTCAATGCATGTTGGAATTAGAGGACCTCTTTACAGCAGGGACGATATTAAAAATGATGAAGAATTTGGTTTTAAAATTATTCACTGTGATGAGTTTCAAACACAAGGAATAGATAAAATAGTAGAAAGAATAAGAAAAAGAGTAGGTAACAATCCACTTTATTTATCTATTGATATAGATGTTTTAGATCCTGCTTTTGCACCAGGAACTGGTACACCTGAAATTGCAGGCATGACTACTAGAGAAATGGTTAATGTGATAAGAGGCTTATCAGGATTAAATTTAATTTCAGCAGATGTTGTGGAAGTTTCCCCTGCATATGATCATGCAGAAGTTACATCTTTAGCAGCAGCAACAATTGTTTATGAGTTAACTAATTTGTTTGCAAAAGTTAAAAGATAAGATATTTTTCAAAAATGCTAGATAAGAAAAAATTTTATATTAACGGTGAGTGGGTTTCTCCAAAAAAATTAAACGATTTAAAAGTAATAGACCCTTCAACAGAAGAAGAGTGTGCAGTTATATCTTTGGGTGGAGTTGAAGATGTAAGTGCTGCTGTAAATGCAGCTAAAAAAGCATTTGAAACATGGGCGTTTTCTTCTAAAGAAGAGAGATTAGAATATCTAGAAGCTTTGTATGCAGTTTATAAAAAAAGATGGAAGGATATGGCTAATGCCATCACTCTTGAAATGGGAGCACCAATTGATTTTTCAACACAATTGCAAGCTGGAACTGGAGCCAGTCATATAAAATCTTATATAAAAGTTTTAAAAGAATATACGTTTGAAGCAAAATTAGGAGAACATGCTCTTAATAATAATATTTTACATGAACCAAAAGGAGTTTGTGCATTAATTACTCCATGGAATTGGCCAATGAATCAAACTTGTCTAAAAGTAATTCCAGCTATCGCTGCTGGTTGTACAATGGTGCTTAAGCCATCTGAAATAGCTCCATTATCATCGATGATTTTAGCAGAAATGATTGACGAAATTAAATTACCAAAAGGTGTATTCAATTTAGTAAATGGAGATGGTGCGGTTACTGGAAATGCATTAACAAGTCACCCAGATGTAAACATGATTTCATTTACGGGCTCAACCAGAGCAGGTGCTTTAATCTCTCAAAATGCAGCAAGTGATTTTAAAAGAGTTAGCCTTGAACTTGGTGGAAAAGGAGCAAACATTATATTCAAAGATGCAGATGCAGAAGCTGTTGAAAGAGGTGCATTAAGATGTTTTAGAAATTCTGGACAATCTTGTAATGCTCCAACAAGAATGTTGGTTGAAAAATCAATTTATGCAGACACTGTTGAAAGAGTAAAAAATTTTGCTAACTCAATGAAGGTTGATGTTGCAACAAAAGAAGGTGATCATATTGGACCTGTTGTTTCAAAAACTCAATTTGATAAAATTCAAGCGTTAATTCAAATTGGTATTGATGAAGGGGCTAAATTAGTTGCTGGTGGAACGGGCAAACCAGAGGGATTAGACAAAGGTTATTTTGTTAAACCTACTGCATTTGCAGATGTTAATAACAAAATGCAAATTGCAAGAACAGAAATATTTGGACCAGTTTTATCAATTATACCCTTTGAAACAGAGGAAGAAGCAATTGAAATTGCAAACGATACTCCTTATGGATTGTTAAATTTTATTCAAACTCAAGATCAGGAAAAAGCAAACAGAGTTGCTAGAAAATTAAGATCAGGAATGGTTGATATTAATGGTGCTGGTTTAGCGCCTGATGCTCCTTTTGGTGGTTATAAACACTCAGGAATTGGCCGTGAAGCTGGTAAATTAGGTTTAGAAGAATATTTAGAAGTTAAAGTAGTAAGCGGTTGGAACGATTAGTTCACAACAGAGTTATCTTTTATCCTCTCAAGTAGATTCAAACATTTTTTTAATTCATCAAGAATTATAAATTCATCAATTTTATGTGCTTGTTCAATTGAACCTGGTCCACAAACAACAGTGCTTATTCCTATTTCTTGAAATAATCCAGCTTCAGTTCCAAAAGAAACAACTTCTCTTGAATTGTCACCAGTCAAACTTGAAACTAATTCACAAGCATTTGATTTTTCATCTCTATCAAATCCTGTAACCTCACCAATAATTTTTTTTGTGATAGAAGAGTTGGGAAAAACTTTTTTCATATCAGGTAAAAGTACTTCATTTGCATATTTATCTAATTCAGCATTTAAGAAAATACCATCTTCTTTAACTACTGGTCTTGTTTCCCAGTTAACATGACACTTATCAGCGATTACATTATGCGCTACGCCACCAAAAATTCCTCCTATTGAAAGAGTTGAATGAGGAGGGTCAAATATTGAATCTTTAGGTGCTCTTTCCTTCAATTTTTCCCTTAATTCAATTAATTTATTTACATACCGAGAAGCATATTCAACAGCACTCACACCTTTGTGAGGAGCAGAACTGTGTCCCGCTAAACCCTCAAAATAAGTTGTGTATTCATAACATCCTTTATGTGCATCTATGATCTTCATATTAGTTGGTTCACCTATAATACAAATTCCATCTTTAACTCCTCTTTTTTTTAATTCTTCAATTAGAATAGGAGCCCCTATGCATGCAGTTTCTTCATCAAAAGTGTAAGAAAAATGAATGTCTCTATCTAAATTTGCCTTTGAATAAATTGGTGCAAATGCAAGTGTGCAAGCAATGAAACCCTTCATATCACAAGCACCTCTACCGAAAAGTTTGTCATTTTTTATGGTTGCTATAAATGGATCTGTACTCCATCCCTTTGAAACTGGAACTACATCTGTATGACCAGATAAAATTATTGGTTTTTTATCACTAGAGTGTTTAGCTTTTAAGGTTGCAAAAAGATTAACTCTTTTTTTTTCATCATCAAAAGTTTTAAATGAAGTTGCACCTAGTTTTTTTAAAATTTTATCACAATAGTTAATCAAAGAGCTGTTATCTTCTCCAGATATTGTTTTAAATGCAATTAAATCAGTTAAAATTTTAACTGATTTATTAAATAATTGATCTGAACTATTTTCTGTACTCATAAATAACATCTACTATATATTAAATATATGAAAGAACAAATAACCTATGATGACTTTAGTAAAATAGATATTAGAGTTGGAACGGTAGTAACTGTAAAAAAAAATGAAAAAGCAAGAAAACCATCTTTAGTTATAGAAGTTGATTTTGGAAAAGAAATAGGAATTAAACAGTCTTCAGCTCAAATAACTCATTATTATAATGAAGAAAATTTAAAAGGAAAACAAGTTGTGGGTATTTGTAACTTTCCTGAGAAAAATATTGCAGGTATTGTTTCACAAGTTCTCATTTTAGGTTCGATTGATAAAGAAGGTAAAGTTATATTAATTCATCCATCTCAAGAATCTGAAAACGGATTACCTATTGCATAAATATGCATCCTGAAATTTTGTCACTTTCTTTGTTTATGTTTGTAACCAGTTGTTCACCTGGACCAAATAATATTGTTGCTTCACACTCAGGTTTTAACCATGGAATAAAAAAAACTATACCACTTATGTTGGGGGTCATTTTTGGATTCACTACAATGATTACTATTATAAATTTTGGATTAATAAATTTATTTAAGCTTTATCCAATAATTCAAAAAACATTAATATTCACAGGAACCGTATTTCTTATTTACTTGGCTTATAAAATATCATTTTCTAAAACTAGCACCGAAGAAAGGAGTCTCAATCCTGTAACTTTTATTGAAACTTTTATGTATCAATTTTTAAATCCGAAAGGTGTAATCGTAGCAATAATATCTGTATCAACTTATGTAGAGGCAGGAAATAATTTTTTAAACTATTCTTTATGGGTAATTGGTGTTGCTTTCGTATTTGCAATAATTAGCATCATCTTTTGGGTGCTTATAGGTAAATTTATGAGTAAATTCGCGACAAATGATAAATTTATTAAGTTGTTTAATTATGCTATGTCACTGCTTCTATTAAGCTGTATCACAACTTTTTATTTATAATATGAAACCGGGTAATAAAAATTCTTATAATTCTTTAAAATCTATTGATATCAACAATAGAAAATATAAATATTACTCTTTATCTGAAGCAGAAAAAAATGGTTTAGATGGTATTTCAAAACTTCCAAAATCCCTTAAAGTCTTATTAGAAAATTTATTAAGATACGAAGATGACCTATCAGTCACTAAAAGCCAAATAGAAGCAATTAAGGAATGGCTGAAGACAAAAAAATCATTAACTGAAATAGCTTATAGACCAGCTAGAGTTTTGTTACAGGATTACACAGGAATACCAGCGGTTGCTGATCTTGCAGCTATGAGAGAAGCTGTTAAAGAAAAAAATAAAGATCCAAATACTATTAATCCGCTATCAGCAGTAGATCTTGTTATTGACCATTCAGTGCAAGTAGACAAGTCTGCTGGTGCAGACTCTTTTGAAAAAAATGTGGATATTGAATTTAAAAGAAATGGAGAAAGGTACTCTTTTTTAAAATGGGGTCAGCAAGCATTTAATAACTTTAGAATTGTTCCTCCTGGAACAGGTATTTGTCACCAAGTTAATTTAGAATATTTATCAAAAGTAGTCTGGTCTGAAAAATTTAATGATGAGGACTATTTATTTCCTGACACGTTAGTTGGTACCGATAGTCATACTACTATGGTTAATGGCCTATCTGTTCTTGGATGGGGTGTTGGTGGAATAGAAGCTGAAGCTGGAATGTTGGGTCAACCAATTTCCATGTTAATTCCTGAAGTAATTGGATTTGAAGTTAAGAATAAAATGCCAGAAGGTACTACTGCAACAGATTTAGTCCTAACTATTGTAAAAATGTTAAGAGATAAAGGTGTTGTTGGAAAATTTGTTGAATTTTATGGGGAAGGTTTAAAGAATTTAACTCTTGCTGATAGAGCAACAATTGCGAATATGGCACCAGAGTATGGTGCGACATGCGGCTTTTTTCCAATCGATAACGAGACATTAAAATATTTAAGATTTTCAGGAAGAGAGGAAAATACAGTAAATATAGTTGAAAAGTATGCAAAAGAACAGGGGTTGTGGGCAAGTGATGAAATTGAATTCACTGATACATTGTCATTAGATATGTCAACAATTGTACCAACAATTTCAGGACCCAAAAGACCTCAGGACAAAGTTTTATTAACAGATGCCTCTACAGGATTTAAAAAAGTTCTTGAAGATGCAACTGAAAGAAAAGAAAAAAGTATCTCAAAAGTTTCTGGGACAGATTATGAAATTAAGGATGGATCAATATTAATTGCAGCCATCACTTCATGTACTAATACATCTAATCCCAATGTATTAATTGGAGCTGGGTTATTAGCAAAAAAAGCAGTTGAACTTGGTTTAGAAACTAAACCATGGGTAAAAACTTCATTAGCACCAGGATCAAAAGTTGTAACTGATTATTTGGCAAAAGCAGGATTAAATGTATTTTTAGATAAACTTGGTTTTAATCTAGTTGGATATGGTTGCACAACTTGTATAGGAAACTCAGGTCCCTTACCGGAAGAAATTGTTAATGCGATTGAGAAAGAGAATATCTACGCTGTATCAGTTTTATCTGGAAATAGAAATTTTGAAGGAAGAATATCACCACATATAAAAGCTAATTATTTAGCATCACCACCACTTGTGGTAGCTTATGCACTTGCTGGTCATATGGAATTTGATTTATACAAGGAACCTTTAGGAAAAAGTAAAGAGGGTAAAGATATTTTTTTAAAAGATATTTGGCCATCAAATAAAGAAATTGAAGACACATTAAGAGAATCTCTTAACGCAGAGATGTTTGTTAAAAGATATTCACATGTTTCAGAAGGACCAAAGCAATGGCAAGAAATTAAAACTGAAAATACAAGTATTTACAATTGGGACTCTGGCTCAACTTATGTAAAAAAACCACCTTTCTTCGAAAATTTATCTGATCTGCCAGAAGGGTTTAAACCTATTAAAGACGCAAGACCACTTTTGATTTTAGGAGACATGGTTACAACTGATCATATTTCTCCAGCAGGGAATATTCAAAGAGAAAGTCCAACAGGTGAGTATTTTATGGAACATCAAATACTTCCAGCAGATTATAACTCCTATGGATCAAGAAGAGGCAATCATGAAGTAATGATGAGAGGAACTTTTGCAAATATTAGAATAAGAAATGAAATGGCGCCTGGAACAGAGGGCGGCTTCACAAAACTATATCCAGAAGAAAAAGTGATGCCAGTTTATAACGCTGTAGAGGAATATAAAAAAAGAGGAACAGACCTTGCTGTTATAGGTGGAAAAGAATATGGAACAGGATCGTCAAGAGATTGGGCTGCCAAAGGAACTAAGTTATTAGGTGTAAAAGTTGTAATAGCAGAAAGCTTTGAAAGAATTCATAGATCTAATTTAATTGGAATGGGTGTATTACCCCTTCAATTCACTGAAGGAAACGACAGGATAAACTTAAAATTAATTGGATCAGAGTTAATAACCGTTCTTCAAATAGAAGAGGGTATAAATGCATCAGATCATGTTCAGGTTGAAATAAAATATGCCTCTGGAGATATTAAAAAAATTAAAACTCTTTGTAGAATAGACACTAAAAACGAATTAGAGTATTATAAGAATGGTGGAATACTTCAATATGTATTAAGGAACATGATATAAAAATGGACGAAGAAATTACAATCATAGATTCAAACGCAAGAAATGAAAGAATAAAGAATTTTTTTATAAATAATAAAAAAAAACTTATAATAATTGTCTCAATAATATTAGTAATTATAATTGGGTATCTATCATTTGAAAAATCTAAAGAAAGAACCAAAATTAAATTAGCAAATCAATATAACTTAGCTTTAATAGATCTAAGTCCTGAAAATAAACAAAAAATAATTGATGAAATGGTTAATGTTATAAAAAGCAATGACGCAACTTATTCTCCACTAGCCTTGTACCACTTGTTAGATAATAATTTATTAGAAAACAATGATGAGATAAATATATTATTTAACGAGTTAATTGAAAAAACAAACCTTGAAAATGAAATCAAGAATTTAATTATATATAAAAAAGCATTATTTAACTCAGACTTTGTAAGTGAAAATGAATTATTGAAAATACTTAATCCAGTAATTAATTCTGAAAGTATTTGGAAATCCCACGCATTATATTTACTAGCAGAATTTTTTTACTCAAAAGATGAAAAACAAAAAGCTAAAGAGTTTTTTAACCAGATTTTAGTTTTGCCTAATGCTAGCGTCACAATTAAAAATGAGTCACAAAAGAGATTAAATAGAGATCTTGGTGAATAAAGTACTATTATCAATATTAATTCTCATAATCTTAAACAACTGTTCAGCAAATAAAAAATTAGGATTTTTTGGTAAAGATAATAAAAAAGAAGCGCCGATCGTAAATAATAAAACTATTTTAACAAAACAAACAAGACTTGAACTAGAGTTTAATGCAAATTTGTACATTAAGATATCCAGTGAAAAGCTCAATCAAAATAGTTTAAATAATCAAAATGACAGTGGAGAACTCGCATATGAGGGTGATTTACAAAGAATTGGAAAATATAAATTTTCTAAATTCAATGACTTTGTTTTTATAAGTCCAAGCCCTTTATTTTATAATAAAGATTTAATTTTTTATGACAATAAAGGAACAATTATTTTTTATGATGAAAATCAAAAAATAGTATGGGAAAATAACTTTTACAATAAAAGTGAAAAAAAAATAAATCCAAGATTAAACTTTGCTATAAAAAACAATACATTAATTGTAACAGATAATGTGGCAAAGTACTATGCAATCAATATTGATACAGGCGAACTATTATGGACAAAAACAAATATAGTTCCCTTCAATTCCAATATTAAAATAAAAGACGATGTTTTTTATGTTGTAGATTATAAAAATATTCTAAGGTCAATATCAATTCAAGATGGATCAGAAGTATGGAATTTAAAGACTGAAGAATCTTTAACAAAATCAAATACAAAAATATCAATTGCTCTTGATGAAAAAAATATTTATTTTAATAACTCAATTGGAGACATCACTGCTGTAAGTATAAAATCTGGTCAACTTATTTGGCAACTACCCACACAAAATAACAATATTGGTCAAAATGCATTTCAATTATCAAATTCAGAATTGGTGATCAATGAAAATACAATATTCTTTTCTAATAATAAAAATGAATTTTACTCTATTGATACAGAATCAGGATTAATTAATTGGAAAACTGAAATTAGTTCCAATCTTAAACCTGTCATTATTGGTAAGCTTTTAATAACTGTTTCTGAAAAAGGATATTTGTACATAGCTGATAAAAAAACAGGAAATATAATCAGAATTAATGATTTGTTTATAAATTATAAAAAGATAAAAAGAGGTCAAATTAAACCTACAGGTTTTTTTGTGGGCATGAACAAGATTTATTTAACCAATGATGATGGGAAATTAATAATAATAAATGGCAATGAAGGTAGTATTCTTGAAACAATTAAAATTTCAAGTGGTAAAATTTCAAAACCATTTATAAATGAAAATAAACTTTTTTTAATAAGCAATGGTTCTATTATTAAATTTAATTAATAATGTTTCTTGAGTTACTTGATAAATTGGGAAGAAAAAAAGTTGTTTTAGATAGAGGCCCTTCTCACCCCAAATTCAATGAAGCCAAACCTTGGATGAATAGATATTATGTTTTATTAAGACATAGACCAAAATGGTTTCCATTTAATATTCTATTACATGAAATGTTAGCCGATGATCATGGGGAAGGGGTCCATAATCATATATTTCCATATATAACTATCATATTAAGATGTGGTTATTGGGAAACATTAAATACTGGAAGATTTTGGAGACCAGCTGGATACATTGGTTTTAGGTCAGCAAATAATCTGCATAGAGTCGATATTAAACCAGAAACAAAACCTCTTACACTTTTTATATCTGGACCTTTTGGATTAAGAAAAGGGCCCAGGTCAGAGTATGGTATAGATTTTAAAGAAAAATGAATTTAAATAAATCATTCCTAAATTATTGCAAAAAAAATAATTTAGAAATTAATCCCAATCAACTAGACTTAATAGAAGAGCTGAATTTATTTTACAATCAGAACTTCAATAAATCACTTTTAAAAAAAATATTTGATAAACAAAATTCTAAAATAGGATTTTATTTACAGGGCGATGTTGGTGTGGGCAAAACCATGATATTGAATTTTTTTTATAATAATTTTGATAAAACTAAACAAAGATTTCACTTTAATGAATTTATGATTAATTTTCATGATTTTGTTTTTAAAAATAAAGAAAATAACCAAGAAAATATTATAGATAAATTTGTTA
>CAJQRP010000042.1 GCA_905612365.1 uncultured Candidatus Pelagibacter sp. | reverse complement strand
TTTAATGATGTTGTGATAGGAACTCCAATTGGATTAAGTAGTTTAATGTACTTAATACTTTGTGTTGCAGCTTCCTATCTTAGAAATATCACTTTAAGACCAAGTTTATTAAAAGATTGTATATTTTTTCTTTTAACAATTTTAATTATAAATTCATTATTGTTTTTATCTTTAAAGTTTATTTTTAATTTTGAGTTAAATTATTTTGACCAAATAATAAATATTACATTCACTTTTTTATTTTATTTTTTATTTTCAAATTTATTTGATTTTTTTGAACGCTATTTTGTGAGCAGTAATAATGCTGGGTGAAAATTTTGGTGTAAAAAAAGTTCAAACCATCAATAGAAGAATGTTTATTATTGGCGCTGCTAAGTTTGTCGTGTTTACTGGAATAATAGCTCGATTATTTTCATTACAAATTACAGAGAACAAAAAATATTTAACACTGTCTGATAAAAACAGATTACGTGAATGGAGATTGCCTCCAATTAGAGGTGAGTTTTTAGACTATTTTGGAAATATTATTGCCGGTAATTTAAAAGTATATCAACTACATGTAATTCCAGAGGAAGTAGAAGACTTTAAGTATTTGATGGTGAGACTAAAAAATATTCTATCAATCAGTAATAATGATTTTAAAAAAATAATAAAACAGAAAAATAAACAAAAGTCTTGGGAAACTATAATTATTTCAAAAAATTTAACTTGGGAACAGTTTACAAAAGTAAATTATTACTTGCACGATTTAGTAGGAGCTAAACCAGTTCTTTCTGTTTCGCGTAATTATCCATTCAGTGAAAATTATACTCATGTTTTGGGTTATGTAAGTGAAGCTAGTGAGAAAGATATTTTAAATAACAAAATTATAAAAAAAACACATGTACCAGGACTTAAAGTTGGAAAGACTGGTTTAGAAAAAACTTTTGAAAATGAACTAATTGGAACTAATGGAGTACAAAGATATGAGGTTAATGCTTATGGAAAAAGAATTAGGCAACTTGATCATAACGATGGATTAAATGGCAAGACAATTAAGCTCACAATAGATACAGAAATTCAAAAACTATGTAGTGAGCTTTTAAAAGATGTGGCTGGGTCAATAAGTGTGATGGATATTTATACAGGTGAAATAGTTGCCATGCAATCATCACCATCGTTTGACCCTAACTTATTTCTTTTTGGGATTAACCAAGATGATTGGCAATTAATTAGAAACAATCCATTAAAGCCATTGGTTAATAAAACTTTATCAGGCTTATATTCGCCAGGCTCAACATTTAAACCAATGGTAGCTTTATCAGCATTAGAAAATAAAATTATTGATGAAAATTTTAAAGTTAACTGTAAAGGAAAAATTGAAATGTATGGTCAAACTTACCATTGTTGGAAAAAAAAAGGACATGGTATTGTAGATTTAAAAAGTGCGATGAAGCAGTCATGTGATACATACTTTTATGAGATTGCAAGAAAGCTTGGTGTAGACCGATTAAAAGAAACATCTATAAAATTTGGACTTGGCGAAAAAGTTTTAAATGAAACATTTAGCAATGAGAAAAAAGGATTAATTCCTGACACCAAATGGAAAAAAAATAATTTGGGGAAAGGTTGGGTTATAGGTGAAACATTAATTACAGGTATTGGACAAGGCTATACTCAAACAACGCCACTACAATTATGTCTCATGACAGCCCAGCTTGCAAATGGAGGGTTTAAGATTTATCCAAAAATAGTAGCAGAAGACGATGGTAAAACAGCAGAGGAAATTAAATTCATAATGCATGAAAATAGAAAAAAATTAAATAATAAAGATAAAAGATTGAAAGATGCAAAAAGCCTTTTGGATCTTTTAAATAAAGAAAAACATGAAACCTTGTTTAAAAGTTCTAAAAATATAAACCTAGTTCGTGATGCGATGTTTGCATCTACAAATGAAATTAGAGGAACTTCTTATAAGTCAAGAATTGATAATCCTAAATATCAATTTGCTGGAAAAACAGGAACATCACAAGTTAGACGGATTACAAAATTAGATAGAGAGCTTGACTTAAAAACATTTGAAATTCCTTATAATGAAAGAGATCATGCTCTATACATAGCGTTTGGACCATACAAAAATCCAAGATATTCATTAAGCATAGTAATTGAGCATGGTGGATCTGGAAGCTCAACTGCAGCACCAATTGCAAAAAAACTTTTTAAATTAATTATAGACAGACACGAATTAAGAGAAAAACAGAGTAAACAAAATGATTTAGAAATATAAATGCAATATAATTCATTTAATACACAGCCCACTTTTTTTCAAAAGTTAAAAAATTTTGATTATATTTTGCTAATTTGTATTTTATTACTTGGATTGATTAGCGCCTTATCAATGTACTCAACAGACGGAGGTGAAATTTTATTTCATAGCAAAAGTCATATTTCAAAATTTTTAATATTTTTTACAATGATGATTTTTATGTCATTTTTGAATATTAAATTTTGGCATTACTTTGCTTATTTATTTTATGTAGTAGTTTTATTTCTTTTACTTTGGGCCTCTTTATACGGCATTAAAGCTTCAGGATCACAAAGGTGGATAAATCTATATTTTATTAATTTACAACCATCTGAATTAATGAAAATTGCAATAATAGTATGTCTTGCTAAATATTATCACCGTATACAACTCAATAAAGTTAATAGTTTTCAAACTATGTTTGTTGCATTAATAATTTTAATTTTACCAATTATACTTGTTATTACTCAACCTGATTTGGGAACTTCAATTTTAATTGCATTAAGTGGATTAGTAGTTATTTGGCTTGCAGGAATTAATATTAAATATTTTATATATTCATTTATAGTTTTATTAATTTCAATGCCTTTTGCTATTGCTTTTTTACAACCTTATCAAAAACTTAGAATTTTAACATTCCTTAACCCAGATAGGGATCCTTTAGGTGCGGGCTATCAAATTATTCAATCTAAAATAGCAGTTGGATCTGGAGGCTTAAGTGGTAAAGGCTTTTTAAAGGGAACTCAAAGTTATTTAGAATTTTTACCAGAAAAGCATACAGATTTTATTTTTACCTTATTTGCTGAGGAGCATGGTTTTTTGGGGTCTCTAGGTTTATTGCTAATTTATATAATCATTATTTATAGAGTATTAAGAATTGGTGCAATCTCAAGAAGCTATTTTGCTAAACTTTTTTGTTATGGTTATGGGTCTGCAATATTTTTTTATGTAACAGTAAATATGTCTATGGTTTTGGGTTTATTGCCTATAGTAGGATCGCCACTACCAATTATGTCATATGGAGGATCTTCAATGCTTGCAACAATGATTGGATTTGCAATTGCTATGAGTGCAAAGATTAACAATAAGCAGCTAATAGCCTAAGTACTTTAATACTTTACTTGTCGAATTTGTCGCGAGGATATTTAAATTTAAGAATTATATAAAGTGTTATGGAAAAAAATTTAAAGATTGGAATTGTGGGTGCTGGCATTCAGGGCATTTCCAATGCATTATTTTTACAAAAAAAAGGTTTTAGTGTTACAATTTTTGACAGAGATGAGCCAGGAAGTCCCGCTGCATCCTATGGTAATGCCGGCCACTTTTCTCCATATGCATCTGTTCCAATAAATAGACCTGATGTTTTAAGTGATGTCCCCGCAATGCTTTTAAGCTCTACAGGACCACTTGCACTTAAATGGAACTATGTTCCAAAAATGGTACCCTGGTTTTTAAAATTTATAAGAAACTGCACAACAAAAAAAATGATGCACACTGCTAAAAATATGCATCAAATTTTAGATTTAGCTCTACCTGCTTATGATGAATTATTTGATGATATAGAGCTTGGAGGATTGGTTGAAAAAAAAGGTATTTTATATATTTGGAATGATCAAAACTTGAAAAGTAGAGAACTTGAAATTAATGTTAGAAATGAACTGGGTGTTGATCAGCAAGAAGTAACACCAAAAGAAATTCATGATTTAGAACCAAATATAAAACCTATTTATCATGGAGGTGTTTATTATCAATACGGTAGACACGCTAGAAATCCTAAAAAAATTCTTTTAAAACTTTATGATCTTTTTTTAAAAAAGGGTGGCAAGTTTTTAAAAATGAATATTAAAGACATAAATTTTGATGATGAAAAACCAGTTATAAAAGCTGAAACACAAAGCTTTCTTTTTGACAAAATTGTAATTGCCTGTGGTTCATTTTCAAAAAAACTAACAGACAATTTGGATGAAAGAATACCTCTTGATACTGAAAGAGGGTACCATGTTCATTTTAAAGATTGTGATCATCTTTTAAGTAGACCGGTAATTTTCCAAAATAGAGGATTTGGCATTACGCCCATGGAACAAGGACTTAGAGTAGTAGGTACTGTCGAATTTGGAGGGTTAGATAATCCATTATCAAAATCAAGAGTTAAAAATTTGATTAATAATGCAAAATATATGATGGGTGATTTACCTGAACATGAAGATGAGTGGCTTGGTTTTAGACCAACACTGCCAGATTACTTACCAGTAATAGGACCTTCAAAAAAATATAAAAATGTTTTTTATTGTTTTGGACATCATCATTTAGGATGGACATTAGGACCTATTTCAGGGAAAATAATATCAGGAATGATAGCTGAAGAAAATACAAACTTAAATTTAAAACCATATAGCTCTCATAGGTTTAGCTAAGTGATTAATAAACATAATCTTGCTTATGTTTTTTTATTTTTTGCAACTTTATTTTGGTCTGGAAATTTCTTAGTTGGAAAATTTGCAAGCCAATATGAGGTACCACCTTTTTCATTAAATTTTTATAGATGGTTTTTTGCTTGGTTGATTTTAGCACCATTTACGATTCAAGAAATAATAAGAAAAAGAAATTATATTTTAGAAAATTATAAATATTACACAGTTCTTGGGATAACAAGTGTCACTATATTTAATTCAATTGTATATTATTCTTTAAACTTTACTCAGGTGATTAGTGGAGTATTGATGATATCAACAATACCAGTGATGATCATTTTCATTTCATCAATTTTAAAAATTGAAAAAACTAATTTTTTTCAAATACTAGGAGTTACATGTTCCTTTATTGGAGTTGTTTTAATTATAACTAAAGCAAATCTTGGAATATTAATGAACTTAGATTTTAACAAAGGTGACATTACAATGGTTTTCGGAATGCTTTCTTGGGCAACTTATTCTGCTCTATTAAAAAAAAAAAAACACGAATTATCTCAACTAGGGTTACTAGAGGTAGTAATTTCATTTGGCTTTATTTTCTTAATACCAATTTACTTTATAGAATATCAAATGGGCTTTAGAATTGTTTTAAATCAAAACTTTTACCTGATTTTATTTTATGTAGTTTTATTTCCAGGTCTTGCTTCTTTTATTTTTTGGATAAAAGGCGTTGCTTTAATCGGTGCCAATAGAGCAGGTGTTTTTTTACATATGATGCCTATTTTAAGTGCAATTATGGCAATGATTATTTTTAATGAAAAATTTATGTTTTATCATATGTTAGGCGCAATATTTATTTTAATAGGAATTCTTTTATCAAATAGAAAGATTAAAAATGCTTAAAGTTGCTATCTTAGATGATTACCAAAACGTGTCTCATGAGTTTGTTGATTTAAAAAAACTATCAGGAAAATATGAATTTAAAATATTTAGCGAACCCTTTGAAGATGAAGCAGATGCAATAGAGCAATTAGCAGACTTTGAAGCATTATTAATAATGAGAGAGCGAACTCCCATCACAAAAAATTTAATCGATAATCTTAATGATCTTAAATATATCATTACAAGTGGCTCAAGAAATAAAGCGATAGACTTAGCTGCTGCTAAAAAGAGAAAAATTATAGTGTGTGGAACTGAGATTGATTTTGCAGGTACAACAGAATTAACTTGGGGTTTAATCTTGGGACTAGCTAGAAATTTTAAAGAAGAAATTGATAATATGTATCAAGGTTATTGGCAATCAACTATTGGCCTTGAACTTAAGGGAAAAATTTTAGGTTTAGTAGGTCTTGGAAGAGTTGGTTCACATGTTGCTAAAATTGGTAAAGCTTTTGGTATGGAGGTTATGGCCTGGAGTGAAAATTTAAACTTAGATACTTGTAAAGAACTTGGTGTACTTCCATGTAGTAAAGAAGATTTATTTCAAAATTCTGATTTTATATCAATCCACGTTCAAGGTGGAGAAAGATATAAAGAGTTAATAAAACTTAAAGAATTAGATTCAATGAAAAAAACTGCTTTTTTAATTAACACCTCTAGAGGTTCCATTATTAATGAGGATGATTTAATTATAGCGTTATCAACTAATGTTATTGCTGGTGCAGGACTTGATGTTTATGAAAAAGAACCTTTACCAGAAGGAAACAAACTAAGATTTTTACCAAATGCACTGTTGATGCCACATATTGGTTATGTAACAGCAGAAAATTATAGTGTGTTTTATACACAAATGATTGAAGGGTTAGAGGCATGTGTTGCTGGTAAACCTTTAAGAGTATTAGAATAAATTTATGACAAAAAAAATTAATAAAGATCTTACAGCTGAACAAAAGTTAGTTTTATTTGAAGATGGAACAGAAGCACCTGGTACGAGTGAACTAAATCACGAGAAGAGAGAAGGTAGTTATCACTGTACTAATTGTGGTGAAAAATTATTTGACTCAAATGCTAAATATGAAAGTGGTTCAGGTTGGCCTTCATTCTATCAATCACTACCAGATGCTTTTGAAACTAAAACAGACACTTTATTAGGTTATGAGCGAGTGGAATATCATTGTAAAAAATGTGGTGGTCATCATGGTCATATCTTTGAAGACGGACCTAAACCAACTGGCAAAAGATATTGTAATAACGGTGTTTGTCTAACTTTTAAGCCTAAAAATTAATTTATTTTAAAAGTTCTAGTAATTTATTTTCTTTTTCAAGAGCTCTAACATCATCGTAACCACCAATGTGCTGATCATCAAAAAATATTTGAGGGACTGTTCTTTTTCCGTTAGCTTTTGTAATCATTTCATCCATTGCGCCATCAACTGCTGAAATATTAATCTCTTTATATTCAGCATTGTTTCTTGCTAATAATTTTTTTGCTGCATCGCAAAAACCACAAAGTGGACCTGTATAAATTGTTACTATTTTCATTATCTAAGAATCTATTTTGAGTTATTTTTAAGTATAAAGATTGATTATATTTGATAAAAAATTTTTTGTGAAGAATTTATTTATCAGTACAGTTTTAATTTATATGATTTCTATTCATTCTGTAAGTATATCTGCAGAATCAGTAAAAAATAAAATTAATGAATTTTCTAATGAAACAGCACTAGCTATTTCTAATTTTGCTAAAATAATTTTAAAAGATACTGTAATAATGATATTTTACCTATTTTTTGAACCTAAAGTATACATTTTTTAATATTAAAAAAACCTAAAATGGGTCTTTTTCTCAATTTTAGATTATCAAAAGATCCCTGTTTAAAGTAGAATTAGTTTATGTACAAAAAATTTATAATTACTTCATTTATAATTATTTTATCAGTATTCAGCACAGCTCAAGCAGCAGACATCAAAAATAAATTTATAAATAATTTTAGTGAGTATCTTAATGGTGCCTTGGAACAAAATTTTGAGACAGTTGAGGTTCAGTTAAGCTCTGGTACATCAGATAAAGTTGTTGGTAGCATTTTAGTTGTAAAGCCTTTGTCAGACATTAATGATGAAAAAAATACTTTATTTACTCAGGGAAGTATTTTTTTATCAGATGATAGTAGAGAAACTATCAATTTAGGAATTGGTAAAAGAAAATTAAATAAAGACGATACTCTATTTCTAGGTGTTAACTTATTTTATGATCACGAACTTGATTATGATCACCGAAGAGCAAGTATTGGAATTGAAGCCATATCTAGCGTTGGTTCATTTAGAGGAAATCAATATTATGGTTTATCAGGATGGCAATCAGGATTAGACAATATACAGGAAAAAGCTTTAAATGGTCATGATGTTGAGGTCGGAGCACCTTTGCCGTATTTACCTTGGACAAATTTTTATTTAAGATCTTTTAACTGGGAAGGTGCAAGTGGAGTAGCTGACCAAAAAGGAGATGAAATGTCTTTAGAAGCAAAATTTTCAGGCTTTAATATTGAGGTTGGTAAAAGAAGTAACGATGGACCCACTAAAGATAATGAATTTTTAAGATTAACTTGGACTTGTTGTAATAATAACCAGGAGAAAATTGGAATAAGTGACAAGGCTTATAATTTGACTTCAGTTGCTGATCAAAGATTTGTTAAAGTTAGAAGACAAAATTTAATAGTTAAACAAAAAGAAATGAGCTTAACCGTGATAGGATTTTAATATGAAAGCAGCATTTAATATAAAAGTATTTTTTATTTTACTATTCTTAACTTTTTTAGCTTCAGTTTTTAATTTTAATATTGCAAACGCTCTTGATCCATCAGGAAGTGTTGCTAGAAATAATCCTGAGTGCACTGGAAATGCTGGGAGTGTAATAACACAGCCAGGAACTACTAATTGTGAAGTTACTCCTGATAGTCAAAAGATAAGTTGGTATAGAGTAGAGTTTTGTACATCTAAACCAACAGGACCAACAACATCAGCGACTGTTGATAGATCAGATTGTTTTACTTTTTATCAAAATGATACTGGGTCTGAAGTATCAATTGTTCAAGGGGTTGGTACTCAAATAGGTTCAGCCGCAGATTACACTGCTGTACCGTATGGAAATTATTCTTATGGCATCATAACATTGGGCTCTACGTTTAAATTTACTACAAGTGTAACTTTTAATGGAAACGTAAGTGATAGAACTAACAATACAACAACTTGTGTAACAAAAGTTTCAAGCGAAGGCATTGTTTACGGATATCATACAGAGATTAATACTTTTGCTAAAGGAAATGTTAGTTGTGCGTCTGGTGCAACTGCAGCAGAAATAACCATTGGCGTTAACACACTAACAAACGATAGTGATAATGATTGCAATCATTTACTAACTTTTCAGGGTACAACAGCAAACGTAGCCACATATTTGCTAGAATCTGACGGTACATTAGTAAATGGTGTTGGAGGTACAGATCCAGATCAAATAAAAAATACTGTAACGGGCTGTAAAGAGGGAACTGATAATGGAATTAGTCGTATTCAAGGAATTATGGCATTAGATTTAAAAATTACCCCTGATACAACCGGTATTCAAATTAAATATAATAATACTAGAGGTGTGACGTTAGCTATGGAATCTTCAAATGTAATGGAAAAATTTGATAGTGCATTCTTTGACTTTGATTTGTCAGCATTATAATTTTTAGATCAAATTATATAAAAATTTAAATTACCTTAAAAGATCTTGTAATTTATTTTCTTTCTCAAGGGCTCTAATATCATCGTAACCACCAATGTGCTGATCTTCAAAAAATTTAAGAATGTATCTTGTATAAATTCCGTGTAGGATTTTATATATGAAAAAAATTTTAGGGATCGTGGTTATTGGTTTGTTGTGTTTTAATACAACGTTTGCAGCAGATAACATTAAACCAAAAAAAACACCTTTAAAAAAACTTTCAAAACAACTTGGTAATGGTGAGTTAGTTAAAATTCAATCATATCAAGCAGTAAATTATAAAGCTATTAAAGAAGGATGGTATAAAGAAACGCCAATTGAAGTAGAAGCATTATTAACCCTTCCTAAGGGTAAAGGTCCATTTCCAGTTTTAATTTTAGTTCATAGTAGTGGAGGAGCAAAAGAATTTACTGAAGATTATTTAGAATTTATGAGAGATCAACAAAAGCCATTATTGGATATGGGAATTGCTACAATGTATTTAGATAATTTTTCTGCAAGAGGTGTAAAGCATACATACAGAGATCAATCTAAAGCAAGTATCTGGTCCACTTATGTTGATGCATTTATGGCATTAGAATATTTATCAAAAGATTCAAAGTTTAATAATAAAAAAATTGGAATCTCTGGTTTTTCTAGAGGAGGAAATATTTCAATGATGGTAGGAGAAAAAAGAATTAGGGATGCTTTAGTTAGTAAAGATTTATATTTTGCTGCTGCTCAACCTAGATCTCCAGAATGTGGGATGACTGGCATGTTTAGAAACCCGCAACCTATAAAAGAAACCAAAATGTGGCTAGTACATGGTATGGCTGACGATCTTACTTTAAATGGTCCGTGTGTAGAACAGGCAAAAAAAATGAACGTTAATGGAGGTAACGTTAAAATAGATCTTAGAGAAGGTTGGCATCATATGTTTACAGGTAACTTTGATGCAGAATTTGTAAAAAATTTTCAAACTTTTTATAAATGTCCACCATGGTATACAGAGGACGATGGTAGTGCGAACAAGGAATGGCTAGACATGTTATTAAAGCATAGTGTTTTTAAATCTGAGAAAGAATTTGATAAAATTTCGAAAGAAAATCCTAAAGCGGCATTTAAAAAAATATTTAAAGGACTAAAACGTGAAAAATGTATTGGGAAAGGTGCGCATGTAGGGGGTGATAATGGAAAAATATTTATGCCTGAGTACTTAAGTTTTTGGAAAAAAAGTTTGATTGACCAAACCACAAAAAATAAATGAAAAAACTTTTAGGGATCATCATTCTGGGTTTGTTGTTAAGTGGGAATGCTTATGCAGGTGTTGATGAACCTGGAGTAACGTCTATTTCAGGATGTGATAGTGGTCTTAAATCGGAAAACAAAAAATTTATAAAAAAACATTTAAAAAAATTATCAAAAAAAAATGTAAATAGTGTTCTCTATGCCAGTTGTGATTATGTAAATTATTCCTGGGCAGTTAATAAAGGTAAGGATTTAGAAAAACTTCATAAGAAAACATATAAACAATGTACGAAATATGCCAAGAAACATACGGGTAAAGAATGTTATTTGTATGCAGTTAATGAAGAAATTGTTTGGAAACACGACAAGGAAAAAATGGCAGCAAAAAAAGCTGATGCAAGTGTGTTAATAGAAGAAAAAAAAGAATTAGATAAGAAACCAGGAAGATTTTTTGAAGATCAACCTGATGTAAGTGATGATTTTCAATTCCATTTAATTTATTTTTTAGACAATAAAACCAAAGATAAGCAAAGAGATATATCTGGTTATATTGAGAAAGTAATGAAAAAAGCTGATGATGCTTTTTTTAAAATGACCAAAAACAAACAAAGGTTTAAGTTTGATTATAGGGAAGATGGAAAACTGGATGTGACCTTTGTTAGAATGGATAGAAAAGCAAGAAGTGGTGGATGGAATGTAAATTATCCAGATTATTATCTAACAAAAAATGGTTTTAATAACCCTAAAAAAATGTATTTATCTTTTACCGACTCTGCTAGCGGAGATGGGGGACAAATGGGCCCACATCATGGATATATTTTTATAGGTAGGGCTGGCTCTCAGTACCCCCAAATTATAATTCATGAAATGCTGCACGGTTTAGGTTTTGCTATGCCTTGCACAAAAGGAGTAAAAGATGGAGCTCACATGGGTTCTGGAATTTTAGCACGGGGTGGAGGATTACAACTTCCAAAAGCACTTTATGGTCATGATGATTCGACATGTCCAGATTTAAAAGACTCTGTTTATTTAACTCCAACATCAGACAACCCTTTTGACCCTCTGCCTATTGCATGTGCTTTAGGACAAATGAAAAGAGGTAGTCCCCCAGGTAATTTTAAAATTCCTGCTAGATACATTCATAAAAAATTACTCAAAGGTAGAAAGAATGAGTGGTGTACATATAATCTCCATACTTATGCTAAAGATGATTGGTTTAAAAAGTGGAAAAAATAAAAGAAAACATACATTTTATTAGTTATTAATAAGACCCAATATAGGTTTTTTTCTCAACTTTTAATTATTAAAAGACCCTTATATAAAGTAACATTAGTTAAATTTTAAAAATATTAATTATATACTTTTGTTAAATAAAAAAATTATTTATTCACTTTTATTAAGTCTCTTTTTGACTTCTGCTAACTCTGCAGACGTAATCGATAATAAAGTTAATCAAAAAATTAATGAGTTTTCAAACAAAACTGCAGAGGCTATTGCTAATTTTGCAGAAAATAATTTTAAAAATATGAAATATTTAGATTTTGATATTCAGGTAAGAGAAAAATTAAAGCCAACCTTTAGTATCATGAGCGTTACAGAAATTTTAAAAATCAAGTCAGGCACTGTTTTTAATCAAACCAGTTTAAATATACATGATTCAGATGAAACTATTAATATTGGTTTAGGAGTTCGACAGCTCTTAAATGAAAATAAAATTTTGATGGGATATAACTTTTTTTATGATCAGCAATTTAATGAAGGTCATGAAAGAGTAGGTTTTGGTACTGAGCTTGTTTCAAGTATTTTTGATATTAGGGGAAATTCTTATAAAGCACTTAGTAATGGGTTTAGAACTACAAGTGAGGGTTCTGAAAAAGTTTTAGATGGCTGGGATACTCAAGTAGATTTTCACTTACCGTTCAATATTGATATTTTTGCAAATGCATTTAAATTTAAAAATCCAGATCATGACAGTACCTATGTAGAAAAAGGAAATAAATATGGTGTAAATGCTAGTTTGGGAAACTTTATATTTGAAGGTGGTTATTTAGATGATAATAAAAAAAATGATGGTTATTTTGGTAATATTAAATTTGTATTAAGATTAGGAAACAATAAAGAGAAGAAAAAACAAAGCTTTTTAAAATTTGAAGATGTAAGTGATAAACTTTACCAACCAGTAAAAAGAGAAAATAAAATTAGAGTAGTTAAGATTTCTAAATCTGGTGTAAAAGTAGGAGGGTTTTAAATGAAAAGCAGTTTATCAAAATTATTTTTTTTTATTATATTTTTTTCTAGTGTCATATTTTTATTTAACTCATCATCTGAAGCAGGAGAGTGTGCTAGAACAGGCACAAGCCTCAATATTGACCAATCTAGTGGTAATGATAATATAGTAAATGGATTAGAGGCATCTGGTTATGGACAAAACAACTGTGTCGAAGAGCCCTTGTTTTACAAGGTATCATTTTATAAGGTTTTATTTTGCACAAGAGACCCCTACATTTCAGATAGTAGTCCTGATTTATCAACTTGTTCAGGATCAGTATTTGAAACAACATTAAGTACTGGGAAAGAGATTATCATTCAACCTGGTGTTTCAGATGATTTATTAGATGAAAGTTTAATTTTGCCAGTTGGAATTTATCCCTTTGCAGTAGTTATTGTTGATAATCACATAGGATTAAAACATACTGAAAGTTATATAGATAAAGATGGATCAACAGCAGTTGCTATGAGAGGTGCTACAGGACAGGGTGCGGTTTGTTATACTAGGGATGGTAAAGCTACAACATATACGGGCACTGCAGCTGACACGCACACTTCTGGTTTACATGCAAGTGGATTAGCCTTTACAGCTGCAACCAGTAGTACTCGATCAACATTAACAATGGAATGTGGTAGTGCTGTTCCAAATGATTGGAGTAGCGCAACTAAATATTTTTCTTATGAAATTATAGACTCTATTGATAATGGTGCTTGTGATGTTGCTGAAAATTGTTCTACAACATTTAATGCCTTTGTAGATTATGAATCAGACAATAATGGTGTCGGTGGGCAAGCAGCTTCTACGTTGTTACAGTCTGATGAAACAATTGCTACACAAAGATCTAACGCTGTTAAAATTGGTTATTTTATAAATTTTACTAACCCAGTTGATATAAACGAAGATGTAAATTCACTTTTATTAAACTTTACAACAAGTACTTCAATAAGTGTTGATCATAGTAAAGATAACACAACAGTTTATGCAGTGAAGGTTGGTGCAGATCCATTTGGTGTTCAGTTTATCACGGGAAAAAAATAAGAAATACTTTTATTTTAAAAGATCTTCTAATTTATTTTATTTTTCAAGAGCTCTAGCTTCATCGTAACCACCAATGTGATGATTATCAAAGAAAATTTGAGGAACAGTTATTTTTCCATTAGCTTTTGTAATCATTTCATCCATTGCACTATCAACAGTTGCAATATTGATTTCTTTATATTCAGCATTATTTCTGGTTAGTAATCTTTTTGCTACATCACAGTAATTACAAAGTGGCCCTGTATAAATTGTTATATTTTTCATGAGTTATAAATAATCATTCTTTTTAATTTTAATGGATATTTCTTTCCTAGAATATTCAAATTTTTTTCTATGTTTTATACTTTTTTGGTTAACTCTCTTTCTCCACAATCTAAAAGAAACTGGCTTTATAGAATGTCTCATAATCTTGATTACTTCAGCTTCTGTCTTTCCAGTCTTTTCCTTAATTTCTTCAAAAGTAATACGATCAGCCCAAGCTGCCCAGATGATCCAGTCAGGGTCTGATATATGGGGTTCTGGATTTTTAACCCTAGTTGTGGGGGTGTGACCTTTTTTTTTCATGGATTCCTTATATTTTAAAAAAATGATTAATGCATTTATTTTATGAGCGTGATAATATAATTCTACGATAGTCCTATTTAGCCATCTTTAGCTCCCGGTTTTTTTAGGACTATCCAAACGATTAAAATGCTCCCCTTAAATTATTTTCTTTTTCTTCAAATAATCTTGTTTTTATTTATTACACCAGGAACACCTAGAATTGTGATCATTTCATATTCGATGAATTATGGAGTTCAAAAATGTATTTGGACAGCTCTTGGAGATGTAACAGCAAATATTATTCAGGCAACATTAGTAATTTTTGTTCTTGGATCTTTTTTTGTTGATAACCCAAATTTTTTAAATATTTTTAAGTGGGTAGGGATAGCGTATTTACTTTATCTAGCTTACGATATTTATAAATCACAACCAAAAGACATTAGTACAAATAATATTTCATCTAAAAGTTTTTTTTCATTCTTTAAAGATGGGTTTTTAGTTGCAGGCACAAGTCCTAAGGCTTGGATGTTCTTTCCGTTAATTTTTCCACAATTTATTGATTTTAATGAAAATTATATTGTCCAATTTTTAATTCTGATCACAACTTATGTGGTTTTAGATTTTTTATCTTTAATTGCCTACGCAGTACTCGCTAGAAAATTAATTGTTTGGATAAAAGCAAACCCAAAAGTTATAAATACAATTTCAGCGTGTGTATTAATATTAATTGCACTAATCATAGCCTTTATCCAAAAGTATTAAGTCGCAATCTTTATTACAGACTTGTTTGTTTTATAATTTAAGAGTTTAATTAATTTTTAAATTTAAAACTAATAGAGGAAAAATAAAATGAAAATCAGAAATATACTTATTACTTTAGTTTCTGCTATTGCACTTTTAATTTCAGCTTCAACAATATCTTTTGCAAAAGTTGTTGGTGATAAAATTATTTTAGGTGCAGCTGTTTCATTGACTGGAAAATATTCATCTAATGGTGTTCATACTCAAAACGGCTATAATTTGGCAGTTGAGAGAATTAACAGCATGGGTGGTGTTAAAGTTGGTGGGAAAACTTACAAGTTTGACATTATTTATTATGATGATGAATCAAACTCGGGAAGAGCAGCTCAACTAGCAGAAAGATTAATCCAACAAGATGGTGTTAAGTTCATGCTTGGGCCATATAGTTCAGGACTTACAAAAGCTATGGCACCTGTAACTGAAAAATATGAAGTTCCTATGGTTGAAGCAAACGGTGCGTCTAGATCGTTATTCACTAAAGGCTACAAATATTTATTTGCAGTACTTGCACCAGCGAACTTATATCTTGATGTAGCAATTGATCTTGCAGTTGAAAAAAATGGTGGAAAGCCAGTTAAGATTGCAATGGCATTTGAACAAGATGCATTCTCACAAGATGTGAGATTGGGTATTGTTGAAGCTGCTAAAAGAACAGGTTCTAAAATAATCATAGATGACAAGTTACCAAAAGAGCTTAACGATATGGCTGCTACTTTATCTAAAGTAAAGGCTACTAATCCAGACGTTCTTGTGGTTTCAGGTCATACTAAAGGTGCTTTGACAGCTATTAGACAAATATCAGAGATGAAAGTTGATGTGAAAATGTTAGCCATGACTCACTGTGATGCTGCTAAATTATCTAAGCAACATGGTAAAGCTTCCGAGTATGCACTATGTGCTTCTCAGTGGCATAAATCTTTATCATACAAAGATAAGTTCTTTGGTGGTGGTATGAAATATGATGCTGACTTTACAAAAGCTTTTGGATATGCGCCGCCATACCAAGCTGCAGAATCATCAGCTGCTTTATTAGTTTTTAAAGATGCGTTCGAAAGAGCACAATCATTTGATACTAAAAAAGTTAGAGATGCTTTAGCTGCAACTGACATGCAAACTTTTTATGGAAACATAAAATTTGCTGAAGGTGGACAGAATGTATCTAAGCCAATGGTACTTTTCCAAGTATCGTGTAACGATGATGGTAGTAAGTGTGAAAATAAAGTTGTTGCTCCTACAAAATGGGCATCTGCTGAGTTGGTACACCCAATTCCATCTTGGTCAAAAAGATAATACCTAATATGTAAAATGCTCCCTAGTAATAGGGGGCATTTTTTTATAAACATCTAAAGAATTTATGGATTTATTAATTTTCCAAGCCCCTATTTTAATGGTTCAAGCGTCAATGGACGGAATACTTCTTGGTATTTTGTTTGCATTAATTGCTTATGGAATGGCATTACAGTGGGGAGTAATGAATATAATAAACATTGCTCAAGGAGAGTTGGTAATCATGGGTGGATACATTGCATACTTCATGTATCTATCAGGAATTCACCCAGCTTTTGGAGTGATTGTATCACCAATCATTATGTATTGTGTGGGTTGGGGAATGTACAAGCTTGTTATTAACAAAGTAGTAGATAAAGATTTGTTTACTTCAATACTCGCTACATTTGGAATTAGTATTTTAGCACAACAGTTAATGAATTTTGCTTTTGGTGCAGACGTAGTAGTCGCTCAGTCAAATTTTGGAACAACAATGTTATTTAATAACTCAGTTACACTTCCTAATGCAAAAATATTTTCAGGAGTAGTTTGTGTAATATCTGCAATTATTCTTGTCATTTACATGAAGAAATCGAAATTAGGAAGAGCAATTAGAGCAACCGCTCAAAACGCAAGAGCAGCAAAAATTTTAGGTGTTGATACTGAGAAAGTTTATGCAGCAACTTTTGGTATTAATGCAGCTTTATGTGGAATAGCAGGAGCATGTATTGCAATCACATTCACACTTCACCCTTATACGGGATTACCTTACACAGTTAGATCTTTCATGATTGTAATTATTGCAGGGCTTGGAAATTTACCAGCTGTTGCAATATCTGGTATGGGTCTTGGTGTATTTGAGGAATGGTCAGATTACTTGCTTGGAACAGAATTTAGAATTGCAGCAGTATTCTCGTTACTAGTCATCATACTAGTTTACAGAAGGTTTAAATTAGCAAGAAAAAGGGAGTACTTAAAATAATGAAAAAAATAATTTTATTTCTTACGTTACTATTAACCTTAACTACAAATAGTTTTTCAGAAATGATTCTAAAAAGTGGTTTTTATGATAAAAATATGAATCTTCATAAGACCCAAACAAAGAATAATATTGATGATCCAGAAAATAAGATAATTCTTATCTATAATCCTGGTCAAGAATTTCATGATAGTCCAAGAAAAGATTTAAAAAGATGTACAGATACAATAGATATTTCTGGTTATTCAACATTAGTTGGTACTAAAATTAATAACAAAGAAATCATGCTTTATGTTCTGTGTACTCAAAAGATTGCGGGAGATAATGAGAAAACTTTATGGCATAAAAAACTTTTTAAAGAACCTTACAAAGGAACAACAAAACTAGATAAAGCAGCCAAATTAAATTTGAAACTAATTGATAATTTTGTAAAATTAGGAACACCTGCTAATCAAATTTTTCTTACAGGGCATTCTTGTGGTGCATGGATGACATTTATGCTTATGGCAAAACATCCAAATAAAGTAGCTGGTGGAATTGTAACAATGCCAGCTTGCTATGGAATGATAACTAAAAATGCCAAGGTAAAAAAAGTAGGTATAAAAAAAGGGCTAGAAAAATTTAGAAAAGAAGATGGAGATGGCCCAGCAAATTTAAGAAAAAATCAAATTAATGAGATTAAAAAAAGTAATAATTTACCAATTTTAGTTTTTACACACCCAGAAGATCCTTTTGATGGACTATTATCAGATTGGATGGATGATATTCCTGGAGTTAAAAGAATTATTCCTCCATTGAAAGGTAAGATGACAAATTTTAAACTTAATAAACAAAAATGTAGAGTTCATGACAGACAAGACGGTAAAATTACAAAAATTAAACCACGTGATGCTCATGATTTTTCATTTACAGACTGCTTTCAATACTACAATCCAACAATATTAAAATATATAGAATCTAGAATTTAATGAATAAAAATACCCTTTTGTACGCTGGTTTAATAATCTTTGGCTTAGCTGGAGCATTCATATTTCCAGCTTATAAGCTTCAGTTATCGTTCCTTTATATTTTAATTGTTTTAGCTATGACCTGGGATGTTCAGGGTGGACAGATGGGTTACAATACATTTGGAAACATATTATTTTTTGGTATTGGAATGTATGTTGCTTCAAGCACTCAAATAGCAATGTTCTTTTCACTTGCTGAATGGACAGATGCCGGTGGTGAAAAAACTTTTGTCCATACTATCCCTCAATTTTTTCAAGGTTTTGGTGTTGGTATCTTATTAGCGGGAATTATTCCTACAATAATTGCAGGAGTAATTGGTTATGGAATTTTAGGTTTAAGAGGACATTACTTTGCAATTTGTACTTTAGCGTTAGGAATAGCGGCAGGTGAACTCGCTGGTGGTATTGAAATAATTGGTGCGGGTCAAGGTATGACAGTTCCAGTTTGGCCAAAAGGATTTGGATCGAATGCATCGTCCTCGCAATTTTTATATTATTTAAGTTTTGCCTTAGCACTTGTAACATTTGTTACTTTAAAATGGGCTTACAGTACAAGATTTGGTTTAGTTTTAAATGCGATAAGAGATAATGAAGACAAGGCTGAAGCAATGGGAATTCATACAATGAGATACAAAATTATTGGTTGGATGGTTTCCGCATTCTTTGTTGGAATAGCAGGTGGATTAATGGGGCATATTAATGGTTACATTGAACCAACTGAAATTGCGTTTGCTGGTCCAACATTTGGTGTGTTCATGGTTTTAATGGCAATCCTTGGTGGCAAAGGAACTTTATGGGGCCCACTTGTTGGTGCAACTTTATTTCATTTATTTAAAGAAGGTTTTTGGACTTACTTCTTGGGTTGGCAGTATGTAGCTCTTGGAGTTTTAATTATTGTGATCGTAGTTTATTTTCCAGAGGGTGTAATGGGATGGTTAAGAGAAAAATATCCTGAAAGATTTGGTGAAGTTGTTGATGAAGCTGACCTAAAAGCACAGGTGGAATTAAAGTAATGGCAATATTAGATATATCAAACGTAAGTAAATCTTTTGGTGGTGTTAAAGCTAATGTTGATATTTCAATGTCGGTTGAACAAGGTGAAATCGTTGGATTAATTGGCCCAAATGGATCTGGTAAAACTACTTTATTTAATTCAATTGTTGGAACTTATCCAATCGATAATGGTTCAATTAAATTTGATGGCACAGAAGTTTCAGAACTACCAGTTCCTGTTGTTGCAAAACTTGGACTACTTAGAACATTCCAACAAACCAGAATTTATGGAAAATTAAACTGTATTCAAAACATGTTAATTAGTAATAAACCAGAAAATGATGGAATATTAACGGTATTTCAAAAGATACCATCAGATTTAACAGATAAAGCAGAAACATTATTAAAATTTGTAGGACTTCATCAAAAAAGAAAACTTAGAGCGGGAGACCTTTCTTTTGGACAACAAAAATTACTAGAATTAGCTATGGCATTAATGAATGAGCCTAAAATGCTTTTACTAGATGAGCCCACAGCTGGAATTAATCCCACATTAATTAATGGAATTATTGATCGTTTAATTACTGTTAATAAAGATTATGGAATTACTTTGCTGGTTATAGAACACAACATGAAGGTAATTATGAATTTAGCACAAAGAGTTTTTTGTTTAGCACACGGTCAAATGTTAGCAAATGGAACTCCAGATGAAATTAAAAATGATAAGCGTGTGTTAGACGCTTACTTGGGAGCACAATAATGTCAAATCAATACGATGTATTAGGAAAAGCACCAGGGCCAGAAGAGCTAAAAAAATTAGCTCCTGAGAATAATCATGTAACAATAAAGAAATTATCAGCTGGTTATGGTAAGATGGAAATACTTCATGATTTTGATTTGTATGCAAGTAAGGCACAATCCTTATGTCTAATTGGACCTAATGGTGCAGGAAAATCTACAATACTTCATTCTATCTATGGATTTACAAATATTTTTTCAGGACAGATTGAAATTGATGGAAAGGAAATTACACATTTAACTCCAGCTCAAAAACTTACATCATGTGGTATTGCGTATATTCTTCAAGATAATTCTGTTTTTCCAGATATGACAGTTGAGGAAAATTTATTGATGGGTGGTTATGCCAAAGAAAATACAGATGAATCTTACCAAGAAGCTGAAAGAATTTTTGAAAAATATGAGAGACTAAGAAATAGAAGAAATCAACCTGCTAAAGTTTTATCAGGTGGTGAAAGAAGATTGCTAGAGATTTCTAGAGCATTAGTTATGAAGCCATCAGTACTACTTGTTGACGAGCCATCAATTGGACTAGAACCAAGATATATTGATATGGTATTTGAAATTTTAAGAGATCTTCAGATTACAGAAAAGAAAACCATCATTTTAGTGGAACAAAATGCTAAAAAAGGATTAGAATTTGCGGACATTGGATACGTTTTAGTATCAGGACAAACTGCGATTGCTGGCAAAGGGGATGATTTATTAAAAAACCCCGATGTTGGTAGATTATTTCTTGGAGGCTAATGATTAATAAAGAGTTTTTCTTTAAAGGCTTTAAATCAATTCTAACACCTGATAGTCCTGCGCTAGCACTTGGTTGTTGCTTTATTGCTATAGGTGCACTTCTTAAAAATCTAGGATTTAATATTCAAGAAAGTATTTTTTCAACCATGCTTACTTATGCATTACCTGGATCATTAGTAATGGCAGAGTCATTATTAGTTGGAGCATCATTATTAAATATTTTTTTAGCAGTTTGGTTTGTTAATGCTAGACTTTACCCAATGGCTGTTTCTTTATTTCCATTAATGATGCACAAAAGTCAACCTAAGTGGAAATATTATTTCTCATGCCATTTCATAGCAGTATCAGCGTGGTTGATAATGAAGAGTAATTATAAAAGTATTGAGAAAAAATATAGAATAGATTTTTGGATTGGTATTGGTTGTGCAACCTGGACAACAGCTGTGATAGGTACATTTATTGGCTTTTATGCATCTGATTACTTGGATAAAAATATCATGATGGGTTTAGCAATTTTAAATCCAATTTATTTCTTATGTATGATGGTTGGTGCAATGAAGACAATTCAGATTACAGTTTCAGTAATTTTAGGATTAATTTTGGGACCAATTTTTTATTTTTTATCTCCAGAATGGTCAATTTTACTTGGTGGACTTGTTGGTGGAACTATTGCTTATTTTATAGGAGAGTTAAATGTCAACTAGTGTAGTTCTTGCAATTTTAGTAACATCTCTTGCAACTTTTTCATCTAGATTATTGGGTGTAATTTCATCTGAAGGAATAAAAGAAACTTCAAAGTTATTTAGATGGTTTAATTGCCTCGCTTATTCAACACTAGCTGCATTAATAGCTAGAACAATTATATTTCCAGTAGGTGTTTTGTCTGATGCTAGTTATCTAAGTAGAATTATTGTGGTTTTATTTTGTTTATTCATATTTTTTATTTCAAAAAGAAATTTTGTTTATCCAACAGTGATTTCTGCTATTATGATGACAGTACTAAGTAATTATCTCTAATGGAAAATATCTCTGGAATAACAATAACAGAACATCAAGATTCAAAAAGAATAATTGATATTAGAATTGAAGATGAAATTTTAGATAAATTGATATTTCCATTCAATAAATTTGATATCACTGCTTTAGAGTATAAACCATTCACTAGATTTACTATTGCTAAAAGTTTAGACGATTTAACTTCTAATAAATTAAGCAAATTACTCAACTCAATAGTAAGAGACAGAAACACAGGTTGTTTTATAATTGGTCCAAAAAATATAAGTCCAAAAATTAATGATACGTTTTTAGTTAAACTATCAACATCAATTGCTTATTTAATTGGTAATCCAAATCATGATGCAATGGCTGGAAAATATTATGCAAGATTTTTTGTAAAGCACGAAGATAAAAGTGACTCGTATTTGAGAAAAGCTTACACAAATATGGATCTCCATACAGACGGCACATATGTCAAGGAGACCACAGACTGGTTACTTATGACTAAAATTGAAGAACAAAATGTGCAGGGTGGAGAAACAGCAATGCTTCATCTTGATGACTGGGAACATTGTGAGGATTTATTTAATGATCCAGTTGGAAGAAAAGATTTTATTTGGGGATCCCCTAAAAGTAAAAATATAAAATATAAAGTTGAACATCCAGTTTTCTCAACAGATGATAAGGGTAAGCCGAAAATTTCTTATATTGATCAATTCCCTGAGCCAAAAAATATGGATCAAGGAATTTTCTTACAAAAATTATCTGATGGTTTGGAGGAGAGTAAGAATAAGGTAATCACTAAACTAGCACCCGGATCAAGTATTGTAGCTAATAATTATTTTTGGCTACATGGAAGAAAACCTTTCAAAGAGAATAAAGATTTAAGTAGAGAATTGTTGAGAATTAGAGGCTCTTTTTTTATTAATTAATTCACTAATATCACTATAAAGTAACTATATTTATGAAATTAGGCTTTATAGGAACAGGTAAAATTACGTCTGCTGTGATCACTGGCATCTGTAGCTCCAATATATCCTATAAAAATATAGTTATTTCTCAGAGAAATAAATCTATATCTAGCTCCTTAAAAAAAAAATTTAAAAAGATAACTATTAGCAATGATAATCAAGAAATTATTAATTCATGTGATTGGATTTTTTTATCTGTAACTCCAACAGTGGGTGAAAAAATTATTAAAAATTTAAAATTTAAATCAAATCAAACTATAATTAGCTTCATATCAACAATTACTTTAGCTCAACTTAAAAAAGTAATTAAAGTTAAGGCAAAAATTATAAGAGCAATACCATTACCGCCAATATCTTTAAAAAAAGGACCAGTACCAATCTGTCCGCCTAACAAAAAAGTAAAAGATTTCTTTAATAAAATTGGAACCACTGTTGAAATTAAAAATGAAAAATCATCAATTAATTTTTGGTCTACATCTGGAATGATGGCTCCATTTTATGAGCTATTAAGAGTGATGACTGACTGGTTGGTTAAAAGAGGTGTTAAGCAAAATGATGCACAAAAATATATAACATCTTTATTTTTAGCATTATCTGAAGATGCGGTTGTGAATTCTAAAAAAGATTTAAAATATTTAGTAAAAGAGTCTCAAACACCCAGAGGATTAAATGAACAAGGTGTTAAGGAGCTAACAAAAGCTGGTTTTTATAAATCTTTAGAAAAGACACTCAACAATATACATAAAAGACTAAATAAATAAAATTCCATGAACCAAGAACAGAATATTTTACAAATTGAAAACCTATCTAAGTATTTTGGAGGTTTGGCTGCAGTCTCAAATTGTTCTTTAAAAATTAAAGAAGGATCGATTACAGGAATTATAGGACCTAATGGTTCTGGTAAAACCACTTTATTTAATCTAATTGCTGGTAACTTAAAAGCATCAAGTGGAAAAGTTTTATTTTATGATGAAGACGTAACAGATGTTCCTTCATATGAATTATTTTCAAAAGGAATATTAAGAACCTTTCAAATAGCTCATGAGTTTACCAATCTTTCTGTTCTTGAAAATCTAATGATGGTACCAGCAAATCAATCGGGTGAAAAATTAATGACTGCTTTACTAAAACCAAGTTTGGTTAGAACTGAGGAACTTGTAGTTAAGCAAAAAGCTCAAGATGTTGTTGATTTTTTAAATCTTACACATCTATCTAATGAATTAGCTGGAAATTTATCAGGTGGGCAAAAAAAACTATTAGAACTTGGAAGAACCATGATGGTTGATGCTAAACTTGTATTGCTTGATGAAGTAGGTGCCGGTGTTAACAGAACACTACTTAAAGATCTTGGAACTGCAATAATCAAGCTAAATAAAGAAGAAGGGTATACATTCTGTATGATTGAACATGATATGGAATTTATAAGTAGATTATGTGACCCCGTTATTGTTATGGCAGAAGGCTCTGTTTTATTTGAAGGAACTGCCGAACAAGCTAAGAAAGATGAGAAAGTTATTGATAGCTATTTGGGCAGAGGATCTAAAATTAAGGATGAAAATTAATGGCTTTTTTTGAAGGTTTAAAAATGACTGGTGGCTATGGCACTGGACCAGATATCATTAACTCTTGTTCTGTTGATGTAAATAGAGGTGAGATAGTATCAATCCTGGGACCTAATGGAGCTGGTAAATCTACTGCCATGAAAGCATTACTTGGTCTTATAAATTTAAAATCAGGTGCTGTTGTTATTGATGGAAAAGATATTTCAAAACTTTCACCGCAGGATAGAGTTAGGCAAGGTATTTCATTTGTACCACAAACAAAAAATGTTTTTGCAGGAATGACAGTAGAAGAAAATTTAGAAATGGGAGCTTATCTAAGAGATGATAACTATCAAAATGTTATAGAGGAAATTTATGAACTCTTTCCAATATTAAGAGAAAAAAGAAATCAGTTAGTTGGTGAATTATCTGGCGGTCAAAGACAACAAGTTGCTCTTGGAAGAGCGTTAATGATTAAACCATCAGTATTAATGTTAGACGAACCTACTGCAGGTGTATCTCCAATAGTTATGGATGAATTATTTGATCATATCATTAAAGTTAAAAGAACAAATGTTGCTATTTTAATGGTTGAACAAAATGCTAAACAGGCACTGAATATTTCTGATCGTGGATATGTATTGGTCACTGGTGAAAATAAATATGCAGGTACCGGTAAAGAATTATTAAATGATCCAAGAGTAAGAAGCTCATTTTTAGGAGGATAGTATGGATTTTTTAAATGCAATTATATTACTGTTAAATTATATTTTTGTTCCAGCTTTAACTTATGGTTCACAATTAGCACTCGGTGCGATTTTTGTAACTTTAATTTATGGGATCTTAAGATTTGCAAACTTTGCAACTGGAGACATGATGGCATTTGGAACAATGGTGACTATTTTAATTACTTGGTATTTTCAATCGATTGGTATTTCTCTAGGAATTTTACCAACTGCTCTTCTTGCAATACCTTTTGCAATAATTTTTATGATTGGTTATATGCTTTTTATAGATAAGTTTGTATTTAGATACTACAGAGTTAGTAAAAGCCCACCAGTTCAGCTTGCAATGGTAAGTATAGGTGTAATGTTTGTAACACAAGCTGTCGTAAGAATAATAATTGGTCCTGCTGATAGAAGATTCTTTGATGGAGAAAAATTTATTATTAAAGCAGGTGAGTTTAAAGAAATGACAGGACTTAATGAGGGTTTAGCAATTAAATCTAGTCAGGCAATCACTGTATTTGTAACACTTATATTGGTTTCAATTTTATTTTGGTTTTTAAACAAAACTAAAACAGGAAAAAGCATGCGTGCATATTCAGACAATGAAGATTTAGCTTTATTATCTGGGATTGATCCTAAAAGAGTGGTTATGATTACATGGATTATTGCTGGTATTTTAGCAACAATTGGAGGAGCCCTATATGGTTTGGACAAAAGCTTTAAACCATTTACCTACTTTAATAATATGCTGCCAATTTTTGCTGCAGCAATTGTTGGAGGTATTGGAAATCCTTTTGGAGCATTTTTAGGGGGATATGTCATAGCTTTTTCAGAGATATTTATTACTTACGCATATAAGAAATTTTTTATGTATATTTTACCAGAAAGTATGGAGCCTGAAACATTAGTGCAATTATTATCAACTGATTATAAATTTGCTGTATCATTTTCTATACTGGTGATTGTTTTGCTCTACAGACCCAATGGAATATTTAAAGGGAAAGTACTGTGAGAAAGAATCTAAATATAATTTCAGCTTACGCAATAATGATGGGTTTAATTATTTTAGTTGGAATATTTCAATCATGGAATGTTGCTCTTTCAATTTTTAATATGTGTCTAATTTCAGCAGTTATGACTATGGGAGCAAATGTTCAATGGGGCTATGCTGGTCTAATTAATTTTGGTCTTATGGGGTATGCAGCATTAGGTGGACTTGCAGCAGTCTTGATATCAGTTGATCCTGTTCAAGAAGCATGGAGTGCAGGTGGATTTGATATTCTAATGTGTCTATGGCTAATAATTGCAATAGTTTTTCTTATTCGGTTTATTTTAAAAAATTTTGAGAAATCAAAAATAAGAACATATGGAATTGCTGGAATTATAATTGCTGGAATTGTAATTATAAGAATTACTTCTGAGTCAGGCATTGAAGCAATCGAAGCAGTAAACCCAGCAACAACAGGATTTCTGGGAGGCTTAGGTTTACCAATAGTATTTTCATGGATAGTTGGAGCTTTCTTTGCAGCTGGATTAGCATTTATTGTAGGTAAGGTTGCCCTTGGTTTACGCGCTGACTACCTAGCTATCGCTACATTACTTATTTCAGAAATTGTTATTGCTATAATCAAACATGAAGATTGGTTGGCAAGAGGTGTTAAAAATGTAATTGGATTAGACCGTCCAGTACCCTATGAAGTTAACCTTCAGACAACTGAATGGTTTATAAATTTAGTTGCAAAATTTAATTCAGGAAAATTAGAATTAATTTCCAATATTGCAGATAAACAAGCTGCACTTAATCAGTTAGTTATTGAAGGATCTTCAGTTTTTGTAAAACTTTGTTATTCAGGTCTATTCTTAATTGTAGTTATTGCTTTATTAATAGTTACTCAAAAAGCACTTTATTCTCCATGGGGAAGAATGATGAGAGCTATTAGAGACAACGAAGAAGCAGCAAATGCTATGGGTAAGAATGTTGTTAAACAACATTTGTTAATATTTATTCTAGGCTCAGCAATAGTCGGTATTGCAGGTGCAATGTTAG
>CAJQRP010000041.1 GCA_905612365.1 uncultured Candidatus Pelagibacter sp. | reverse complement strand
GATATTTTTTACATCATCAATTATTTGAGCAGATATATTTTTTGAAGATCTTGAAATACTTAATCTTAATCTATCAGGAGAAGAAACCTTTTTTACTTTATTGGTTACTCTGAACTTTTTTCTTTCAATTGCATTTAATTTCATTATTTTTTCTTTCCTTCTTTTCTTAATATATACTGTCCTTTTTCTCTAATCCCTTTGCCTTTATAGGGCTCAGGTTTTCTAAAAGATTTGATCACAGAACAAACCATACCAACTTGTTGTTTGTCAGATCCGCTAACTTTAACAGTTGTTTGTTTTTCAACAACAATCTTAATACCTTCTGGTATATCAAAGTTTATATCATGACTATAACCAAGCTGTAGATTTAATTGTTTTTCTTTTAGCGCAGCTCTATAACCAACACCAACTAGCTCTAATATTTTTTCATATCCAGTGCTAGAGCCAATAACAGCGTTATTTATTAAACTTCTATTCATTCCCCATAGTCTTTTTGAATTTTGGTCAACTTTTTTTGGTTTGATTGATATTTCTTTTCCTTCAGTAATATCAACATTAAACATTTCTAAATCAACATTAAGAGATTTTTTCCCTAATGGTCCTTCAATATTAAGGACACTACCGGATAGCGCAGCTTTAACTTTTTCAGGAATAGAAATACTTATTTTACCAATTTTAGACATTAAAATACCTTACAAATTATTTCGCCACCAACTTTTTGCTTTCTAGCATCAACATCGGTCATCACACCTTTTGGAGTAGAAACTATTGCTACACCAAGCCCACCATTAATTTTCGGTAAACTGTCGGCACTTGAAAAAATTCTTCTTCCTGGCTTTGATACTCTTTCAAATGTGCTAATAACAGGATTTCCTGAATAATATTTTAGATCTATAGATAAAACTGGTTTTTTATCTTCAGTATCAATTTTATATTCTTTAATAAAACCTTCATTTTTTAAAATATCTGCAATTTTTACTTTAAAGTTAGAAGAAGGCAGTGCAACTTTTTTGTGATTTCTCACTAAAGCATTTTTTATTCTTGCGATCATATCCCCAATTGGGTCACTTAAGCTCATATATTCCTTTCTACCAGCTCGACTTCGTCATACCTGGAATTAATCCATGCAATCCTAAGTCTCTTAAAGCTATTCTTGATATTTTTAATTTTCTGTAAACGCCATGTGGTCTTCCAGTAATTTGGCACCTATTCATCACTCTATTTTTTGCTGAATTTCTAGGCAAATTAGATAATTTTTGTTGTGCTTTAAATCTTTCTTCAAGGGAAATTTTCTTATCCATAATAATTTTTTTTAAAGCTAATCTTTTTTTAAACAATCTATCTGAAAGTTTAATCCTTTTATCATTTTTTTGAACTGCACTTACTTTAGCCATTTTTAATTATCTCCTTTTTTAATAAATGGAAAATTTAATTTTTCCAAAAGTGCAAAACTATGATCTTTGTTCATAGCAGCAATTACAACCACCACATCAAGGCCTCTAATTTTCTCTATTCTGTCAAAATTAACTTCAGGAAAAATAATATGTTCTTTAATTCCAAAAGTGAAATTACCAAATTTATCAAAACCTTTAGGTGATAGGCCTCTAAAGTCTTTAATTCTAGGTAGCGCAATGTTAACTAATCTATCAATAAATTCATACATCTTGTTACCTCTTAAAGTAACTTTTAGACCTGCATTGGTACCTTTTCTTGTTTTAAAATTGGCAACAGATTTCTTAAATTTTGTAACTGTAGGTTTTTGTCCTGTAATTTTTCCCAAATCCTCTTCAGTAGACTTCATAATCTTAGCGTCAGCACCATCTAGACCTAAACCCATATTAATGACGACTTTAAGTATTTTTGGCCCCTGAAAGGTATTTTTAAATCCTAATTGCTCCTTAAGAGCAGGTTGGATTTCTTTATAATAAAGCTCTTTTAATCTTGGTGTCATTATTTTTTAGCCTCAGTTTTTTTTATTTTTTCTTTTGCATCAACAAGTGCAAGGTTTGAAATATGAATAAAGCTTTCTTTAGAAATAATTCCACCTTTTTTTTCTTTTGTAGTTTTAACGTGTTTTTTCACAATATTAATTCCTTGAACTTTTGCCCTGTTGTTGGGTCTGTCTATTTCAATAACTTCACCTTCTTTTTTTTTATCTCTTCCAGTTAATACTTTTACTTTAGAACCTTTTTTAATCATTTTATAATACCTCAGGGGCTAGTGAAATTATTTTCATTTGACCTCTATTTCTTAATTCTCTTGTTACAGGTCCAAAAATTCTAGTTCCAACTGGTTCACCTTTATCATCAACCAACACTGCTGCATTGTTATCAAATTTAACTTTTGTACCATCATCCCTATGAATTCCATATTTAACCCGAACCACTACTGCTTTGTGTACAGAGCCTTTTTTTACTTTACCCTTAGGTATCGCTTCTTTTACAGCAACAACGATTGTGTCACCAATACTAGCATATCTACGTTTTGACCCACCTAGAACCTTAATACATTCAATTCTTTTTGCGCCAGTGTTGTCTGCAACTAACATTTCAGTTTGTACCTGTATCATTTAGAACCATCCATTACTTGAAATTTTTTATTTTTTGAAAACGGTTTACATTCAATAATCGATACCTTATCTCCAGTTTTGAATTTATTATTTTCATCATGCGCATTGTATTTTTTTTGAACTTTAACAACTTTTTTTAGCACAGGATGTGAATATTTTCTCTCTACCGCTACAGTAATAGTTTTATTAGGCTTATCACTAGTAACTACTCCAGTTAATATTTTTTTAGGCATTTAATTTTCCTTTTAGTATAGTTTTTAACCGTGCTATCGTTTTTTTTGTTTGTCCAATTTTTGAAGGATCTTTAATTTCAGAATTAATTCTTTGAAATCTAAAATTAAATAAATCTTTTTTCAATTTATCTATGTTTTTTAAAACTTCGTCTTTAGATAATTTTTTTATTTCTTGTATTTTCATATTATGCAAATCTTTTTATAAACTTAGTTTTAATAGGTAGTTTAGCTGATGCTTTATAAAGGGCTTCTTTTGCAATTGCTTCAGAAACACCGTCAATTTCAAATAAAATTCTACCAGGTTTAACTCTGCATGCCCAATATTCAGGAGCACCCTTACCTTTACCCATTCTTACTTCAACAGGTTTTTTTGAAACTGGAATATTTGGAAAAATTCTTGTCCAAACACGTCCTTGTCTTTTCATATGTCTGGTTAAAGCGACCCTAGCAGCTTCAATTTGTTTACCAATAATTCTTTCAGGAGCCATAGCTTTTAAAGCAAAAGATCCATAATTAATTTTTGCAGCACGTGTAGCTGTGCCATGAATTCTACCTTTGTGAGCTTTTCTATATTTAGTTCTTACTGGCTGTAACATAATTACTCTTTAACCTCTTTAGGTTTTACTTTGTTTGTTTCCTGACTAAATTCTCTTGCAAAAACTTCTCCTTTATAAATCCAGACTTTAATTCCAATAATTCCAAATGTTGTTAAGGCTTCTGCTTCATCATAATCAATATCTGCTCTTAATGTGTGAGAAGGAATACTGCCCTCTCTCAACCACTCTGTTCTTGCGATTTCGTTACCACCAAGTCTACCACTTATTGCGACCTTAATTCCCTTGGCACCTAATCTCATACAAGACTGCATGGCCCTCTTCATTGCTCTTCTATATGATATTCTTTTTACTAGTTGTTGTGCAATATTTTCAGCTACTAAAAAAGCATTAGTTTCGGGTTTTTTAACTTCTTTAATATTTAAAGATACTTCATTGCTTGTAACTTTAGATAAATTGTTTTTAATTTTATCAATATCACTACCTTTTTTACCAATAACAAACCCTGGTCTTGAAGTGTAAATTGTAACAAAACATTTGTTTGAAGTTCTCTCTATCATTACTTTTGATACACCAGAGTTAACTACATTTTTCTTGATATAAGCTCTAATTTTAAAATCTTCAATTAGATAATTTCCAAAATCTTTCTTTTTAGCATACCAAACAGAGTCCCAACCTCTATTCACACCAAGTCTAAAACCTATTGGATTAACTTTTTGTCCCATGACTCTCCATTTGTTTTGCTTCTGATAATATAATTGTAATTGTTGAATATGGTTTTAAAATTGGTGCAGCTCTACCTTTAGCTCTAGGTCTAAATCTTTTCATAACAACTTTTTTTCCACAATAAGCTTCTTTAACAATTAACTTATCAATATCATATTGATTATTATTTTCAGCATTAGCAATAGCTGATGAAACAGTTTTTCTAATCTCTCTAGTTATTCTTTTTGCAGAAAATTGTAACTCTCTAATAGCAACATCAACTTTTTTTCCAACAATTGCCTTAAGAATTGGATTAAGTTTTCTTACACTAGATCTAATATTGTTATTTACTGATCTAACTGTATCTACTTTAATTCTATTAATTTTCTTTTTCTTATTCATAGTTATTTCTTAGCTGTTGCTGGTTTTGCCTTTTTATCTGCAGGTGTGTGTCCAAAAAATGTTCTTGTTGGTGAAAACTCACCAAGTTTGTGCCCAACCATATCTTCGGAAATGGTAACAGGTATAAATTTTTTTCCATTATAAATCAAAAAACTAACACCAATAAATTCAGGAATTATAGTTGATTTTCTTGACCAAGTTTTAATTGGCATTTTTTTTGGGTCTAATTTTTGTTTTTCAACTTTTTTAATTAAGCTCTCTTCAACAAAAGGACCTTTCCATACTGATCTAGCCATTATTTTTTAGTATCCTTTCTTTTGTTTCTTCTTTTAACTATAAACTTATCTGTTCTTGCGTTTGTTCTTGTTTTTAATCCTTTTGCACCTTGGCCTGTTGGAGATACTGGATGTCTACCACCAGCACTCTTACCTTCACCACCACCATGTGGGTGATCAACTGGGTTCATCACAACTCCTCTTGTATGAGGTCTTCTGCCTAGCCATCTTGATCTTCCAGCTTTACCAATCTTAATATTTTTTTGATCTGGATTTGACAAAACACCAATTGTTGCCATGCATCTTGAGTCTATTCTTCTAACTTCACCAGAGGTCATTTTAACTAATGAATAATTGCCATCTAAACCACTTATAGTAACAGAAGTACCAGCTGATCGAGCTATTTTTCCACCACCACCTGGTTGTAATTCAACGTTATGTACGTTTACACCGACTGGAATGTCTCTTAACGGCATACAATTCCCAACTTTAATTTCTTTTGCAGAGCCATTTTCAACAACATCACCAACATTAATTTTTTGAGGTGCTAAATAGTAAAAATGAGTTCCATCTTCAAACTTAATTAGCATGATATAACACGATCTATTCGGGTCATACTCAATACGCTCAACTGTACCTGGTGCATCAAATTTTTTTCTATAAAAATCAACAAGTCTATACATTTTCTTATGTCCACCACCCGACATGTTTCTAGAAGTAATATGACCGTTATTATTTCTTCCACGCATTGAATTTTTAGGTTCAACTAGCATTTTGAAAGGTTTGCCTTTCCATAGACCAGTTCTATCAACAAGAACAGTTCCTCTAGTAGATTTTGTATATGGTTTAAATGTTTTTAATGCCATTATTAAATTCCTGTTGTTAGATCAATACTTTGACCTTTTTTTAGAGTTATAATTGCTTTTTTATATCCTTGAATATTTACTTTTTTTCCTCTTTTAACAACTTTTCTGTTTTGTTTATTTATTATGTTAATTTTAATAACATTTACTTTAAAAATTTTTTCAATATTTTTTTTTAAAT
>CAJQRP010000040.1 GCA_905612365.1 uncultured Candidatus Pelagibacter sp. | reverse complement strand
TATTATAATGGTAGAGAGGCATTATTAGATGTTCTTTATTTTAAGATTTTTAAATCCAAAAAAGTAGACAATAAGTTAATTAAATTAATTGAAATTTTTAAGGAAAAAGAAATGCCTGCTATGCCATTTAAAGCAAGTACCTTGATGGAAAAATATCAAGTTCCCAAGGGAAGAGAGTTGGGACAGAAGCTAAAAGCAATAGAAGAAGTCTGGATTAGTAACGACTTCAAAATTTCAGATAAAGAAGTTCAAAAAATAGTAAGTAATTAAACGTACTTTACATCTTTAATTTCAAAGTTTTTTACACCTGCGGGAGTTTTAATTTCAACTAAATCATTTTTGTTTTTTCCAATTAAACCTCTACCTATTGGTGATTGAAAAAATATTAGTTTTTTTTGAAGGTCAGCCTCATCTTTTCCAACTATTTTATAGGTAATTTTTTCTTCAGTATCTAAATTTTCTAAATCTACAGTTGAGCCAAAGATGACTTTTCCATTATTATTCATTTTTGTAACGTCAATTACATTTGCTCTTGCGATATTATCATTAATCTGAACTATTCTTCCTTCATTATGTGATTGTTCTTCTTTTGCAGCATGGTATTCAGCATTCTCTTTTAAATCTCCATGTGATCTTGCTTCAGATATTGCAGCTACTATCTGTGGACGTTTTTTCTCTTTTAAAAAAATTAGCTCTTCTTTTAAAACTTCAAGTCCGGCAGTTGTTATTGGTTCTTTTTCCATTTTAATTCCATTTTGCTATTGGAGGTAAAGACATTAATATTCCTTCAACATTACCACCTGTTTGTAAACCAAATTTTGTTCCTCTATCGTATAGTAAGTTAAACTCAGCATATCTACCTCTTTTAATATACTGTATCTCCTTTTGTTTTACAGTCCATTTCTTTTTATGCTTCAATTGTATTATAGAGTTAAATAACATTTGAAAAGTAACCCCAAGATCTGCTACAAATTTAAAGTCTTTCTCCCAATCATTTTTTTTGTAATCAAAAAAAATACCACCAATTCCTCTTGTTTCTTTTCTATGTGGTAAATAAAAATATTCATTACACCACTTTTTATATTTTTTATAGAATTTTTTATCATGCCGATCACACATTTTTTTTAATTCGTCATGAAGGAAGCTTTTTTCCTTAAGATCTTGAATGCAAGGTGTTACATCCATACCACCACCAAACCATCCATGCGTTGTGTAGATAAACCTTGTGTTAAAATGAATTGCTGGAACATGAGGATTTTTCATATGCATTACAACAGAAATTCCTGATGCCCAAAAATTTCGATTTTTAGAAGCACCTGGGATTTTTTTACTTAATTCTTTTGAAAATTTTCCATGCACTTCTGAAAAGTTTACACCAACTTTTTCAAAAATTTTACCATTTTTTAAAATTCTAAATTCTCCACCACCTTCATCTTTAATTTCACTTCTATTCCAAGTTTTAGATTTAAATTTTAATTTTTTACCTTCTAGTTTTTCAATATCGTTACAAATTGTGTTCTGCAGTAACTTAAACCAATTAGAAGCAATTTTTTTTTTAATTTCTTTATCCATTATTTGTTAAAGTTAGTTTGCCTTAAATTTTCTGAGAGAATTATAGCAACTGATGAGGCTATATTTAAAGATCTTTTATTATCCATCATGGGTATTTTCAACCTATACTTAATAGAATTATGAACATGATCTGGTACACCAGCACTTTCTCTTCCAAATAATAGCGTATCATTACTTTCAAATTTGAAGGCAGTATAAGAGTCTGCTGATTTAGTTGTTAGCAATATTACTCTCTCATTCTTTTTTGATTTAAAAAATTCATCTGAACTTTGATAAAATTTTATCATTTTTTCATCCATGTAATCCATCACAACTCTTTTAAATCTTTTATCACTAAATAAAAAACCACATGGCTCAATTATTTCTAAATCAGCACCCAGACACGCACATGTTCTAATAATTGCTGCTGTATTTTGAGGAATATCAGGCTCATATAAGGCTATTTTAGGTCTCAAATTCATGTTTTATGTGTCATTGTTTCAGTAGAAAAAAAACTTTTTTCTTATAAGAAGTCATATATTAGATAACAATATACAAAAAATAAAAGATGTCTGAAAAAAAACCTGAAAGAAGAGAATTTTTATTTACCGCCTCATATGCTGTAGGAGCTGTTGGGGTAGGAGCTGTTGTTTGGCCTTTAGTCGATCAAATGAACCCAGATGCCTCTGTTAAAGCATTAGCTAGCACAGAAGTTGATGTTAGTGCAGTTCAGTCTGGTAAATCAATCACTGTCCTTTGGAGAGGAAAACCAGTTTTTATTAAAAGAAGAACACCTGAAGAGATAGCAGAAGCAAGAGCTGTCAAAATGGAAGATTTAAAAGATCCCCAAAAAGATGAAGATAGAGCTAAAAATCCGGAGTGGTTAGTAATGGTTGGTGTTTGTACACATTTAGGCTGTGTACCCTTAAATGATAAAGGTGACTATAATGGATGGTTTTGTCCATGCCATGGATCACACTACGATACATCTGGAAGAATTAGAAAAGGTCCAGCTCCATTAAATATGGAAGTTCCTAAATATGAATTTGTTAATAGTAACACAATTAAAATCGGATAATCAATAATTATGAGTGATCACGAGTACGTTCCTGCATCAAAATTTGGAAAATGGTTTAATGACAGACTTCCACTTTTGTCACTTGCTAGTCATTTAACAGACTATCCAACACCCAAAAATTTAAATTACTGGTGGACTTTTGGGGGAATATTAACTTTTTGCTTAATTACACAAATCGTAACGGGTTTAACTTTGGCAATGCATTATATTGCTCATGCTGACTTAGCTTTTGAAAGCGTTGAGCACATCATGAGAGATGTAAACTATGGATGGCTTATAAGATACATTCATGCAAATGGTGCATCGATGTTTTTCTTAGCAGTATATATTCATATATTCAGATCTTTATTTTATGGATCTTATAAATCTCCAAGAGAAATAATTTGGATTATTGGAATAATAATTTATCTTTTAATGATGGCAGCAGCCTTTATGGGATATGTTTTACCTTGGGGTCAGATGAGTTTTTGGGGAGCAACAGTTATAACAAATCTTTTTAGTGCAATACCTTTAGTGGGAGAAGGAATAGTAAATTGGTTGTGGGGTGGATATTCTGTAGATAATCCAACTTTAACAAGGTTCTTTACACTTCATTACTTAATTCCATTTTTAATTTTAGGATTAGTAGTTCTTCATATTTGGGCTTTACACATTCCTGGGAATAATAATCCAGTGGGAATTGACGTTAAAAAACCCTCTAAGGATACGGTGCCATTCCATCCATATATTGTGATCAAGGATGCTTTTGCATTACTAATGTTTACGATTGTTTTTGCATTTTTTGTTTTTTATTCACCAAATATTTTAGGGCATGCGGATAATTACATAGAAGCAAATCCAATGGTGACACCAGCTCATATTGTTCCTGAATGGTATCTACTGCCTTTTTATGCAATCTTAAGATCAGTTCCAGATAAATTAATGGGTGTAGTTGCGATGTTATCAGCAATTTTAATTTTAGCTGCACTGCCTTGGTTAGATACTTCAAAGATTAGATCGGCTGTATTTAGACCTCTTTACAAGCAATTTTATTGGATACTAGTGGTGGATGTATTAGTGCTTGGTTATGTCGGTGCAATGCCAGCAGAGGGCTTATATTTATTGATTGCTAGGGTTGCAACAGCTTACTACTTTATTCATTTTTTAATAATCTTACCGGTATTAGGATTTAAAGAAAAAACTATACCTTTACCTTTAAGTATTACAGAACCAGTACTTGGAGGGATGCCAATGGCATCAGCAGTTAAAAAAAAAGAAAGTTTAAATTAATTCAGTGAAAAATATTTTAAAAATTAGTTATTTAATTATTTTTTTATTAGCAGGAACTCTTACAGTTAATTCTGCAGAAAAAGTTGATCTTTTAAAAACAGATTGGAGTTTCAAAGGTCTTTTTGGTAAATTTGACAGGGGTTCGCTTCAAAGAGGGTACCAGGTTTATACGGAGGTTTGTGCATCGTGCCATTCAATGAAATACGTAAGTTATAGAAACTTATTTGAACCTGGCGGACCAGAATTTACTAAAGATCAGGCAAAAGCTATTGCGGCAGGTTTTGAAGTTACTGATGGACCAAATAGTGATGGAGAAATGTTTGTCAGACCAGCAAAATTATCTGATAAATTTGTCATGCCTTTCGCAAATGTAAAAGCAGCACAAGCAGCAAATGGAGGAGCTTATCCACCAGATATGTCCGTATTAGCAAAAGCTAGAAGTGGCGGGGTAGACTATATTTATTCTGTACTTTTAGGTTATGAAGATCCACCCAGTGGAGTAACTCTAGAGGATGGAGTTTATTATAATAAATACATGTATGGAAATAATATTAAAATGTCAGAGCCACTATCTGATGGCTTAGTTGAATATAGTGATGGCACTACTGCCTCAAAAGAGCAAATGGCCAAAGATGTAACGACATTTTTAATGTGGGCTGCAGAACCACATTTAGAAGCAAGACATAAAATGGGCTTTAGAGCTATTTTGTATTTAATTATTTTAACTATTTTAGTTTATTTTAGTATGAAGAAAATTTGGTCACGTATTGAATCTGAAGTTTAATATATCACCATCTTTGACAATATAATCTTTCCCTTCAAGTCTCATTTTTCCATTAGTTTTAGAATTCACCCAACCTTGATTTGCTATGAAATCTTCATATGCAATCGTTTCAGCTCTAATAAAACCTTTTTCAAAATCAGTATGTATTTCACCAGCCGCTTTTGGTGCGGTGCAATTTTTTTGAATAGTCCAGGCTCTAGTTTCTTCAGGTCCAGATGTAAAGTAAGTGTCTAGCTCTAAAATATTATAACCCTTTTGAATTAACATATTTAAACCAGTTCTTTTTAATCCAATCATCTCCATATAATTTTCTTTTTCTTCATTTTCTAATTGATTTATTTGGTTCTCAATATCAGCCGAAACTATTAAGGTATTTTTTTCCCCAAATTTATCAATAAAAGCTTGTGTGTATTTATTTCCACTTTGAACACTTGCTTCATCAACGTTACATACAAAAATTTTAGGTTTTAAAGACAATAAACCACTTTGGTTTATTAATTTTTTGTCAAATTGTTCGTAAAGTATTTGAATATCTTTAGAATTATTTATGCAGTCAGAAGCAATTTCTAATATTTTTAATTGCTCCTCATCTACATTTTTCTTATTATTTTTTTCCAATCTTTTTTGTATTGATTCAAGGTCTGCTAACATCATTTCTGTTTCAATAATTTCTAAATCCCTAATTGGATCAACAGTTGGGTTTACATTTTGAATGTCATCAGAGTCAAAACATCTGATCATATGAATGACTGCATCGACTTCTCTTATATGGGATAAGAATTTATTTCCCAAGCCTTCACCTTTAGATGCGCCCTCTACTAGTCCGGCTATATCCACAAACTCAATAGTGGTATTAATTTTTTTTTTTGATTTTGATATTTCTACCAATTTATCTAGTCTTTCATCTGGTACAGGAACTAAACCAACATTTGGCTCTATCGTACAAAAAGGGAAATTAGCAGCTTGTGCTTTGCTAGAATTTGTAAGTGCATTAAATAATGTAGATTTACCAACATTAGGTAAGCCAACAATTCCACACTTAAAACTCATTACTTGTTATTTACAGTGCTTGAGAATAAATCTAATTTTTTATTAATTAATATAGCCATTGAATCAATAATATTTTTAGTA
>CAJQRP010000039.1 GCA_905612365.1 uncultured Candidatus Pelagibacter sp. | reverse complement strand
TTAATAACTTCATCTCTCTCAATAGTTCCTAAAACAACATCTTTAATGAACTTTTTAAATCTATGTTTGGGAAAAGTTAAATCTGTGTCATCATTAAAAAAATTACCATATAATTTTTGTATAATTATTACTCTTGGACTTTGATTGGGATTGTACGGAGTTCTCATATTTATTGAGTCAAGACAGATATAACAGCTTGAGCCGCCTCTCTCCCCTTTTTTTTCCTAGCTATAGCTTGACGCATATTTAGACAGGTAATAATTCCGTTACCAATAGGTTTTTTATTTTCTATAGATAGTTTCATTATCGCTTCAGTTGAAGTATGAGAAATAAAGTCAAAATGTGGTGTTTGGCCTTTGATAACACAACCAAGAGCTAAAAAAGCATCATACTTCTTAATATTCTTTGAAATTGTAACCGGTATTTCAAAAACACCTGGAACATTAATAATTTTTATTAAACTAGATTTAGGCAATATCTCCTTTGCACTATTAAGCAAACCTTTGGATATATTTTTATAATAATCAGCAATAACTATTAAATATTTTTTTTTCATTAAATGATTTCCTGCTTGTTAATCTTTATATCATAACCCTCTAAACCAATAACTTTTTTGAGAGATTTAGTAATTAATATCATATTTTTGATCTTTAAATCTTTAATTATTTGAGCCCCAATACCATAATTTCTTATAAGTTTATCATTTCCCTTTTTATAGAAATCTTTGTTCTTATAATCCTTAAGTGTTTGTGTAACAGATTTTAAGTTTGTATCTTTTATAAAAACTAAAACACAGTTATTAAATTTCTTAAAATAGTTTAAAGTTTTATCAAATGAATTTGGTAATTGCTGATTGATTAAATAATTTTGAACTACATTAGATGAAATTACTCTAACCCTTGGTACTATCCCTTTTTTAATATTTCCTTTAACTAGAGCAAAGTGCTCAGATCCATCTAAAAGATTTTCATAAATTCTAATTTTATATTTCTGATTTTTAACCTCAATATCAGATTGTTTTTTAAGTTTAATTAATTTTTCTTTTTTTAAACGATAAGCAATAAGATCTTCAATCTTACCAATCTTTAAATTATGTTTTTTTGCAAAATTAAATAAATCTTGACCTTTAGCCATGGTTCCATCTTCATTCATTATTTCACAAATGACTGCAGAGTTATTTTTTTTAGCAAGTTTTGAAATATCGACAGAAGCTTCTGTGTGACCAGCTCTTACTAGAACACCTCCATCTTTTGCAATAATTGGAAAAATATGACCAGGCGAAACAATATCTTTTTTATTTACATTTTTCTTTGAGGCAATTTTAATTGTCTTAGCTCTATCTTTTGCTGAAATCCCAGTTGTTATTCCTTTTTTTGCTTCTATAGAAATTGTGAAAGCTGTTTTATTTCTTGATTGATTAATTGGTGACATTAAAGATAAATTTAATCTTTTTGCCTGGATGCTATCTAATGCAAGACAAATTAATCCACGGCCATATTTAGCCATGAAATTTATATTTTTAGCACTTGAATCAGAGGTTGATATTATTAAGTCACCTTCATTTTCTCTTTTCTCATCATCAACTAAGATAAACATACCACCCTTCTTTGCGATATTAATTATACTTTCAATTGATGCATAATTATTTTTTTTCATTAAAATAATTTTTAACGTATTTAGATAAGATATCTATCTCTATATTAACTAGGCTGCTCTTTTTTAATGAAGATAAATTGGTAAGTTTAAAAGTGTGTGGAATAACCCAAACTTGAAAACCTTTTTGGGTTACTTTAGAAATTGTTAGAGAAATTCCATTAATACAAATAGAAGCTTTTTCTATTAGGTTTTTTCTTTCTTTTTTTATTATTTCAAAATCAAACAAATAAGATTTATCAATTTTTTTAATATTTGATATTTTACCAACCGTATCAACATGGCCTTGACATATATGACCAGATATTTTTTGACCATATTTTAATGGCAGTTCTAGGTTAATATTATCTTTAATTTTTAAAAATTTAAACTTTGATCTCTGTATTGTTTCGTCAGATAAATAGAATTCCATTAATCTATTTTTAATTGATATTAGTGTTAGACAAACTCCATCACAAGCAACAGAAACACCAATATCTTTTTTAGTCAGTTTTAAAATTGAATTTATAAAGATATTAATACCCTTATCTCTTTTAGTAATCTTTTTAATAACTCCTTGATTAAATATTATTCCATTAAACATATTATCTCTTATAAAGTGTGATTGAATCTTTTCCTAATGATGTATTAATTTTTTTTTTATTTTTATAGTTTTGTGACAAATACTTAAAGCAATTAAAATCTTTATAAGCAACTAATTTTGATAAATTTTTTTGACTTTTAAATAGGTAAAATTCATTAAATAATTTATTTTTTAAAAAGCTAGAAGATAAATCATCACCGCCTTCAACTAAAATATTTCTAATTCCGATTTTATAAAGTTTCTTAAGAACAAGTTTCAAATCAAAATAACTATTTTTAATTAAATTTGACTTAATTAATTGGATGCCTTTTTTTTTAAATAAAGTAATTTTTTTTTTATTAACATTATTATAAAAAGTGATGGTATTAGTCTTATTAGCAGTTCTAAAAATATGAGAGTTTATATTTGTTTCCAAATTATTATCTAAAATAATTCTTTTTGGTGAAAATTTATTCAGACCTTTAAGTCTACAATCTAACTTGGGATTATCTTGATTCAAAGTTTTATATGAAATCATTAAAGAATCATTTTTATATCTTAAAAAATGTGTCAATTTATCAGAGTGAATATCAGTAATTCTTTTTGTCCCTTTGCTATATATTAAATTATTTTTAGAAATTGCAATTTTACCAGTAACGTAAGGAAGATTATTTTTTCTATTAAAAAAATAAGGTATATAAAAGTTATTAACTTCATTTTTAAGTAAATTTTTTTTTACTAAAATATTTTTGGATTGAAGAATCTTTAAAGTTTTACCTTTAACTTTTTTATCAATATCTTCTACCGCATACACAACTTCTTTAATTCTACTTTTAATTATGATATTTGTGCACGGAGGAGTTTTTCCATAATGACTACAAGGTTCGAGGGTTACATACATTTTTGCACCTTCTAGATTTTCATTTAAATTTTTAATAGCATTAAATTCAGCATGGGGCGTGCCATTGTAACCTGTTTGTCCAATAGAAATTATTTCATCATTTTTAACAATTACACAACCTACCGATGGATTTTCACCAGTAAGACCATGACGAGCATTTGCTAAACTTAAAGCAAGACTCATGTATTTTTTATCTTTTTTTGAGAATTTATCTTTTCTTGTAGACATCTAATTTGTCCACGAATTGCACAAAGTCTTTTTCTTCTCTAAAGTTTCTATAAACAGAGGCAAATCTAACATAGGCAACAGGATCAAGATCTTTCAGACCTTCCATAACCAATGTGCCAATTGTATTTGATGAAATTTCACTTTGACCGAGCTCTTCTAATGCTCTTGAAGTTCGACTAATAAATTTTTCTGCCGTTTCGGTATCTATTGGTCTCTTCTTGAGTGCTATATAAATAGATTTAGATAGTTTATCTCTGTCAAATGATGATTTTCTACCATTTTTTTTGATAACCATTATTTCCCTAAATTGAACTCTTTCAAAAGTAGTAAACCTTGCACCACATACACACAATCTTCTTCTTCTTATTGCAGTTCCATCTTCTGTAGGTCTAGAATCGACAACTGATGTTTCACCTTTTTTACAAATTGAACAAATCATTATTTTAAATTTTTATATATTGGGAAGTGAGAGGTAAGCTCTACAACTTCATTTCTAACTTCTTCTTCAATCTTACTATTATCTTCAGGGTTCTCAGATAAACCTTTTACAACTTTGGTTATTAATTCTCCTACTTTTTCAAATTCTTTTAATCCAAAACCTCTGGTAGTTGCTGCTTGAGTACCCAATCTTATACCAGATGTAATCATTGGCTTTTCTGAATCGAAAGGTATTCCATTCTTATTACAGGTAATATAGGCTCTTGAAAGACTTTCGGCTGCTACATTACCTTTAACATTGAAAGGTCTAAGATCAACCAACATTAAGTGTGTGTCTGTTCCACCAGAATAAATCTTAAATCCTTTGTTTTTAAGTGTTTCTGATAAAATTTTAGCGTTAGCTAAAACTGATTTGATATAATCTTTAAAATCAGGTCTTAATGCTTCTAGGAAACCAGCTGCCTTTGCAGCGATGACATGCATTAATGGTCCACCTTGATAACCAGGGAATACAGCTGTGTTAAATTTTTTTGCAAGATCTTCGTGATTAGTTAAAATAATTCCACCTCTTGCACTTCTAAATACTTTATGAGTTGTTGAGGTTACTACGTGTGCATGTTCACATGGATTTGGGTAACCTTTACCAGCAACTAAGCCAGAAAAGTGAGCCATATCTACCATAAGATATGCTCCTACTTTATCGGCAATCTCTCTAAATCTTTTAAAATCAATTACTCTAGAGTATGCACTCCCACCACAAATTATAAGTTTTGGTTTGTGTTCTAATGCAAGTTTTTCAACGTTATCATAATCGATAAGTTCCGATTCTTTATCAACATCATACCCTATTGGATTGAACCATTTACCTGACATTGAAATTTTTAATCCATGCGTAATATGACCACCAGAATTTAAGCTCATCCCCATAAAAGTATCACCAGGATTTAATAGTGCTAAAAATACAGCTCCATTCGCTTGAGCTCCAGAATGTGGTTGAGCGTTTGCAAATTTACAATCAAATAATTTTTTTAATCTTTCAATGGCTAAGTTTTCAGCAACATCAACATGTTCACATCCATTGTAGTATCTTTTTCCAGGATATCCTTCTGCATATTTATTTGTTAAAACAGAACCTTGCGCCTCTAGAACGGCTTGTGAAACAATATTCTCAGAAGCAATTAATTCTATATGTTGTTGTTGTCTTTTTAATTCATCACTTATTGCTTTATGTAACTCTGGATCGGTTACAGATAAGCTATCTTCAAAAAAGCTTTTATAGTTCTCGTTTAAATAGTTTTTTTCACTAGACATAATTAAATTTTCTTAATTCTTTTTGCGTGTCTTCCACCTTCAAACTTTGTATTTAAAAAAACACTAACACAACTTAAAGCATTTTTTTTAGTAAGCAGTCTGGATCCCAATGTAATAACATTTGCATCATTATGCAATCTTGATAATTTAGTAGATTTTAAATTAAAACATTGAGCTGCACGTATATTTTTATGTCTATTTGCAGCAATATTCATTCCCATCCCAGAGCCACAAACTAATATACCAGTATGATTGTTATTGGTTTTAACTTTTTTTGCAACTTTATGAGCATAATCAGGATAATCAACTCTATCACTATTGTATGGGCCTAAGTCTGTATAATTAATTTTTTTTTTATCTAAATGAAGTTTAATTAACTCCTTTAACTTATAACCAGCATGATCTGATGATAAAAATATTTTTTTCAATCTAATTAAACTTATAATCTAAAACACATGCTACTAGATGAACTCTATTTTCTTCTCCACCATTAAAAGCATTATGATATTTTGTATTGTTAGTAACCCACACCGATCCATCTGCAGGCATATGTTTTGCAACATTGTCTATAACCATTAGGCAGCCTGGATTTGAAATTAGGGGTATATGCAATCTTGGTTCTGGATCTCTATGCCAACTCAATGTTGATCTTGGCTCCTTTAATAAAATCCTAATTCTACCTAATTTATATTTTGAAGAAAGCACATCAAATACTTCTTTAAAGTAGGTGTTTTCATAGTCAGGTATAAACTCTGAATAAGCAGCTTCATCAATTGGAACATCTCTTGAAACTTCTTTGCCTGATTTATCTGGTTTTGTCCAATAAACACCTCTGGCTTTACTTCCTTTTACAGAGTCCGGGTCACCAGGAATTTGTGTTAGAGAAATAGCTCCAAAGTGAGCAATTCCTCCACCATCATCAAATTTTTTAGTTTGAACAATCTGATTGTAGGCTTCCTGTAATTTATTAATATCAAATTTGATATTTTGTTTTTGAAAATCACTAAAATCTAAAATTTTTTCTTCTTTTTTTAGATCTAAGTTTACAATATTTTTGTTATCTACGTTCATGTTGATTGTTTTTTACCCTTTTTAATATATATTTGTATAATACATTTGTCGCATTTTAAAAGTAGATTTAAACATGATTACAGGAAATTACCCAAATTTGAGACTTAGACGTAGTCGTAAAAATGACTGGTCTAGAAGATTAATTCAAGAGAATAGCCTTTCATCTAGCGATTTTATATTACCCATATTCTTGATTGATGGAAAAAATATAAAACAATCCATTAAAACAATGCCTGATGTTTATAGATATACAATTGATAAAATAGGAATCATAGTTGATAGAGCAATCAAAAATAAGATACCTATGGTTGCATTGTTCCCCTATACAAATAAGACAAAAAAAAATGATATTGGAACTGAAGCTTTAAATGAGGACAATCTTGTTTGTAAAGCTGTTCGATATATTAAAAAAAGATATAAAAATGAAATTGGTATTATGTGTGATGTAGCACTGGATCCCTACACTTCTCATGGTCATGATGGTTTAATAAAATCAGGCTACGTATTAAATGATGAAACTATTGAAGTCTTGATAAACCAATCATTGTTACAAGCAGAAATTGGTTGTGATGTTTTGGCTCCATCAGACATGATGGATGGAAGAATTGGTAAAATAAGAAAGGCTTTAGATAAAGAAGGTCACGAAATGGTTCAAATACTTTCTTATGCAGCTAAATATGCTTCAAGCTTTTACGGACCGTTCAGAGATGCAGTTGGTTCAAAAGGTTTAATAAAGGGTGATAAGAAAAATTACCAAATGGACTTTAGAAACAGTGATGAGGCAATAAGAGAGGTGGCTCTAGATATTAAAGAAGGAGCTGACATGGTTATGGTTAAACCTGGTATGCCTTATCTAGACATAATTAAAACTGTTAAAGATAATTTTAAGATTCCTGTTCTGGCCTATCAAGTCTCAGGTGAATACTCACTATTAAGTAATAGTATTAAAAAAGGTCTAATAGATAAAGGATCTGTGTTAGAGAGTTTGATTTCTTTTAAAAGAGCCGGAGCAAACGCTATAGTAAGCTATTACGCAGATAGAATTAACGATTTAATCAAATAATTATTTTAAAAGATTAATAAAATGAGTTCTGGAAGTTGGAAGGTTTAAATTATTTGGTTTTAGAATGCTTTTTTCAAGGTAATCACTAACAAGTTTTAGACCTTTGAGTAAATTTTTTAAATTAACATCAAGATTATTTTCATCTATTAAAAAATTTGGAATGTTTTTTTTCTCTGTCGAAGATTTAACGTAATAATTAGTTTCATTGTTAATAATCTCTTTTTCAACCATATTTTTTAGTTCTAAATCATATCCCAATAATTTTAACAGTTCCAACTCCCAGAAAATATATTTTTGTATCCAGTTATCAGAAGTTAATATTTCAAAAAATTTATCAATTAATTTAAAAATTTCTTTATTAGATTGAGCTTCAGCCGTAAGAAGCTTTATAAGATGCATAGCTGAGGTAATACAGGATAGTTTTTGATTTTCGTCAAAATAGAGTGGAGTTAAAGCTTTTAAAATTTCTATTTTGAAATAACCAATTCTAGTAACACTTTTAGAATTATAGTTTACATAAATTTTATTACCAATTTGTAAATAATTTTTGATCTTCTTTGATGTGCCACCAAAAATTATCCCTGAAATTTTTCCATGGTTTTCTGTAAAAACTTCAGCAATTATTGAATTTTCACTGTATCTATTTTTAGAAACTAGATAGGCGCTATCATCCCAATTCATTTTTTCAAAACATCCACAAGGCATAAAGATGCAGCATTCTGTTCTGCATCTTTTTTAGAAGCTCCCTCTGCTGTGAAAAATTTAGTATTCTTTAATTTAACAGCAACTTTAAAGAGTGGCTTATGTCGAGGCCCAGTATTAGATATTAACTTATAAATAGGTAAAACTTTAAAAATTTTAAGCGAATATTCTTGGAGTTTTGTCTTTGCATCAATTTGAGTTACAATGCTCGCTGTAATATGCTCACTCCATAAATTGAGAATAAATTTTTCAGTGAAATTTAAACCTTTATCAAGATAAATCGCTCCAATTATAGCCTCCAAGCAGTCTGCTACTATTTTATCTTCAATTTCAATTTTTTTATTTTTAGGATTTAAAACCAAAATATATTTTTCTAATTCAATTTTTTTAGCAATTTCTAGACATTTTTTTTTATTTACTAATGAAGCAAATTTTTTATCTAATACCCCTTCTCTCTCTTCAGGATAAAGTTCTAGTAATTTTTTTGCAATAATTAGACCTAAGACTCTATCTCCTAAAAATTCAATTTTTTCATTATTGTTTATTGAGTCAAAACTTTTGTGTGTTAGGCTTTTAATAAAAATTTTTTGATCTGAAAACTTTAATTTTAATTTCTTTTCTAATGTTGTGGGATTAATTTTCATTAAATAATTTTCTTAAAAAACCTGTCAAATCTAATTGTTTTGTGCCACTTCCAAAAAGAAAAAATATTAGCAATTCTGAAATCAGATGAAAAAAATATAAATTGAGCTTTACCAACTAAATTATCTTCATGGACATATCCGACACTAGTCAGGTATCTACTATCTTTAGAACAGTCTCTGTTGTCTCCTAAAAAAAAGTAGTGTTGAGAAGGAATAATAAAATTATCAGAATTTTGAAAACTATAACTTTTTAAATATACGCTATTATATGTTTTGCCATTTGGGAGTTTTTCCTCAAATGTATTAACGTCTATAGTTTGTTTTCCACAATAAATTTTATCATTTTGGGAAATTCTAGATTTGAATATTTGATTATCGTTTACAAATAGATCACCGTTAATGAATTGAATATTATCACCTGGTAGACCAATTAATCTTTTAATATAATCTGTCCTATTATCAGCTGGTGTTTTAAAAACAATAACATCACCGACCTTAGGTTTCTTAGAAAATAATCTTCCATTTATTATTGGTGGGCTAAAAGGTAAGGAGTGTTTACTGTAACCATAAGAATACTTCGTAACAAACAATCTATCACCAATTAAAAGTGTTGGTTCCATTGATGACGAGGGAATATAGAAGGGTTGAATAAAAATAGATCTGATAACAAGAGCTATTACTAAAGCATAAAAAATTGTTTTAACATTATCAATTATAATATTTTTAGTTATCATTTTTTTTGTAAAATTACGTATGCTATAGAATATTTTTTTTCATCTGAAATTGACAGAAAGAAATCAAAAGATGATATCTTAAATTGCTTTTTAATAATTTTTTTAATTTTGTCGGAGACTACAAATGAGGGTTTACCTAATTTATCGTTAATTATAGTTATATCTTTAAAATTCAAATTATCTCTAAAACCTGTCCCAATTGCTTTAGAAAATGCTTCTTTAGCGGCAAATCTTTTAGAATAATAAGATTTTTTATTAGTTATTTTTTTAGCTAACAATATTTCTGAGCTAGAAAAAACTCTTTTAATAAAACTAATGTTTTTTAAAGATTTATGTATTCTAATATTTTCTACTATATCAACACCTATACCAAGAATTTTCATAACTATTTATTGATTATTTTTTTAAATGCCTTGATAGTATTTTTTAAACCATGAGTGAGTGACTCACCGATTATAAAATGACCAATATTAAATTCTGTAATTTCTTTAATTTTACTTAATATAGATGTAGTTTTATAGTCAAGACCATGACCAGCGTGAACCTCAATTCCAAGCTGAACACCAAGTTCTGAACATTTCTTAATTTTTGAATATTCATTTTTATAATTTTTATTTTCTTTTACTAAATTAGAAATTTTTCCCGTATGCAACTCAACACAAGTAGCATTTAATTCTTTTGCAATTTTTATATCTTTTAAGGTTGGGTCAACAAATAAACTTGTTCTAATATTTTTCTTATTAAATATTGATATTATTTCTTTTATTTTTTTTTTATTTTTTATTAGGTTTAATCCACCCTCTGTTGTTACTTCCATTCTTTTTTCTGGAACTATACAAATAAAATTAGGTTTATTTTTTAATGCTATATTTATTATTTTTTTGTTAAGTGAGATTTCTAAATTAGTAATTATTTTTTTATTTTTACAAATTTTAATAACATCAGCATCTTTGATATGCCTTCTGTCTTCTCTTAAATGTATAGTTACTGAATGAGCACCACATTTAGTTACATGTTTAGCAATAGTTAATGGATCTGGATGGAACGTTCCTCTTGCATTTCTTATTGTAGCAACATGATCAATATTAACTCCTAGTCTTTTCATTTAATAAATCTACTTCCGGGAACTGTAATTGGAATATTTTTAAGACTTTCTGGAAGGTTATTTTTCTTAAATGTTGGAACGTCTATCTTCATGTGTGAGATAATATTCTTTTTTATCTTTAGTGAGTTCTTTGTTGATCTATCGATAATCGAGGCAAAACCGATAAGTTTTGCACCCGGCTTTGTAATCAACCTAACGCACTCTAAGCTAGATTTACCAGTTGTTATAACATCTTCAATTATTAAAACTTTTGATCCTTTTTTTATATGGAACCCACGTCTTAAAGCAAATTTACCATTAACTCTTTCACAAAATATAGTCTCTTTTTTTAGAAGTTTACCAATTTCATAACCAATAATAACACCCCCCATTGCAGGGGCTAAAATCAAATCTATAGATTTAAATTTTTTTTTAATTTTTTTTGCTAACGAATTACAAATATCTTTGGCCAAATGTGGAAAGCTTAAAAGTTTAGCACACTGGATATACTTAGGTGAATGTAAACCTGACGAAAGAACAAAATGACCTTCTAATAGTGCGTTAGTTTTTTTTAAAATATTTAAAGATTTTTCGTGTGAAAGCATTACGTTCCTTTAACCAGTTATCCTCATGTCTAATGATTTTAAATTTAATTTCCTTTTGTTTTAACTCACTGATAAAATTTGTAAAGTTCTTCAAGTCTTTTATAATTAGATTGAATTTAAAATTAATATATTCTTTAGACTTTTCTTTCATTTCAACACTCGAGATGTTTAAACTATGGCTACCAAGTAAAGTTGTTATCTCTCCTAGTTTCCCTGGTTTATCAGGCAAAGAAATCCATAGCGTAGTATTGTATTTTTTAATTCTTTGAGCCTTCTCTTCTCCTTTTTTATACCAATACTTTCTAATTGCTGATCTTGCTTTTCCAGTTTTTGTAACAGGTATCCAGTGCAATGAAGGTGATTTATTTTTAGAGGTGATAATATCCACAACATCTCCATTATAAAGTATACTTTGTAACTCACTATCGTTACCATTAATCTTGCAAGCTATAGTACTATTACCTATTTTGGTATGCACAGCATAAGCAAAGTCGATTGGTGTCGCGTCCTTTGGTAATTTAATTACAGATCCTTTTGGGGTAAAACAAAAAACGTTTTCCTGAAACATTTGTAGCTTGGTATATTCATAAGAGTGTTCTGGGTTTTCATTCTTATCAATAATCTCAACTAAATCGGCAAGCCAATCATATTCTTTCCACGTTAATGAATTAAATTTTTCAGAAGATTTATATTTCCAATGTGATGCTATGCCTCTTTCTGCATACTCGTGCATTTGCAATGTTCTAAGCTGTATTTCAATTGGTCTTCTATTGGGTCCTATAATTGAAGTGTGTAATGATTGATATTTATTAATCTTAGGCGATGAAATATAATCTTTAAATTTTCCAGGTATACAATTCCACTCTTTGTGAAATATACCAAGAGCTTTATAGCAGTCTTCAATGTTATCAAGTATTATTCTAAATCCAATGATATCTGAAATTTGCTCTAGTGATATTCTTTTTTTTTGAACTTTTCTCCAAATAGAAAAAGGAGTTTTTTCTCTGCCGATAATTTCAGCATTTATTTTGTGTTCATTTAACAATCCACTGAATTGCAATGAAATTGAATTAAAGCTATTTACTTTATTATCTTTAATTTCATCCAATCTTTTTTTTATAAGTTCTCTTGCATTGTTATTTAGAACTTTAAAAGATAAATCTTCTAGTTCATCCCTAATTCTATGCATCCCCATTCTGTCTGCTAATGGTGCATAAATTTCCATAGTTTCTTTAGCGATACGTTCTTTTTTTTCAATTTTTGAAATTGCATCAATGGTCCTCATGTTGTGTAATCGATCAGCGATTTTAACAAGTAGAACTCTAATATCTTTTGAGGTTGCTATGATTAATTTTCTAAAATTTTCTGCTTTTGATGTTGATGTGGCTTGATTTTCAAAGACTGATATTTTTGTTACACCATCAACTAAATCGGCAACCTCTTGTCCAAACTCATTTTTTATAGTTTCGTAAGTAGCATGTGTATCTTCAATAGTATCGTGAAGCAGTCCTGTTGCTATAGTTGCACTATCTAACTTTAGTTCTGTTAATATATTAGCTACAGCAATAGGGTGAATTGAATATGGGTCGCCAGAATCACGTTTTTGATTTTCATGTGCTTTAACAGCAAAATTATAGGCTTTATTTAATTTTTCTGGATTTAAAAACTTATTATAAGCTTTGACTTTATTTATTAACTCTTCTGAATTAATCATTTTTAACTATAACATCAATTTATATTTGTTTGATAGATCTTAAATCTTTAATTGGTAAAGAATTAATTAAATTAACTATATTAATCTTAGATTCTGGATGTTTCCAACCCCTATCTATTTCAAATAATGGCAACAAAACAAAGTTTCTCTTAGTCATCTTTGGATGAGGTGTTGTTAGTTTATTGCTGTTTATACTCAAAATTTTTTTATCATAATCAATTATATCAATATCACATGTTCGTGGATCATTTTTTTTTGATCTAACCCTGCCTAATTTTAATTCAATAAAGTTACAAATTTTTAAAAGTTCTAACGGTTCTAAGGTTGTCTCAATTTTTATAACAATATTTATAAAATTTGGCATTAAAATGTTTGGCCAAGATTTTGATGAATAATGAGATGATACTTTTGTTATCTTAATTTTATTTTTTTCTAATTCAGACATAGCCATATTAATATTGGTAATTTTGTTACCTAAATTTGATCCTATTGCTAAATATGATTGTTTAACTTGATTTTCTAATGTGTCTTGCTTTTTCACGATTCCAATCTCTATTTTTTTTAGTAGCTCTTTTATCAAATTGTTTTTTACCTTTTGCTACTGCTATTTCTATTTTAGCTTTTCCCTTTTTAAAATACATCTTTGTTGGAACAAGAGTAAAACCATCTCTCTGCATTTTACCAATTAATTTGTTAATTTCTTTTTTATTTAACAACAACTTTCGTTCATCAGTGGGGTTATGATTTGAATAACTGGCTTGTTTAAAAGCTGCAATATGAGAATTAATTAGAACTATTTCACCTTCTTTCTCTACTGCGTAAGAGTCTGCAATATTCACTTTTCCCTCTCTAATGGATTTAATTTCTGATCCTTTAAGAACTATTCCTGCTTCAATTAAGTCTTCAAAAAAAAAGTTAAAACTTGCTTTTCTATTTAAGCAAATAATTTTTAAACCAGAATTGGCTTTCTTGTTCATTAGAGTAGATTTGCTGATACTAAAGCTTTTTTAACAATATCCTTGGTTGGGTCTGTAACCTTGACCAAAGGTAATCTAACATCGTCATCGCAAAGACCCAAAAGTTTTGCGGCATACTTAACAGGGCTTGGATTACTTTCTACAAACATGGAGTTATGAACGGGTTGTAAAATTTTATCTAGTCTGATTGCTTCAAACTTGCTCTCATCATTTTCTGTTTTTGAGGCTTTCTGAAAATCAGAACATAACTTAGGAGCAATATTTGCAGTTACACTTATAGATCCAATACCACCTCTGTTATTAAATTCTAAAGCGTTATCGTCATTACCTGTCAGCTGAACAAAATCAGTTCCCATTTTATCTTTTTGTTGATTAACTCTATCTAAATCACCAGTAGCATCTTTAACACCAACAATATTTTTCAGTTCAAATAACCTAGCCATTGTATCAACAGTCATATCAATTACAGATCTTCCAGGAATATTGTAAATTATAATTGGTATCCCGCATTTGTCGTTTATTGCTTTATAATGCTGATATAATCCTTCTTGAGTTGGCTTGTTATAATATGGAGTTACTATTAGAGCTGCATCCGCACCTGCTTTTTCAGCGTGTGTTGTCAGAGAAATTGCTTCTTTAGTCGAATTAGAACCAGTACCAGCAATAACTATAGTTTTTCCATCACTTTCTTTAACGCATAAATCTATTACTTTTTGATGTTCATCGTGGCTTAATGTTGGCGATTCACCTGTGGTTCCAGCAGGCACCAAACCGTTAGTACCATTTGATATTTGAAAATGAATAAGCTTAATATAAGCTTCCACATCAAGCTCATTATTCTTGAACGGGGTTATTAAAGCAACATTTGATCCTTTGAGCATAAATACTTATAACATAGTTTAAAGATTCATTTAGTAAATTTATGTCCAGAAAGATATTTTTTTTTATAAAATCACTATTATTAAGTTCGATAATAATAGGAAATGTATTTGCTGCTGAAATATCAATAATTCCTTTAAAAAAACCTTTTTTAAATGAAGAGGCTCAGAGTGCAAAGATATCACAGGGTATACTTAAACCCAAACCTAAACCATCCAAAAAAAAAGAGGAACCTAAAACTACAATAGTCAAAAAAGATCTAAAAAAAATTAATTTTCTTATTCCTAAAAGTAAACCTTTAGTTGTTAAAAAGAGCAAACCAGTAGTCAAGAGTAAGTCAAAATACTACAGTCAAAAAGATTATGGAATTGCAAAAAAATCTATTGCAGCAATGCAAAAAAGTCAGTGGTCAACAGCACTATCGCAGTCTAAAAAAGCTAAGGACAAATCCATATATAATTTTATTCAATGGAGACATTTGTTAACTACAGGCAACCAAGCAAGTTTTTATGACTATTTAACATTTATAAAAAATAATGAAAACTACCCAAGAATAAGTAGAATTCGGTATTTAGCTGAACACAAACTTTCAACAAATAAGATCTCACCAAATAAGATCATAGGTTGGTTTAATTCCGAGGAACCATTAAGTGGTTATGGAAAACTAATACTTGGAGAAAGCTTTATATTAACAGGTGATATCACCAAGGGTACCTCTCTAATTAAAGATGGTTGGATAACTGCAGATCTAAATAGGTCTAATATGAAATTTTTTAGGAAAAAATATAAAAAATATTTAGATGCAAATGATTATATTAAACGTGCAGATTATTTAGCTTGGGAAGGTAAATTTTGGGATTTAAAAAGAATGTTAAGATATTTACCTAAGGACTATGAATTACTTTATACGGCTAGACAAATTTTAATGAGTAAGTCTTATGGTGTTGATAATGCAATCAAAAATGTTCCAACAAAACTTAAAAATGATGCTGGACTAAATTATGACCGACTTAAATGGAGAAGAAAAAGAGGAAGAGTCGATGACTCCTTGGAAATTATATTTAAAGTTCCAAACAATAAAGATTATTTAGTTAGGCCAGACAAATGGTGGAAAGAAAGAGCAATAATGACACGAGCTCTTATTTATAAGAAGAAATATGAGTCAGCTTATAAAGTTGCGAGCAAACATTCTTTAGACATAGGCCCAGAATATGCAGACGCTGAATGGATGAGTGGTTGGATTGCATTAAGCTTTTTAGATGATCCTATTTTAGCAATAGATCATTTTAATAATTTTTATCAAAATGTTAGTTACCCTATTAGTTTGTCTCGTGGCGCTTATTGGCTTGGAAGGTCTTATGAAAAAATTGGTGATAAAGAACAGTCTAAACAATGGTATGAAGAAGCAACCAAATATTTATCAACATATTATGGTCAACTAGCATTTCTAAGAATTAAACCCAATGAAACATTTGAGTTAGATGAGCAAGCTATTGTGCCTGATGCTTATAGAAAATATTTTTATAAAAAAGAATTAGTAAAAATTGTTCATCTTTTAGATGAGCTAAATAAGGATAGGTATACAAAAAATATATTAAGACACCTAGCTAATGATAATATTAAAGGTGGAAGTGAAATTTTAGCAGCCGAACTTGCAACTAATATATCAAGATATGATTTTGCAATACAAGTTTCAAAGATTGCATCTTATCAAAAAAGATTTCACAATAATTTTAACTATCCAATAATAAGTACACCTGGATACGTTAATGGAAGAAAAATACCAGAAACTGCTTTTATTCTTTCTCTTATTCGTCAAGAAAGTGAATTTGATATGAGAGCAAACAGTCATGTTGGTGCTCAGGGATTAATGCAATTAATGCCTTACACAGCTAAGCTAGTTTCCAAACAAGCAAAACTTCCATATTCAAAATCAAGATTAACTTCTGATCCTGAGTACAATATTAATCTAGGCTCTCATTATATAGCTGGTTTAATTTTACAATACGATGGTGCCTACCCTTTTGCTACCGCTGCATATAATGCTGGTCCTAAAAGAGTTAAGCATTGGAAAAAAATAAATAAAAACCCTCAAAAAAAACAAATTGATTTTGTGGACTGGGTTGAATTAATTCCATTTAAAGAAACTCGTAACTATGTTCAGCGAGTTATGGAAAATTACAATGTTTATAGATATATCCTAGAAAAAAAACCTATTAAAATGAAAGATTTTTTTAAAGATCAGCCTTTATTTTAATGGCGGAAGCGGTGGGATTCGAACCCACGGTGGAGTTACCCCCACGGCAATTTAGCAAACTACTGGTTTAAGCCAACTCACCCACGCTTCCACTGCGACATTGATATAACCGATTGTATTGAATATTCAATATTTTTAAAGTAATTCTTGGTTAATATTATGAAAAATAAGTATTCAATATTCTCTTTAATCAAAAATGCTTTTTCTTACCACGAGAATTGGCAAAAAGCCTGGAAAGACCCTACTCCAAAAAAAGAGTATGATGCAGTTATTATTGGTGGTGGTGGTCATGGTTTAGCAACTGCGTATTATTTAGCAAAAAAACATAATATGAAAAATATTGCTGTTGTTGAGAAAGGTTGGATTGGGGGTGGTAACACAGGAAGAAATACTACAATCATAAGATCAAATTACTTATGGGATGCTAGCGCTGGTCTTTATGATCATGCATTAAAATTGTGGGAAGGTTTATCTCAAGAAATTAATTATAATGTAATGTTTAGTCAAAGAGGTGTAATGAATCTTGCACATAACTTACAAGACGTTAGAGATTTAAAAAGAAGAACACATGCTAATAGATTAAATGGCATAGATGCGGTTTACTTAAGCACAGAAGAAGTTAAAAAATTTTGTCCTATCATTAATACCTCACAGGATATTCGATATCCAGTACTGGGTGGAACTTTACAAAGAAGAGCTGGTACTGCAAGACATGATGCAGTTGCCTGGGGATATGCTAGAGGTGCAGATGAAATGGGAGTAGATATAATTCAAAATTGTGAAGTTAAAGGAATTAAAAGAAGTGGTGATGAAGTAGAGGGCATTGAAACAACAAGAGGTTTTATAAAGACTAAAAAAGTTGGAGTAGTTGCTGCTGGTCACTCAAGTGTATTAGCAAACATGGCAGGTTTAAGGTTACCGTTAGAAAGTAAACCTCTTCAAGCTCTAGTTTCAGAGCCAGTTAAACCAATTATTGATACGGTAGTAATGTCTAACGCTGTTCATGCTTACGTTAGTCAGTCTGACAAAGGTGAGCTTGTAATAGGTGCTGGTACTGATGATTATATTTCATACTCACAAAAAGGTAGTCATGATATTGTTGAGGGTACATTGAATGCAATCCTAGAACTTTATCCAATTTTTAGTAGAATGAGAATGCTTCGACAATGGGGTGGAATTGTAGATATCTGCCCAGACGCTAGTCCTATTATTAGTAAAACGACTATAAAGGGTTTGTACTTTAATTGTGGTTGGGGAACCGGGGGATTTAAAGCAACACCTGGATCAGGTGATTTATTCGCACATACAATAGCAAATGATGAACCACATAAATTAAATGCAGCATTTAATTTAAATAGATTTATTAGTGGAGACCTTGTTGATGAACATGGTGCAGCGGCGGTAGCACACTAATGTTTTTAATTACCTGTCCTTTTTGTGGTGAACGTGAACAAAGTGAATTTAAAGCTGGTGGTGAAGCTCATATTGAAAGACCTAAACAACCAATAGAATTAAGCGATGATGAGTGGGCAGAATACTTGTTTATGAGAAAAAATATTAAAGGTATTCAGTTTGAAAGATGGAACCATGCTCATGGCTGTAGAAAATGGTTTAACATGATTAGAGATACTTCTAACGATACAATTAAAGCTGTATATAAAATGGGTGAAAAACCTCCTGTAAAATAATTTAATGCTGAAAAATCTAAGAGTTACAACCAGCATGTATATTGACGAAACTTCTAGAATTTCTTTTAAGTTTAATGGGAAAGCTTATTTTGGATACAAAGGTGATACTCTCGCTTCAGCATTACTCGCTAATGATGTTCATTTAGTAGGGAGAAGCTTTAAATATCATAGACCACGTGGAATAATGACTTCTGGCTCTGAAGAACCTAATGCAATTGTACAGGTTAATAATAATACAGCACTAACAGAACCAAATGTTAGAGCGACAGAACTTGAGATATATCACGGTCTTGAGGCAACTAGCCAAAATTGTTGGCCTAGTGTCCACTTTGATATTGGAGGTATAAATAATTTCTTATCCCCTCTTCTACCTGCTGGTTTTTATTACAAAACTTTTATGTGGCCTGCTAGCTTTTGGGAGAAGTACGAATATGTTATA
>CAJQRP010000038.1 GCA_905612365.1 uncultured Candidatus Pelagibacter sp. | reverse complement strand
ATTTCACTAAGACTTTCGACTAACATTAGCGTACCAATTATTGCAAGTATATACATGTAAGCTAAAGAAATAACTGTATCAATTTTTCCTATGCCTTTAAAATATGTAAAAGTATAAATACCTAATGCGGTACCAACTGTTCCACCAATAACAATCATAAGACCCATTTTATAATCTAAAGTATTTTTTAAATAATGAGTTGTTGATCCTGATACTGATGTTGCAAGAATATTGTTAGCTTCATTTGCAACAGCATATGCGGGTGGTACGCCTAAAAAAATTAAGAAAGGTGTCATTAAAAAACCACCACCTACTCCAAATAAACCTGAAAGTACTCCAACGATTGCACTCAATAAAAGTATTTCAATAGGGTTAACAAAGACTTGAGCTATTGGTAAAAATACATCCATAAAAATTAACAGTTGTTAAAAAACAACTTAACCAAATGTGATAAAAGTTCCAACTAGTATAACACCCCAATAAGCAGCTAGACTAACAAAGATCCCAGTTTTTATGAAAGTTACTTTAAAATTTGAAAGATTTTTTACTATTTTTACGTTGGAAAATGACATTGCAACCGTCAATACACCCAGTTAATTATTTGTCAAATAAATAGTTAATATAAAATGATTTTTTTTATTAGTAGATGGTTGCTCCAAAAACTTTGACATCCTCACCCTCAACTCCGAGAACTAATCTCCCAAGAAATTCTCCCTCAATTTCTTTACTCTTTTGTTTGAATAATATAGTGATGTTCAAGCCTCTTCTAAGACATCCAAATGCCTCATAATCCTCAGATAAACTAGTTAATAGCTTGTTGTTAGCCCACTGTTTTCCAAGCTCAACTTCATTAGCTCCAAATAACATTTGAGTTCCAAAATCCTTAGTAAAACCACCATAATCTTTCATATTTGAGGTTTTAACAAGATTGTTCCAAATAGGATTAGCAATTGCTATAATCTCATCATCAGATTTCTCTAAAAAATTCATAATTTTAAGTTTAATTTTTTTAAGAAGCTTTTCTCTTCTCGTTCTCGTCAACTATATGGTAAACCGGCACTTTTTCCAGTGAAAATTTTCCGGTTTTTGGATCACGTCTTGAAACTGTTAAGCAGTGCCAATTGTCATCATCTAGTTTCATATGGTCACCTCTATAATAATAACCTGGCCAACGAGTTTCTTCTCGGAACATTGTGTGTTCTGTTACACACTGAGAAGTTAAAGCTCTGTGCTTTAATTCCCATGCTCTCATAAGTTGGTGTAAGTCTTCTGCTCCAACTTTTTCTAAATCTTCCTCTAACCAGGCCAAAAGCTCCAAAGCTCTTTTAAGCATATTACCATTTGTCATGTAGTTGGTTGCAATACCACCAACATACTCGTCCATAATTCTTTGTAGACGTTGAAGACCTTGGATAGGTGAAATGTAACTAGGTGAAACTGTTCCACCTGTAATTTCATTTTGAGCAACTTGATAAGTCTCAAGAGGTTTAAATATAGCAGTTTTAAAGTCTTCACACTGTTTGTCTGTAACTTTAATATCTTCTGCTTTTTTATCCTCAATATATTTAACTGCAGCTTTTGCAGCTAAACGACCTTCAGTAAATGATCCTGACGAAAATTTATGAGCACTTCCACCTACAGTATCACCTGCACCAAAAAGACCATCAATTGTTAACATTCTGTTATAACCCCAGAAATATTCTGGTGGAGATAAATCTTCAGGTCCACTAACCCAAGCTCCAGAACAAGTTGCATGAGAACCCATAACATAAGGCTCAGATGTAGTTAGTTCAGGGTTTGTGTATTTAGGATCAATATTTTGAGAAGCCCAAACAACCGCTTGACCAACAGTCATACCAAGGAAATTTTCCCAACCAACAGTTTCTAAGTGTGGGTCTTGGAATGCTTCAGTAGTTACCATGTGAATGGGTCCACCACCTGCAATAGTTTCTTGAATAAATGCGTGGTTTCTTAAACAAGTAGGAGTTGGGTGGTGATCAATATACTCACCAACTAATTCTTTAGTTTGATCATACCACTTTTTTTCATAATTTTCTCCGTTAGCATTTTGAGTGTAGGTTTTAAGGTGCAAGAAATATGCTCCAACTGGACCATATCCATCTTTAAATCTACATAACACAATTCTATTTTCCATTTGTGTCATTTTAGCTCCAACAGCAATAGGTAATGCGTAGGCAGAACCATTACTCCAAGGTGCATACCAGGTTCTTCCCATTCCCTCACCAACTGCTCGTGGCTTAAATATATGTGATGCTCCACCTGCTGCAACAATTACAGTTTTTGATCTAAATACATGGTAATCTCCTGTTCTCATATTAAAACCAACAGCTCCACCTACTCTATTTTCTTGAGCCTCATCCATTAAAAGATGAGTAATCATTATTCTATTATAAATTTTATCAGCTGATTTTTTAGCAGCTTCTGCAACAATAGGTTTATAACTTTCACCATGAATCATGATCTGCCACTTACCTTCTCTAAGGTAACGACCAGTTTTTTCATTTTTCATCATTGGTAGACCCCACTCATCAAACATATGAACTGTTGAGTCTACGTGACGAGCCATGTCATAACCTAAATCTTCTCTAACCATTCCCATTAGGTCATTACGAGCATATCTCACATGATCTTCTGGTTGGTTTTCACCCCATTGCATACCCATGTAACAGTTAATAGCGTACAGTCCTTGAGCAACCGCTCCACTTCTATCGATGTTAGCTTTTTCAACACAAATAATTTTCATGTCTCTGCCCCAGTGTCTCGCTTCAAAAGTAGCACCAGTCCCAGCCATTCCTCCGCCAACAACTAAAACATCACAATCTTCGTAATGCGTTTTATGCTTAGCCATTAGTAGTAAACTCCTTTTTTAAATGTATCTTTTGGAATAGATGGCAACTTACCATCAATATTTAAACCATTAGGTTCGGTATAAAGCATTTGGGAATTAATCTCAGCTTCATCTGGCTTTTCACCTTCAGCTAACTTTGGAATAAATTTACCCCATGGTTTTGTTGTAATTGGAGAAACAAAATCTTTAGTTGTTCCGTTTCTAAATTTAATTTTCCAAGAGATAGTTCCTTTTTCCTCTTCACGTCTAACTCTAACACTGTGACCCATAGGAGCAAAGTCTGCATAACCACGAACATCAATTGCATGGTTGGGACAAGCTTTTACACACGAATAACATTCCCAACAAAAATTTGGCTCTATGTTAACTGCTCTTCTAATATTTTCATCTATGTGCATTATATCTGATGGACAAATATCCACACAGTGACCACATCCATCACATCTCGTCATATATACAAAAGTTGACATATTATATTACCTCTTTCTTTTTAATAGTGTTTTGGTTGTTCTCTTTTAATTCCTAATCCAAATTGTTTTGGTGCATCAGCTAATGGAGGAAGATTATCTCTTGATCCATCTGCTTCTGCTAAGTTTTTTTGGATTGCTGCACCAGGCTTGTAAATCATGTGCGCAAATTTTGACCAATAAACTCCTCCAAATAAAACAATGTTTGAAGTAATAAATAAAACTAAAAATAAATATCCTAATCCAGTCGATCCTGATGATTGAAAATAAGACCAAGCAAGCCCAGTAGTAGCGCACGCTAAAAGTGCAAGGACAAATAAGTCTGCTTTAATAATTCTGTACCATGGATGAGCTTCTGCTAAAACATCCACTCTTAAAAATAACCAAAACCAGTATCCACCAACACAAGTCATTATTGCTCCAACATGCCAAATTATAGGCCAAATTGCTGGTGCAGCAATTCCTGTTCCTGTGTAACCAAAAACTAATACGACTGATGCAACCCAAAATAAAATAGTTCCATACATTCCCATAACATGGGCAACTCTTCTTTTACCAGCACCTAACTCTGCAGTAGTTGCAATATCATGAACTACAGTTTTTAAAATAACTGATGTTTTTTCTCCAATACCAAGCTCTCTTTCAGCAGCTAATTTTGCTTTTTTGGCATTATTGAAAAAATAAGTAACATTTTTGTGATGTATCATTTGAACAACTGTTCCAATAACGATTAAAGCTAACATTGCTAAAATAAAACCTTGAATTACAGAAGATGAAATTGATTCTGCTAATACAGAAAATGGACTAATTGACATCATATAGAATATTACCCTTTATTACTATTTTGTTGAATCTTAATTTTGAGTTTTTAATATAGTTAAAATGATAGATCAACCGTTATTAGGTGTTATATTTGTCATTAAAAAATACAACTTATACTTTACGCTTATAGTGTTGTTTTAAAGGGATAACTGATCTTACACCGCCCTGTGGATTTTCAACATCACCCACTCTTCGTGGAATTAAATGAATATGACAATGCAAAACTGATTGACCGGCAATCTTTCCAGCATTTGATCCAATATTAAAGCCCATAACAGATGGATCTTTCAATAAAATTTCTTCTTTAATCTTTTTTATTAAATCATTACAGGCAAGGACTTCGTTATTAGTTAATTCAAAATAATCCTTAACATGACGCTTTGGAATTACCAAACAATGTAACTCAGAAACTGGATAA
>CAJQRP010000037.1 GCA_905612365.1 uncultured Candidatus Pelagibacter sp. | reverse complement strand
ATTATAATAAAAATAATTGTGATGGAGTAATAGCTTTTGGAGGGGGTAGCGGCTTAGATGTTGGTAAAGCAATTGCATTTATGTCAGGTCAAACCCTACCTATTTGGGATTTTGAAGATGTTGGTGATAATTGGACCAAAGCAAACTCTGACAAAATTGCGCCGATTATTGCCGTACCAACAACTGCTGGAACAGGATCTGAAACAGGACGAGCATCAGTAATCTTAAATGAAGAAACTGGTGTAAAAAATATAATTTTTCATCCTAAATTTTTACCTTCAATAGTTATTTTAGATCCAGTATTAACACTTAGTTTACCTGCAAAGATTACAGCTGCAACTGGTATGGATGCGCTAGCTCACAATTTAGAAGCATATTGCGCCCCAGGATATCATCCAATGGCTGATGGAATTGCTTTAGAAGGTATGAGATTAATTAATGAATGGTTATTTGAAGCATTTAACAATGGATCAAATATTGAAGCACGACAAAACATGTTAACAGCAGCTAGTATGGGATCAACAGCATTTCAAAAAGGCTTGGGGGCAATTCATTCATTAAGTCATCCTGTTAATGCATTAAATAATATTCATCACGGCTTATCTAATGCAATATTTATGCCTTACGTATTAACTTTTAACAAAGACGTTATCGAAGATAAGATAATTAAGGTTTGTGACTACTTAGAACTTAAAGATAGATCTTTTGATGGTTTTGTTAACTGGGTTTTAGATTTAAGAAAAAAATTAGATATACCACACAAATTATCAGAAGTGATTGATGAAAAAGATTTTGATATTGATAGATTATCAAAAATGGCCTTAGCAGATCCGTCTACTGGAGGAAATCCAAAAAAATTAACCGAAAATGATATGAGAATAATGTATCAGCACAGTATGACGGGTGAATTGTTTAAATGAGTAATTTAAATATTTTAATTGTTGAAGGAAATATTAGAGAAGATAGTGAGTTTATTAAAGCAGCGGGAGCTTCTGCAGCAGATAACTTAAAAAATTTAATTTTAAAGATAGAGCCATTAACAAATACAGAAATTATAAATCCTGGTCATGATGAAGAGACAACAAGTGCTCTAAAAAATATGAGTAAATATAATGGCATTGTGTTTACTGGTGGTGTAATGAGAATAAATGATATGACAGATGTCATTAAGAAACATATCAATTTTGCCTCTAATTGCTTTCATCATAAAAATAAGATTTTAGCAATTTGTTGGGGATTACAAGTCTGCTCAACAGCAGCTGGGGGTAAAGTAAATCCTGGAAAAAATGGCGCTCATATTGGAATTGCATCGAATGTAATTATTAACAATGAAGGTGAAAAACACTTTATATACAATGATAAAAAAAAGATTTTTACATCACCAGCATTTAATTTTGATGAGGTAAGTGAATTGCCAAAAAACACTATTCTTTTATCAAGTGACAAAGTTAACAATGTAATGGGTGTTAGCTTTAATGCGGGAAGCTCAGAAATTATTGGTTTACAATATCATCCTGATTATGAATATTTTCAGATGCTTAATCTTATTGATAGTCGTAAAGAACGATTATTTGTAAATAAAAATTTTTTAAATGAAGAAGAGTATGAAAGCCATATCTCATTCATAAAATCTCAAAACGAACTATTAGATTTTAATAATAGAACATGTGAAGTTAGAAACTGGCTTAATTATATACGTAATTAGTTTTTAAAACAGACCTTCAATTTCACCATCTTTATTTAGCTTAATTGAGTCAGCCGCTGGAACTCTTGGTAGTCCAGGCATAGTCATAACTGCTCCACACACAACAACAATAAATTCTGCACCTGAAGAAAGTCTAATTTCTCTTATGGGTAGAGCATGCCCTGTAGGAGCGCCTTTTAAGCTCGGATCTGTTGAAAAACTGTATTGAGTTTTTGCAATACAGATAGGAAAGTCGCCATAACCAGCTTCTTCAAAGCCCTTTAATTGATCTCTAATCTTTGTATCAGCGATAACCTCATCAGCTCTATAAATTTCTTTTGCAATAGTTTCAATTTTCTTAAATAGAGGAGTTTTACTTTCATATAAGAATTTGAATTTATCATCATTCTTTTCACATAACTCGGCTACATGGCTTGCTAGTTCCTTTGTTCCTTCTCCACCATTTGCCCAATGTGTACAAAGACTTGCTTTAACTCCAATACTTTCACAAAATTCTATTAAAGCTTTCACTTCATTATCTGTATCCTTAATAAAATGATTAACTGCAACAGCAACCGGTAAGCCAAATTTTTTAACATTTTCTATATGTCTTTGAAGGTTAACCAATCCTTTTTTTAAAGCTTCGACGTTTTCTGTTTTAAGCTCATCTTTAGCTACACCACCATGCATTTTTAATGCTCTTATAGTTGCAACAATCACAACACAACTTGGTTTTAAATCAGATTTTCTACATTTTATATCAAGAAATTTTTCAGCACCTAAGTCAGCACCAAAACCTGCTTCCGTAACAACATAGTCGGCAAGTTTTAACCCAGTTTTAGTTGCAATTACAGAATTACACCCATGTGCAATATTTGCAAATGGACCACCATGAATAATGGCAGGATTGTTTTCTAAAGTTTGAGTTACATTAGGTCTGATTGCATCTTTTAATAATACAGTCATTGGACCATGAGCTTTTAGATCTTTAGCATAAACAGGTTTTTTTTCTCTAGTGTATGCAATTGTAATATTTCCAATTCTTTTTTCTAAATCTCCCAAATCATTTGATAAACAAAAGATTGCCATGATTTCAGATGCAACAGTTATATCAAAACCATCTTCTCTTGGAAAACCATTAGCCACTCCTCCTAAATTAATATTTATTGATCTTAAAGAACGATCATTCATATCCATCACTCTTTTCCAAACAATTCTTCTAACATCTATGTCTAATTTATTTCCCCAATAGATGTGATTATCAATTAAAGCTGATAATAAATTATGAGCAGAAGTTATTGCATGAAAATCTCCTGTAAAATGTAAATTAATCTGCTCCATTGGAACAACTTGAGCATACCCACCACCAGCAGCACCACCTTTCATTCCAAAAGAAGGACCAAGACTAGGTTCTCTTAAACAAACAATAGATTTTTTTCCAATTTTATTTAAACCATCACTCAAACCAACAGAAGTTGTAGTTTTACCTTCACCAGCTGGTGTGGGAGTGATTGCGGTTACTAAAATAAGTTTTCCATCAGGTTTATCTTTTAAAGTATCTAGATATTCTAGGTTAATTTTTGCAATGTGTCTGCCCATTGGGCTGAAAGCAGTACTTTCATCTGGTACATTTATCTTTGCTAATATATCATTTATAGGTTGCATTTTAGCTTCTCTAGCTATCTGAATGTCTGATTTAACTTCGCTCATTTAAAACTCCTATAAATTAAAATTTATTTGAAGAATTAGTATCTTCTTTTATGAATTTTTAAAACTTATAAAAATTATATATAAAAATAATAATAACTATTTATATTCTTTTAGATAAAATTAATTGATGCAAAAATATTCAATATTTAACCTAATAAAAAATGCCTTCTCTGGCCATCAAAAGTGGGACTTAGCTTGGAAAGATGCTACCCCAAAAAAAAAATATGATGTTGTTATTATTGGAGGTGGAGGCCATGGCCTAGCTACCGCATATTACCTTGCAAAAGAACACAACATTACGAATGTAGCTATTATTGAAAAAGGATGGCTTGGTGGTGGAAATATGGGAAGAAATACCACGATTATTAGATCAAACTATATGCATGACGACAATGCTTTGTTCAGTGAGTTTGGAATGGATCTATGGAGAAAGATGAGCCAGGATTTAAATTACAATGTAATGTTTTCTCCAAGAGGAATAATTAATCTTGCACACTCAGATGCTCAAATGAATGTTTTTGCAAGAAGAGGAAACTCAATGCGCCTAAATGGTATTGATGCAGTTCTTTTAAATAGAGAAGAGGTAAAAGAAATTATTCCAATGGCAGATTTTTCAGACAATGTAAGATTTCCTATATTTGGTGGATTAATGCAGCCAAGTGCAGGAACAGCAAGGCATGATGCTGTTGCATGGGGTTATGCTCGTCAAGCAGATTCAATGGGTGTAGATATAATTCAAAATTGTGAGGTAACAGGTTTTGATGTTGTGGGTGGAAAAATTCAAGGAGTGAGAACTTCACGAGGAGATATTAAAGTTAAGAAAATTGGTTTATGTGTTGCAGGTAGCACAAATATTTTAGCTGAAAAACTAAATATGACAATACCGGTAGAAACTCATCTTCTTCAGGCATGCGTTACAGAACCTGTAAAGCCCGTGTTAGATAGTGTGGTTACTTTTGGGGCAGGACATTTTTATATTAGTCAATCTGATAAAGGTGAAATGGTAATGGGAGGTGATCTAGATGGTTATAATAGTTATGCTCAAAGAGGAAACCTGCCTACACTTCAACATGTTTTAACAGAAGGAATTGCAATGATGCCGTTTCTTAGTAAATTAAAAATGCTTAGAACTTGGGGTGGGATAATGGATATGTCTATGGATGGTTCGCCCATAATAGATAAAACTCATATTGAAGGATTATATCTAAACTGTGGATGGTGTTATGGTGGTTTTAAAGCAACACCCGCATCTGGATGGACATTTGCTCATACAATTGCTCAAGATAGAGTTCATAAATTAAATGAAGGTTATAGTTTGAGTAGATTTAATACAGGTCACTTACTAGATGAAAAAGGACTTGGAACTAAAACATGGATTTCATAAATGCTTAATATTAAATGCCCCCACTGTGGGATGAGATCTCAAAATGAATTCTCATACGGTGGTGATGCAACTATCAAAAGACCAGAACTTAATAAGGAAGTTTCAGATCAAGATTGGGATAACTTCGTCTATAATAGAAAAAGTCTAAGAGGAAAACATAAAGAGTTATGGCAGCATATATCAGGATGTAGACAGTGGATTAAAGTAGAAAGAGACACAGCAACTCACGAAATATTTAAAACAGTTAAGGCTCACGAAGATATCTAATATGACTCAAAATTATAGACTAGATAACATTGGATTAATAAATAGAGATAAAAAGTTATCGTTTAAATTTAATGGAAAAAATTACTTTGGTTATGAAGGTGATACTTTAGCATCTGCGCTGCTTGCTAATGGAGTTCATTTAATTGGAAGAAGCTTTAAATATCACAGGCCTAGGGGCTTTTTCGGTGCTGGGGTTGATGAACCTTATGCAATTGTTCAATTATATAGAAATAACGAGACAGAACCCAATGTAAAAACTACTGAACAAGAGCTTTTTGAGGGATTAGAAGCAACCAGTGTTAATTGTTGGCCAAGTGTTAATTTTGATATTGGTGCTATCAACAATTTTTTAAAAATATTTCTTCCAGCTGGATTTTATTACAAGACATTTATGTGGCCAAAAAGTTTTTGGTACAAAGTTTATGAACCAATTATAAGAAAAGCAGCTGGTCTTGGTGTTGCATCAATTAAACATGACAAGGAAAGATACGAACATAAGTATGAGTACTGTGATTTATTAATTGCAGGTTCAGGACCCTCTGGTCTAGCAAGTGCATATGCTGCAGCTAAAAATGGAGCAAGAGTAATATTAGCAGAAGATAAACCTAGATTTGGTGGAACTTTGTTAACCAGCGAGGTTAATATTGGAAACCAAACAGGAAAAGAGTGGGCAGAAAATATTATTTCTGAACTTAAAGAAATGCCTAATGTTATTGTTAAAAATAGATCTCAAGTATTTGGTTACTATGATCATAATATGTTAGTGATGTCAGAAAAATTAAGTGATCACTTACCTAAGACAAAAGAATATCACCCAAAACAAAGGCTTTGGTATATTAGGGCAAAAGAAGTTTTAATTTCATCAGGATCAATTGAAAGACCATTAGTTTTTGGAAATAATGATACACCAGGAGTGATGTTGTCATCTGCAGCAAAAGAATATTTAAAAGTGTATGGAGTTTTAGTTGGAAAAAAACCTTTAATATTTACAAATAATGACAGTGGCTATGAAACTGCAATTGAGTTTAAAAAAAATGGAGTTGAACCAATTATATTAGACACAAGAAAAGAACCTAATTCAGAAATAATAGAAGAAGCTAAAAATCTAGGTATACAAATTAAATTTTCTTATGTAGTTGTTGCAGCCAAAGGATATAAAAAAGTTAAATCTGCTGAAGTTGCAAAAATTTCAGATGATAAAAATGAATTAGGAATTTTAGAAAATATTACTTGTGACTGTATTTGTGTATCTGGTTTTTGGACGCCAACAATACATTTGGCGTCTCAATCTGGTAACAAAACTAAATTTGATAAAGATATAGATGCTTTTGTACCTGGTGTATCAAAACAAAGTGAAACTACTTTAGGAGCAGCAAATGGAACATTTACGCTTGCTGAAACTTTAAAAGATTCATTTAATGCTGGTTATGAGCTATCTAAAAAAATAACTAAAAATGATAACAAAATTTTACACCCCACTGTTGTTGAAAAAAATAAAACAACTCATGATAAATTTTGGTGCGTTCCATTACCAAAAGGAAAAAATTATAAAAGATTTTTAGATTTTCAAAATGATGTGGCTGTTTCTGATATAGAAATTGCACTAAAGGAAGGTTATAGGTCTATTGAACACGTAAAAAGATACACAACACTTGGAATGGCAACAGATCAAGGTAAAACAAGCAATCTCAATGGTTTACAATTAGTTTCAAATATAGAAAATAAAATTGTACCAGAGGTAGGCCATACTACTTTTAGACCTCCGTACACACCAGTTACCATTGGTGCAATTGTTGGAAGAGAAGTAGGAAAGCATTCGAGACCAACAAGAAAATCACCATTACATTCATGGCATGAAAAAAATAATGCAGTGTTTGTAGATGCAGGTGTTTGGTTGAGACCAAGATATTACAAAATTGGAAAAGAAACTTTATTTGAAGGCTCAAAAAGAGAAGCAAAAAATGTTAGAGCCAATGTAGGTGTTTGCGATGTAACTACTTTAGGTAAAATTGATATTAAGGGACCTGACGCCGCAGAACTACTAAATAGAGTTTATACTAACGCATGGTTAAAGTTGCCAGTTGGAAAAGCAAGGTACGGTGTGATGTTAAGAGAAGATGGAATTGTTATGGATGATGGAACAACGACAAGAATCTCTGAAAACCATTATCATATGACAACAACAACAGCGCAAGCTGCAAATGTTTTGTCTCATATTGAGTATTATTTACAACTTGTATGGCCAGAGCTAAATGTAAATGTAGTTTCAACTACAGAACAATGGGCAGGAGCAGCAATCGCAGGACCAAAATCTAGAAATTTATTACAAAAACTATTTCCAAATATTGATGCTTCAACCGAAGGTTTACCTTTTATGGGATATATGGAGGCAGATTTATTTGGAGTGCATGCACGAATTTTTAGAATTTCATTTTCAGGAGAGCTTGCTTATGAGGTTAATGTCGAATCTGATAATGGAAACTTCATGTGGGAGAAAATAATGGAAGTAGGACAAGAATTTAAAATTCAACCCTACGGTACTGAAGCATTATCAACTCTAAGAATTGAAATGGGCCACATTGCAGGATCAGAACTTGATGGCAGAACCATTCCTTATGATAACTCTTTAGAAGGTCTTGTTAGTAAAAAGAAAGACTTTATAGGAAAACGTTCTTTAGATAGAAAAGCATTTATAGCAGAGGATAGACAAAAAGTAGTAGGCGTTGTTCCAATTGATAAGAAAACAAGTATCCCTGAAGGATCTCATTTAGTTAAAGATGCAATGGCTCCGATACCAAATCCTAAATTAGGATATATTTCTGCATCTTGTTGGAGCGTTGAATACGATAATCCGTTTTCATTAGCAATACTTAAGGATGGAAAAAATATGATAGGGCAAAAACTATTTGCAATGTCACCTTTAAAAAATAAAACAATACCTGTGGAGATAGTTTCATCACACTACGTAGATCCAAAAGGTGAAAGGGTAAGATCATGAGTTCAACTTCTGCTTTAAAGAATACTCATATCAAAGGACTATTTGGTGATTATGAAAAAAAAAATGAAGATGAGCTGCTAAAAGTAAGTGAATTAAAAGACTTTTTAATCATTCAAATAGTTAAATATAAAAACTCTTTAACAGCTATTGAAAACATCAAGATAGATAATCTGAGCTTAAAAAATGAAACTCTAAATATAAACTGCAACACTAATACAAGAATTTTATGGAATGGCCCAAATAACTGGCTTTTAGTTTCTTTAAAAAAAGAAATTTTAAAAGAAATTAAAGAAAAACTAGTAGAAACAGATTTTGCTATAACAAATGTATCTCATAGTAGAGCGATAATTCAAATAGAGGGAAAAAATACAAAAGAGATATTAAAAAAAGGATGTCCCTTTAATTTTAATGAATTAAAAAAAGATACTTGTTTAAATTCAACTTATAACGGAATGTCAGTTACAATTGATATGGTGGATGATAATCCAGAAAAAGTTAGGATATTTACTCTAAGAAGTTTTGGAGAATCTTTTTATCATTCAATTACTGATGCTTGCTTAGAGTTTGGCTACAAAGGTATTTAAAATTTATTGCTTTCTAGTTGCAATATAAACACCAAGAGTTGCTACAGCAAAACCTATTAGATCTAAATTATTTAATTTTTCATTTAAAAATAACCAAGCCATTATAGCTGTAGTTGGTGGTATTAAAAAAAATATAGAAACAGTTTTACTTGCAGAGTTATTTTTAATTAAATACATTAAAATTGTAAATGCTCCAAAAGATACAAGAAATATCTGATGACTCATTGCTATTAAGAATGTGGATGTAAAATTAATATAAGGTTCACTAAAAATTAAAATAATTATTATGTGAAAAGAACAGCCACCTATTGCTTGATACATATTACTTACAGGCAAAGGTAAATTATTACTTATTTTTTTTTGCCATAAAGTTGATGATGTAATAGCTAGAAGAGCAACAAAAGAAGATATCACTCCAAAAACAGGAAGGCTTGATCCAATATCAAAACCTAAAACTAAAGCAGCACCAATAAATCCAAGGATCACTCCAATCCATTGTTTGAAAGTAACTTTTTCATCCAAGAATTTTCCTGCTAAAGCATTAGTTAAGATTGGTTGTAAGGTTACAATTAATGCTGCAATACCTGTTGGCATTCCTATTGAAACTGAATAAAAAACACCCCCCAAATAAACACCATGAAAAAGTACACCACTAAAAAGTGATTGCAGAAGATTCTTTGTACTGGTTAAAATTTTTTGTTTTGCATAAATTGAAAAAATAAAGAAACCAAAAGCTACAATAAAAAATCTAAAGGCTAATGCAGCAAAAGGATCACTATTGTCTATTATTGGCTTTGTTGTCACAAAAGCTGAGGACCACAAAATAATAAAAATGAATGGAAAAATTTTAACCATATGGAGGTTATAGGTTATATTTTATGCCAATATTAGAGATTAATATCAAAATGAACACTTTCTCTCTTGAGTTGCACTTATAAATACCTAAGATTAGGAAGGAGTTTAATGATTTTAAAAAATATAATTGCTGGATTAATTTTGCTATTTTTTCTTAATGGTTGTGTGCAAAGTACAGCTTTATTAGGACCAGCTTATACATTAACTAGTACTGGCAACGTCTTTCAAGCTGGTCTTTCATATGGATCTAATCAAGCAGTTAAAAAAATTACAGGAAAGTCAACTACTGAAAACATTAAAAGTCTTGTAGATAATAAAAAATCAAAAATTGATGAAGAGCAAAACTATGATGAGTTTTTTGCTTTAGTAAAAAGAAGAATAGAAAAAACAAGTAAAATTATTCAATTAGCTAATCAGTAATATTCAATAAAAGTTGTTCTGATTGCCCAGTTTCTTTGCACCACAGCTCATAACTTTCACACATTCTCCATAAAAAATCAAAAGCATGCTGAGAAATTTCAAGTGGGAAAGAGCTTTTAGCATAATATAGCTCTGGATACTTTATTAGCTGTTTTACTGTGGCATCCTTTTGTACGTTTAAAAGTTTAATAGTTTCGTCAGGTATCTTCTCTCCACTATCCTTATCAATAAATTCATTATTTTTTAAATACTCAAACCAATCATCATGAAACTTACCGCTACTTATTTCCTCATATTTTTTTGTACCTATGAAACCCTCAATAGCGTCTATATTAGAAATATCTAAATTATTTTTTTTAATATCAGCTATATTTTTGTAAATGACTTCAGCTAAATTAATAACATAAGGTTTTTTGATTTTAGGAAGCATCTTTTATTTACTATATTTTGCCATAGATGCATTAGCTAATATTAAATTTGGATCTAAATATAGTTTTGACATTTTTACATTTTTCAGTGATTTAAATGCAAAAATTGCTATAGGTAATTCTGTACAACCCAATATAATTTTTTTACAATTATTTTTAATTAAATAATTAATAGCTGGTTTAATAGATTTTTCAGCTAGTTTTATATTTCCCATTTTGACATGTTTGATAGTTTTATTAACTGATTTAATTTGCAGATCTTGAAGAGGTGTAATTATTTTATATTCATCCTTAAATAATTTTTCATAAATTTTTGTTTTTAAAGTACCCTCTGTTGCAAGAAGTCCAATTTTTGAATTTATTTTACAAACTTTTCTTGTATTTAAAAAAACTTCTTTAGGCATATTTATGATTGGAATTTTTATTTTTTTTATCAAATCTTCGTACCAATAATGAGCAGTGTTACAAGGTATGACAATGAATTTACAACCACTTTTCTCCAGTAATCTGCAACCCTCGAATAAGCTTTTTAAAACTTTATTATATTTTGTATTGCTTTGATAATTTCTTGGGAGGTCTGAAAATCTTTTAGTCTGAACACCAATTGACTCTGGTCTTCCAGGTATATTAGACTTATTGTAAAGCATGAAAAGAGGGTACTCTTGATCAATCTTGCCTCTATTAAGCATAGCCAGTTTATTACAAAAATCTAAACCTGCCTGAGTTCCCATTCCACCTAAGATACCGATCATAATATAGTTTTGAAAATAATTTAATTAGATTGTTTTATTAATTCCTCTCATAAAAACTAGGACCAAGCAACCATTTATTGTGTGAGAAGAGTGCTTCGACCCTGGCTCAAAAGATATAAAGTCACCTTTCTTAAAAATTTTACCATCAGGATCAGTTAATTCACCATCTAACATTAAAAATTCTTCAAACCCAGTATGCTCATGAAGCAAGCTCTTTGAACCTGGCTCCATCTTGAGAACATAAGTTCCTTGACCACCATTCTCTTTATTATAGCTTATTTTGTGCCAGCTCATACCAGGCACAACAACACCATAGTTGTCAAAGGGCTTAAACTTAAGATTGTTAAAGTCTATTATTTGTCTTTTTTCCATAATCTATAATAATTATAATTTTAAGCATTATGCAATATCTTTATTATAAATATAAGGCATATAAAAAAATTTAATAACAATCATTCTCAGTTTACTACTATCCAACCATTCATTTGCAGACAAACAGTTTGATAAAGATTTAAAAAAAGTTTCAAAAGATAATGATTTAATTGAGAATAATGGAAAAATTTTATTCTATTGATAACATTTCTGACAAAAAAAATACTATTTTAGTCATCTATTCCCATGGCTCTCATGTGGTTAAAAAAATAGATAAATATCTTAGTGAGCATAATAGAGTTCCAAAGGTAATACGTAATCTTCATAATCAAAAAATTAAAAACTTTACTATAGTAATTTATCGTCTTTGTTCTGGTGTAAAAGGGTGGTCAGATAAAGAACAAACTAAAATGTGGAAAGCTCATAAGAAATTAGTAAATTTAGATTTAAAAATAAAGACAAAAATGGAACTATATTAATTAGCAAAAAAAAATAAAAAAAGAAAAATTATCAAAGGTAAAGTTGAAACCTAAGGGCAAAAGGATTTGAAAATATAGTTTTAGCCGGTCATTCTTCTGGAGGCTGGCAATCAATTAAGTTGAAAGTAGAATTTTCTAATTTAATCCAAGGAGTAATAGGACTTCATCCTGGTGCGGGAGGCACAGTTCAAAATAGAGAAGATTGGCCTTGGTAGACCAATATAAGATATTATAGTTTTGCTGAAGATTTGTCCAAATTAAATGCTTTAATAATTACCCATGATAAAGATATCTTTAATAGTCCAGAGGATTATTCTATGTTTGGAAACCTTAGCTAAGTTAAATTTGTTAACCTCACATCTTCAAAATGTAAAAAGAAAGCAGCTCTTGGAGGCTATCACAGATTAGCATTAACTGAATGCTTCGCAGGCGACCCTAAAAGTAAAGATGTAATAAAATATCTCGAAAATATTTTTTAATTAAAAGAAATTTAGTTAAGAAATATTTTAAAATAAAATTTGGCAGGGCTAGTCGGTATTGGCTGAAATATTTAGCTAAATAATTAAAAAATTAATTTAATTAAAAAATCGCAGCCAATAGAAAGTGTGAATATTATGCAGTTTTTAAATTTACCGCTGAAGGACCTTTTGGACCATCTTCAACTTCAAAAGTCAAAGCTTGACCTTCATCTAAACCGTTCATACCAGCATCTCTTACAGCTGAAACGTGAACGAATACATCTTTTTCTTTATCTTCTCTTTCAATAAAACCAAAACCTTTAGTTGGATTGAACCATTTTACTTTTCCTTGTAGACTCATATTTATCTTCTTACTTTTTATTGTGTTACTTTTATTACTTATAATTAAGCAATTCACGCTTTGTTTAGATTTATTGAGGTTTTGTCAACTAAATTTAAAAAATTAAATAACTAGAGACTTATTTGTTGCTAATTAGCATGGTCATATAAATAGAGTTGATATCTTTTTTATAGTGGGAGAAGGGCTCACTGGCCTCAAAACCACACTTATTAAACAATTTTCTAGCAGTTAAAAAGAAGTCACCAGCACCGGTTTCTAAACTTAATCTTTTAATATTAAGTTTTTTTGCCTCATTAATTAGATGATTTATGACTTTTATGCCATTTCCCTTGCCTCTAAAGTTGTCACTAACCCTTATAGATTTGAATTCACCATGTTCTTTATCTAGGAATTTTAATGCACCACTACCCATTAAGTCATTTTCTTCCCATAGGCTCCAAAATTTAATAGATGGGTCTTTTAAACCAGCTATATCAAGTACGTGAGCACTCCCTTCAGGTGATACAGATCTTAACTCAATGAAATGTTTGATAAGAAACCCATGAACTTCTGGATTATCGAAATTTCCTTCTATTGATTTTAACATTTGAATAATATCTACTTAAGAAGGGTTGTTAGGTGTCCCATTTTTCTTTTTTGTTTAATTTCTTTCTTAAGATAATCAAAGAAATATTCATTTTCGTTATACTCTTTGTTTCTGTAATTAGTAATTTGGTCACCAATTATATTTGTCATCATTGCATTTGATATTTTTTTAAGAGGTATCTGTTCTAGCTTACAAACTGCTCTTACATGATTTTCAAATTGACTTATATTATATGCGTCAATTGTTAAGTGCCCTGAGTTATGAACTCTTGGTGCAATTTCATTTACGTAAAGGTTGTCATTCCTATCAATGAAAAACTCAACACATAATGTTCCAACATATTTTAATTCCTCTGAAATTAGAGTTGCCCATAGCTTTGATTGCTCTAATATTTTGTCACTAATCGCTGCTGGAATTTTAGAGTTTTTCAAAATTTGGTCTTCATGTATATTTTCTATAGGCTCATAAATTTCATATTTTTGATCATTAAAACGAGTAATAATTATTGAGATTTCTTTTTTTAATTTTACTAATTTTTCTAAAATATAACCTTTTGAATAATCAATATTAATTGAATCTAAATCTTCCAAACTACTAACAGGGTATTGCCCTTTGCCATCATACCCGAGTGTTGTAGTTTTAAGTATACCTGGCAGTAAATCTTCAACTGTTTCCATATCAGATTTTTTTTCAATAGATACATATCTTGTAGTTCTTATATTAAGATTATTGATAAAGTCTTTTTCTGCTAATCTATGTTGAATTATTCTATTTACAGAAGGTTTAGGTAAAACAGGTTTTATCTTATTAATTTCATTTAATGTTTCATATGGAATGTTTTCAAATTCATATGTTACAACATCAACTTTATTTAAAAATTCTTTAATCTTATTTTGATCACTATATTCACCGTGTACAAAATCATTAGAAAAATTTTGTGCAGGAGCATCAACATCATCACAAAAAATAACTGTTTTAATTTCAAGTTTATTTGCAGCAATAGCAAGCATACTACCTAACTGACCTCCACCTATAATTCCAAGAATTGGTTTAGACATATTTTAAAACTATTTTGGTTTTTTTTTAACAGATTTGCTTTGACTTAAACGGAACTGGTTTAATTTTTTTTTGACAGTCAAATCACTAAGACCAATAATAGATGCAGCTAATAAGGCAGCATTAATTGCACCATCTTCTCCAATTGCTAATGTTCCAACTGGTATTCCTTTTGGCATTTGCGCAATAGATAAAAGACTATCAAGTCCTTTAAGCTTTTTGCTTTCAATTGGAACTCCTAGTACTGGTAGAGATGTAAGGGCTGAAATCATTCCTGGTAAATGCGCAGATCCACCAGCTCCAGCAATAATTACTGCAATACCATTTTTTTCAGCATTAATAGCAAATTCATACATTCTATTGGGGGTTCTATGAGCTGATATTATTTTTGTTTCAAATTTTATATTTAATTTTTTAAGAATATTTTGACAAAATATCATGGTTTTGTAGTCAGATTGACTACCCATAACAATTGATACTTTGTTTAATTTATTTTTAGCCATTTGTTGTAATTTTTATTCTAACGTAAATTGTTATTTCAAATTAACCCCAAAATTTCAATAAAATTAATAGAATTTATCTATCTTATTGATATTCTTTAAAACAAATAAGATCATAATGAATTTTAAAATTGATAATTTACAATATTGTAACTGGTCTAGAGAAATTTTTCAGATCAATAAACAAGCAGGACTGGATGCAATCCACGTAACCATAGTTTATCATGAAGATTTTGATGAGCTAAAAACAGTATTAAAAAACTGGAAAAATTACTTTTCAGAAAATTCTGACTTAATTTTTCACGGCAAAAGTTTTAAAGATATTGAAAAAGCTAAATCTGAAAATAAAACAGCAGTTTTTTTTGGTTTTCAAAATTGCTCACCCATTGAAGATGATATTGGATTGGTTGAAAAAGTTTACGATTTGGGATGCAGGTTTATGCAACTTACCTATAACAATCAGTCATTACTAGCGACAGGATGTTATGAAGCAATAGATAGTGGAATTACTAATTTTGGTAAAGAGGTGATTAAAGAAATGAATAGACTAGGTCTTGTAATAGACATGTCTCATTCAGCAGAAAAAAGTACAATTGATGCAATTAAGATAAGTGAAAAACCAATTGCAATAACCCATGCAAACCCATCATTTTGGCATCCAGCTAAGAGAAACAAATCAAATGAATTATTAAAGATTTTATCAAAACATAAAGGAATGTTGGGTCTATCTTTATATCCTCATCATTTAAAAGATGGAACTGATTGTTCTTTAGAAAGCTTTTGTGAAATGACAGCTAAGACAGCTGAGATTATGGGAGCTGAAAAAATTGGAATAGGTTCAGATCTTTGTTTAAACCAACCAGATACTATTGTTGAGTGGATGAGAAATGGTACTTGGACTAAAAGCAAAAATTATGGAGAAGGGTCAAAAAATAAACCTGGTTTCCCAAAACAACCTGATTGGTTTTTAGATGCAAGAGGCTTTGAAAATTTAGAAGTAGGACTTAAAAAGGTTGGTTTTTCAGAAAGTGAAGTTAATGGAATTCTTGGAAACAACTGGTACAATTTTTATAAAGAAATGAACCAATGAATATCTCCTTAAGAGACCCCAATGTAGTAATGAAATTATCAAGACTAGGGTCTTTTCATCAATCTAAACTTTCATTTTTAAGAAGTTTTTTAAAAGAGTTTAAAGATTGGGATTATAAAAGAGATTTATTTGAATTAAATGAGCATGGTTATGGCACTGCGGTTTATTCATTTAAGAAAAAAAATAGAGTGTATTCATTAATTTGTTATGCAAACGAATTAGATGAAAATGAAAGATCAGATAGAGTTATAGCTACTAAATGGGATGCAGCCTTTACACTTTTTGATGGCGTTCCTTTAAAACAAGATATTGAAAGATTAAAAAACGAAGTACCAAAACAAGAATTTGGCAGGCTTTCGTATAAAGAGTTAACCCTTTCAAGAGCCAATAAATCAGTTAGAGTTTTCAATCATGTGGTTGAATGTTTAAGTGAAGGTAAGCAACCTGATAACGACTTAATAACTAGTGTTGGTTATTTATATAGAACCACAGCAGTTTATGGGTCAGGTAAATTTGGCTTAGCAGATAGATTTAGAATTAAAGATAGAGAGGAAATATATGGTCCTTTTAGGTTGGAGATGATGTTGGTTTATTTAGTTAGGCAATTTACTTTTGATCAAGTTAATCACGTTGCAAAAAGTAAGAACCCAAAAAAAGCTGTAAATCTTGACATTAATATTTGTAAAAGTTTAGGAATAGGAAATTCTACAGGGCTAGGAATGGCTCCATTTATTGTTAACCACCCAACTCTTTTAAATAATTGGATTTCTGCAAGAGAGATTTCTTTAAAAAAGATAAGAGAGATAAAAGCAGTATCAGAGAAAGATAAAAACTTATTTTTAGAATGTCTAAAAAAATCAATAAAAAATATCACTTCTTGGAATACAGAAAGTGAATATCAAATAAATAAAATTAAATCTTTATTAAAAGATCTTAATGAATTTATTGTCTACCTAGATAACGATTTTAATTTTGAGCAAGATTATGCTTTTAATGAACTGTATCTGCATTTAGAAAAAGAATATTGTGAGGAATGTATTGAATATGTTGTCTCAATGATGATGGAACCTTATGACGATATTACTTCACCTTTAATTAAAGAAATGAGTTCTGAAGAAGAAAAATATTTTAATATTCCAACTGAAAGAACGGTAGAAGACTTAAAGCTGATTCTAGAAAAAAAATATCCAGATATCTTAACGATAGATTTTACCAAAGATGAAAATAATTTAAATTTTTGGTTTATTTCAAAAAATAAAGAAGAGCCAAGACTAGCAAATAGATTTGATGAAGTGGGAGCTGAGTTAGAGCAACCTCTAGCAATTGCAAGAGACATTAAAAAGCTTTATGAATTGTTATCGGTTACTAAAAATAGCTTGACCATTGCTAAATTTTTATCAACTAATAATGAATTAAGACACGTTGTTAGAAGAGCGTTTATAGTAGAGAAATTTCCTTATTCTGAAATACAAGATAATACAATTGGTCAAAAAATAATGCCTATTGATATGCTGAGATTAAAATTATCTTTTTTTGGAGCTTTAAAATTTGATCCACGTTCTGATAAATGGTTAAGAATATGCATGTTCCAAGGAGCACCCTTACCAGAGCAATTAAAAAACTTTGATGAACATTGGGTTTATAATTAATCAACATGAGATCATTAAGCGAAATAGATACAGTTTCTAAAAGATCAAGTAGGGCCGCAGGATATTCGTGGGGTATAGCAGAAGAGATTGGAAAAAATATAAGACTACTTGAGATTTTTAGCCTACCTGGAATTAAAAACTTAAATAGTTTTTTTAAGAAAAAAAAAGAATTAAGATTAGAGAATACCAGCATCATAAAAAAAGACAATGACGCCAATAAAAATGAATATTGTCCAATAATTGCAGGGGTAAATTTTTTAGATCAGATTAAAACTTTAGAAACTTTAAACGAGATAACGTTTAAAAAAGTCTCATATCCACTACTTTTCTTACCATTTGTAAGTAGGGCAGCAGAGGTGATTGGTAAAAGAATATTTTTAAAAATGGATGACAGAGAGTTTTTATTAAATTTCAATAATAATATTTATTCTAATTACACTAAAAACGAAATTATCGAGTCTGCTGAAAATATTTACTTAAAAGTTTTAGAAAATAGAGACTCGTTTGAAGAAAAAGAATGGAATGAACTCTATAAGCTTTCAGAAGAAACTTTTGTTGAGGAAAATGAAAGCCTAAAGCAAGGTGGAGCAGGTGCTGGCCTTACTGATAATGACTAAAGATTTTGATGATCAAACTAATAATGATGAAGAAGTTCTTCAATTAGATGATTTTTGTGAAGAGTGTAAAAAAGAAGACCCAAGTGTTTCTCAAAATTTAATTTTAACAGGATTTAAAACCTGCAATTCTTGTAAACTTTCAAAAACTATATTTCCAATTTAACTAATATTGCTTATAGGCAGTGCATTCATTTTGCTCATCACAAACGATATTGAGAGAAAAGCAATTATTAAAAAAGCTAAAAAGACTATTCCAAATGATTTAAAATTAGACTTTAGATTTAAAACTTGTTTTGTTGAAATGATTAATCCTGCAAATATCCAGAATTGAGTTAGAAATATTATTGGAATCATTAAATCTGGTGTTACAGCAAAAAATCTTAAAAGCCCTGGCGCATGGGCAAATCCCACAGCTGTTAATACTTTTTTAAATGGAACTTTAGTTTCTTTATCTGGAAATAATTTTACACCAATAACGTAAATAAAAAGTGCCCAAACAAACCAAGTAAGAATGGCAGTTAAGCCAGACATTGCAACAGCAGTTTTAATAACAGTATTTGCAGCAACAGCACCAGCTAAGCCATCTAGTATCATTATTAAACCTGCAAAATATATTGCAGCTTCACCAAAGTTCTTATTATCTTTGTAAAGAGTTTTATCTAATTTTATAGACCGAACAATTATATTTAAAAATTGACCAAACATTATTTATTTTTTTCTATTTTTTTGTGCTTTGTAAGAAACAAATAGTGGAAAGAGTATTAAAGCAATTACTATTATTATGCAAATTGCGATTAGGAATGATTTTGTCATTATTAGTGGGGGAGAATTAATCTCCCCCAAATAATTAATTTAACCTTTAACGACTTCTCTTGTATTTGCGTTATAAGATTCTGTAAATGGCATATCTACTACCACAGCATCAACAGGCGTTCCTGGGGTGTCAGAATATTCTGCAGGTAAGTGAACTTTGTACTTAGTTCCAGCTTTTCCTTTAGGGAATCCGTTTGCATTTAATGTTCCATCAAATGGTACATATCCCATCGCAATATTTTGACCTTTTTCAGGATGATACCAAGGTGAAGTAATAAACCCAACTGGATCACCACCATTCTCAGGTGATACTAACCAGAAGTCTGGAGCATATTCTTCAATTGGTTTTCCACCCATTTCAAGTCCAACTAGTTGAAGTTTATAAGGTTTTTTCCCATCCTTAATTTCAGCACCCATTTTCTCTAATGCAGCTTTTCCAACATAATCAGCTTTTTTATTCCACTCACCTTTACCAGCTAATGAAACTTGGTAACCAAGGTTACACTGAAAAGGATTGTGTTGATGATCCATATCTTGACCCCAAGAAAGAATTCCAGCTTGAATTCTTCTATGGTGAGCAGGAGCTATAACCATTAAGCTATGTTTTTTACCAGCTTCAAGAACAGCATTCCACATATCATCAGCATATTTAGTTGCTTCTCTTAAGTAAATTTCATAACCAGCTTCACCCGAGAAACCAGATTGTGAAATTACACAACTTCTTCCACCAACTTTAACTTCAGCTAATCCATAGAAAGGCATATTGTCGAAATCAACTTGATCTCCACAAAGATCTTTCATTAAAGCTTTTGATTTAGGTCCTTGAATTTGTACCGGACAAACATCAATCTCTTCAATAGTACAATCAAATCTTCCATCAGCATTAACACCTTGAAGATACATACCAATATCAGAGTCTGATAATGAGAACCAAAATTCATCTTTAGAAATTCTAAGAAGAATAGGATCATTTAAAACTCCACCATATGCATTACAAAGAATTACATATCTTGCTCTCATAGGTGAGATTTTAGTAGCATCTCTAGTTATTACGTAGTCTGTAAACTTTTCTGCATCAGGACCTTTAACTCTAATTTGTCTTTCAACAGCAACGTTCCACATAGTAACGTGATTTTTAATTGCTTCGTATTCTACCATCGCTCCACCATCTTCAGGTTTTACATAACCTCTTGGGTGATAAATACGATTGTAAACAGTTGCTCTCCAACAACCAGCTTCCATTGATAGATGCCAGTATGGAGATTTTCTTACTCTTGTTGAAATTAACATTTCAACTTTTGTAGGCCCACTCTGTCTTAAGTTATATGGTACTTCACGATCTGATTGATCAACTGAAGTAGCATGATTTAGTTTAGTATAGTCAAATTCATTAGACATAACCGTTCTCCTTCAACCACTTGTTAGTTTCCTTCAAGCCGCCGAATGTATAAATGTGGAAGTTGCCAGTAAACTCTTTCACTTTCCCAATCAATTCATTAGGGTCTTTAGGTTTCAATAAATCTAATGCCTTACTAAAATTAGACTTAAGAAAATTAATGGAATTTTTCGCCCCGACAATATTAGCAAATTTTATTAAGCTAGTTATTTTCATTGGCCCAGTAATTCCTACATGCACTGGTACTGACTGCTTAGAAATGAAATCTATGATAGGTTGACTCTCTAGTAACCACTGGGTCACTATATAGTCGGCGTAAGGCTTTTTATCTATCATGGCTTTTTCTAATTTTGTATCGGACATATCCTGACTTCCTTCTGGATGTCCTGCTATTCCTATTTTAATTCCATCAAAAAATCCGGTCTCTAAAATTTGAATTGAGCTATCAAATTTTCCAATTGGATCTCTACTACCACCAATTACTAAAGCTTGTTTTGTACCCACATCTTTACACCTTGAAATGTAATCTTTAAGTTGAGCCTCATCATTAATTGATCTAGCTGGAAAATGTGGAACAGGATTAAATCCTTTTTTTACTAAAGCATCAGCTTTTTCAGCCGTCTCTTTATAGTCTCCACCAGGAAGCATAGTTATATAAACATCCTTGACGGGAGGTAAAGTATCTAGGTCTGTGTGAGGTCCTACCTCAAGTGAAAAGTTCATTTTTTCCGATCATTATCTTTTTTGTAAAAGCTGTCAAAGAAATTCATCTTGTGGATAAAGATATTTGTTGTCAAAAGTTTCCCCAATGTTAGGATTTTTTATGGGTAAAAAAAATGACAATTCTTTGCTCTCAGCAATCCTTGACCTCAAAAAAATAGAGGCTGTTGATAAACCGATTGAGGAAGCTCATGGCCTCCCTAACGAGTGTTATACCAGCAGTGAATACCTCAAGATTGAAAGAGATAAGATTTTCTCAGATAAATGGACTGTAATTGGCGTTGGAAGTTCTGTTCCAGATATAGCAGACGCTAAACCTTTTGAGCTTTTGGGGATACCTCTAATTATAATTAGAGGAAATGACCAGAAAATTAGAGTTTTTCATAATGTCTGTAGTCACAGAGGGTTAAAGATCCTAAATGAACCTTGTACCCTGAAGAATGTCTTAAGATGCCCGTATCATTCATGGTCTTATGATTTTAGAGGGTCCTTAGTTGCAACCCCCCACATAGGTGGCTTAAATATTCATCAAGTAGATAACTTTGATAAATCCAAGAGCAACTTAAAAGAAGTCAGATCTAAGGTTTGGATGGATATGATTTTTATCAATTTAAACAATAATGAAATTGAATTTAATGATTATATCAAACCACTTGAGGCCAGGTGGTCAAAATTTATCTCCAAAGATGACCAACAACTAATAAGACACGCTAAGGATTACGGTTACATTAACCTAAATGTTAAGAGTAACTGGAAATTTGCAATTGAAAATTATTGTGAGAGCTATCATTTACCAACTATTCATCCTGAGTTAAATAAAACGTCAAATATAAGCGATCATTACCATATACAAGGGCTGCCAAATAGATTTGCAGGACAGGGTAGCTATAAATACAATCAACCAATTAAGGGAAATAAAAAATTTAATAGCTTTCCTTCTTGGTCAGAAGATCTAGCTTTAAATGCAGAGTATGTTGCTTTATTTCCAAATGTTATGGTTGGTTTACACATAGACCACTTTTATATTTTTTGGTTAGAGCCTATATCTACTAATGAAACTAAAGAACATATAGAGATGTATTATGTTGGAGAAGAGAGTGCTTATGGTGATGACTTTAAGGAAATGAGAAAAGAAAATTCAAAATTTTGGAAAGAAGTTATGATAGAAGATATTTTTGCTATTGAGGAAATGCAGGCAGGTAGAGCATCACCAGCATATAATGGAGGTAATTTCTCATCAGTTATGGATAATCCAACCCATCAATTTCATAAGTGGATAGCAACAAATATAATAGATTAATTTTAATAATTCCTATAATATTAAATTTTATTAACCCATATGTGCAGAAAGTTAAAGTCACTATGAAGAAAATATTAATTATGGGTTTGCCTGGTTCAGGCAAAACAACTCTAGCATCAAAATTAGTTCCATTAATAAATGCGAAATGGCTTAATGCAGATGAAGTAAGAAAAGCTGCAGATGATTGGGATTTTTCAGAAGAAGGAAGAAAAAGACAAGCCAAAAGAATGGCAGAAAAAGCAGAAAAACATAAACAAGCAGGCCACCATGTGGTTGCAGATTTTGTTTGTCCAACACCTGCTGCAAGAGAATTATTTAATGCAGACTACGTTGTCTGGGTTGATACTATAAAAGAAGGTAGATTTGCAGATACTAACGCTATGTTTGTAAAACCAGAAAAATATGATTATCATGTAACAACACAGGATGCTGAAAATTGGGCTCCTAAAATAGCAAAGGAAATATAACTATGGCTCACGAATGGGATAATAAAAAACCAACAGCACAAATGTTAGGAAGATGGCAACCATTTCATGATGGTCATTATGCTTTATTTCAAGAAATAGTTAAAAAAACAGGCCAAGTTTGTATTCAAATTAGAGATGTTCAAGGTGTTGATGATAATCCATTTGATTTTGAGACTGTTAAAAAAAATATTGAAGAAAAGTTAAACCCAGAATTCGAAGGACAATTTAAAGTGATGATGGTGCCAAATATTACTAACATTTGTTATGGAAGAGGTGTTGGTTATAAAATTGAAGAAGTAGTATTATCTGAAGAGATACAGCAAATATCAGCTACAAAAATTAGAGCTAAAATGAGAGAAGATGGAAAGCTTGAGTAATATTAAGATTAAAATTTTAGACAAAGAAATAGCTTCAATAATTATCGATGAACCTAAAACATATAACGCACTTTCATTTAATAATCTTAATGATTTAATTAAAGTTCTTAAAAAATTTGATAACGACAAGAACATAAAAGTAATAATTATTGAGGGAGCAGGAAAAGGTTTTAGTGCTGGACACAATTTAAAAGAAGTAAATGGTTTAAAAAATAGAACCAAATATCAAAAACTATTTAACCTTTGTTCTAAATTAATGCTTCAAATAGTTGAAGGCAAAAAACCTGTTATTGCTAAAGTTCATGGAGCAGCTTTTGCTGCCGGGTGTCAATTGGTTGCAAGTTGTGATTTAGCTTACAGTACTAATGATGCAATATTTGCAACACCAGGAGTAAATATAGGATTATTCTGTAGCACTCCGATGGTAGCAGTTAGCCGAAAAGTGAATAGAAAAAGATTAATGAAGATGCTCTTAACTGGTGAGCCTATTAAAGCAAATTATGCCAAAGAAATTGGTTTAATTAATGACCATTTTTCTAAATTAAAATTAGACAATGAGGTTCTAAAATTAGCTAAACAAATCGCTTCAAAATCTAATTTAACAATTAAAATTGGTAAGCAAACTTTTTATAAACAGTTAGAGATGCCACTAAGAAAAGCATATGCGTATACCAGTAAAATGATGACACAAAATATGATGGCAATGGATGCTAAAGAAGGCATATCTGCATTCTTAGAAAAAAGAAAACCCATATGGAAAAACAAATAATTGACGATAAGATTAAAGAGCTCTTTATAAGTTCAAGAGTTATAGCCTTAGTTGGCGCAAGTAAAAAAAAAGAAAAAGATTCAAATATAGTAATGAAATTCTTACAAAAATCTGGTTATAAAGTTATTCCTGTAAACCCAACATGTGTAAATGACACAATACATGGGGAAAGAGTTTATGGAACTCTATTAGATATAAAAGAAAAAGTCGATATAGTAGACGTTTTTAGGCCAAGTAAAGAGGCTGTAGATATAGCCAATCAAACTAAAGAGATTGGAGCACATGTTTTGTGGCTACAACTTAATATTGAAAATGATAAGGCTAAAGAAATAGCTATAAAAAATAAGATTTATTACATTGCTAACAGATGCACTAAAATCGAGTTTGAAAAATTATTTGGAATAATTTAGAAAATATTTTTATTAAATTAATAATTGATATATTAAAGATAAACCTTGTTTTTCCAGTTTTACAGAATTAGTTTTTGATTACCCAAGCTCGATGATAAAAATCATCTATATTTTTTTGAATTAATCCCTTTGCAATTTGGGTGGCTTTTTGCTCTTCAAAAGGACCATGTTTCTTTTCGGTATTCTTTAATATTGTTTTAATTTCGTTAGGGTTTGTATGTTCACCTTCAAGTACGTAAAAATTTTTCATGGCTTTCTTATAGAACTAGTTTAAAAATACACAAATGAAAAAAATATTTCTTATATATGGTCATTATAATGACAAATCTTTTAATGCAGCAATAAGAGATACTTTTATCAAAACTGTAGAAGAAAATGGCAATAAAGTTGATGCTGTTGATCTTTATAAAGAAAAATTTGATCCAGTTTTTGCTGGTGAGGAACCAGGCGAAGATGTTTTGAGTCATCGTAAAAGAATAGAAGAATGTGATATAATTGTTCTAATTGCACCGATTTGGAATTTTAGAATGCCAGCAATAGTCGAGGGATGGATAGATAAAGTTTTAGCACCACCTTGGGCGTTTACGTTTAAGCAATTATGGGGAAACTACGGTTATCCAATTGGTAACTTGCATAAAAAAAAAGCGATTATATTTTGTACATATGGATCTCCAAGATTAGCAATCACAACATTTTTCTTAAATTTACCAATTAGAAGGTTAAAAAGAGGTGTGTTTCATATGTGTGGCATTTATAATATTGTCTACAGAAGATACTTTGCTGTACCGTTTGTAAATGATGAAAAAAGAAAGCAATTTTTGGAAGACGTCAAAAATACAGCACTTAATATATAGGGTAATTTTAATTACTTTATTAAACTCATCAATATCTTATGCAGAACTAGTAAAGCCTAACAATGGGATCGAACCCTTTCTAGTTGTCCAAATTCAATTAAGAAGCCTAAAACAGAATGACAACCCTAAAAAAGATAATGGAATTGAACAGACCTGGGAATTTGCACATCCAAGTAATCGAAAAAATACAGGTCCTTTAGATAGGTTTAAAACTATGATTAAGGGTAAGTCCTATGAAATGCTTCTTAACCACCTAGATCATAAAGTTGTTGAGATAAAAACAACTGATTTAACAGCTCTTTTTGAAGTAACAGTTCTTGATAAGAATAAGGCCTATTATAAATTCAATTGGACTGTTGAAAAATACACTGCAGAAGGTCCGCTGAAAGGTTGTTGGTTGACCACAATGGTCACAGCCCCAACGCTACTCGGATCCTCAATTTAATTTAATAACTAAACGAATTTTGTTTCGTAAATTATAAAAATTTAGTAGGAATCGCATTAATGAAATCTAAAGCAAAAGTTGTAGTAGTTGGTGGTGGTGTAGTAGGGGTAAGTGCTCTTTATCATTTAGCAAAAAAAGGTTTATCAGATGTTGTTCTTGTCGAGAGAAAAGAATTAACTTCAGGATCAACTTGGCATGCAGCAGGTCTGCTTCCATTATTCAATATGAGTTATTCAGTTGGGCAACTTCACAAGTATGCAGTTGATCTTTATAAAAAATTAGAAGAAGAGACTGGACAGAATGTTGGTTTCAGTGTTGTGTCAAATATTCGTTTAGCAAGCACTAAAGATCGAATGGATGAGTATCATCAATACGCAGGTGTTGCACAAACTATAGGCGTTGATGTAAAATTTTTAACGCCAGATCAAGTAAAAGAAATTTGGCCTCTATGTCGTACAGATGATTTGCTTGGAGCAATCCAACACCCAGAAGATGGTTATATTCAGCCTGCTGATTTAACTCAAGCAATGGCTACGGGTGCAAGAAATATGGGTGCAGAAATTTATAGAAACACAGCTGTAGTTGGAATTAAACAAACTAAAGATGGATGGGTTGTTGAAACTGACAAAGGATCTATTGAATGTGAACATGTAATTTCTTGTTCAGGAAACTTTGCAAGACAAACTGGAAAAATGGTTGGTTTAGATATTCCTGCTATACCTGTTGAGCATCAATATATTGTTACAGAAGCACACCCAGATATTTTAAAGAGAAAAAAAGAAGGCTTACCAGAGATGGGAGTTTTAAGAGATAGTGATAGCAGATGGTACATGAGAGAAGAAGCAGGTGGTTTAATTTTAGGACCCTATGAAGATGGTGCCCCAGCTTGTTATGTTGATGGACCATCAAAAGATTCTGAGTATGAATTATTTCAAGAAGATTTAGATAGATTGGCTCCACATATTGAAGGTGCAATTCATCGAGTTCCAGCCTTTGGAGAAGTAGGCGTTAAAAAAGTTTATAATGGTGCAATTTGTTACACACCAGATGGAAATCCTATTGTTGGTCCAGCTTGGGGACTTAAAAATTTTTGGATTAATGAAGGACATAGTTTTGGTATTACTGCTGCAGGTGGAGCGGGGTGGCAACTTGCAGAATGGATAGTTGATGGAGAACCAACGGTTGATATGCTTGGTGTTGATCCAAGAAGATTTGGTGACTATGCAACAAAATCATACTTAAAAGAAAAGAATGAAGAAGCTTATAATCATGTATTTAAAGTTCATTATCCTGATGAAGAAAGAGGTGCTGCTAGAGAATTAAGAACATCACCTTGTTATGACAGAATGAAGGATTTAGGTGCTGTATTTGGACAAAAATTTGGCTGGGAGAGACCAAACTTCTTTGCAACAGATGGAATGGAGCAAAAAGATGATTGGTCTTTTAGAAGATCCAAGTGGTTTGAAGCAATAAAAAAAGAATGTAAAAATGTTAAAGAAAATGTGGGTCTTTTAGATATGACTGCATTTGCAAAGTGTAGAATTAAAGGTCCTGGTGCTGAAGAGTTTTTAGATTATTTAGTAGCAAATAAACTTCCAAAAAAAATAGGAAGAATTGGTTTATGTCATGCCCTTAATACTAAGGGAGGAGTTCATTCTGAATTTACAATAATGAGAGAAGCCCCAGATAGTTTCTATTTAGTTTCAGCAGGAGCCAACCAAAGATTAGATCATGACTGGATTCAAAAATGGATGCCAACTGATGGGACAGTTCAATTTGAAAATTTAACTAATAGTATGGGTGTACTTGTTGTGTCTGGTCCAAAAGCTAGAGAATTAATGACAAGAGTATCAAGAGATGACTTCTCAAAAGAAAACTTTAAATGGTTAAGTGCCAAAAACGTAAATGTTGGAAATGCACCTGTGAATGCTATGAGAGTAAACTTTGTTGGTGAGTTGGGTTGGGAGCTTCATCATCCAATTGAATATCAAAATCATATATTTGATAAGTTGATGGAAGCAGGAAAAGACCTGGGTATTAAGCCTTATGGAATTAGAGCAATGAATAGTTTGAGACTTGAAAAATCTTATAAACTTGTTGGAACAGAATTATCAATTGAATATTCACCATACGAATCTGGGTTAGATAGATTTATACATCCTAATAAAGGAAACTTTGTTGGTCTGGACGCACTTAATCAATGGAGAGAAAAAGGTTTTTCAAATAAATTAGTAACAATGGAAATTCATAACGTTGAAGATGCAGATGTCTTAGGTAATAATCCAATTTATGAAAATGGAAAAGTAATAGGAAGAGCTACAGGTGGCGATTATGGTTTTAGATTAGGAAAATCTATTGCGTTAGGAATGATAAAACCTGATATCGCGACAACTGGTCAAAAATTGAAAATTGATATTCTTGGTAAAATGTATGATTGTACTATTTTAGAGGAAAGCCCTTACGATCCTGAAAATAATTTATTGAGATCATAATGAAAATATTAGTCGCTGTTAAAAGGGTAATTGATTACAATGTTCAAGTTAGGGTTAAAGAGGATGGAACTGGAGTCGTTACAGATAATGTTAAAATGTCTAGTAACCCACCTGATGACAATGCAATTGAAGAAGCTGTAAAAATTAAAGAAGCCGGTAAAGCAACAGAAATTATTGCAATTACAGTGGGTGAAGAAAAATCACAAGAAACTGTAAGAAAAGCTTTAGCAGTGGGTGCTGATAGAGGAATTTTAATCAAAACTGAAGGAACTGTTGAGCCGTTAGCTGTAGCAAAAGCACTTCAAAAAATTGTTGATAAAGAAAAACCAGACCTAGTGTTTATGGGTAAACAAGCAATTGATGATGATTGTAATCAGACAGGTCAAATGTTAAGTGCCTTATTAAATTGGCCTCAAGCAACATTTGCATCAAAAATTGAAATAAAAGATAAAATTCTAGAAGTAACAAGAGAAATCGATGAAGGATTAGAAACAATCGAAGTTAATCTTCCAGCTATTGTTACATGTGATTTAAGATTAAATGAACCGAGATATGCGTCTTTACCAAATATTATGAAAGCTAAAAAAAAACCTATAGAGATATTTACAGCCGCAGATCTAGGAGTTGATATAACACCTAGAGTTCAACAAATTAAAGTAGAAGAGCCCCCAAAAAGAAAAGCAGGAATTAAAGTTGCAAGTGTTGCTGAATTAGTTAGCAAACTTAAAAATGAGGCAAAGGTAATATAATGTCAGTTTTATTAATAGCAGAACATAATAACAAAGAAGTAAAACCTTTTACATTAAATGCAATTACTGCAGCATCACAAATGGATGGAGATGTGCATGTTTTATTAATTGGAAATAATTGTGGTGATGTTGCTAAAGCATTATCTAAAATGTCAGCTGTTAAAAAAGTGTTGCATGCTGAAGCTGCCCATTATGAAAACTATTTAGCTGAAAACTTTGCCCCATTAGTTGTAAAAGTTTCAGAAAATTATTCTCATATTGTTAGCTCTGCAAATACATTTGGTAAAAACTTAATGCCAAGAATAGCAGCACACTTAGATATATCTCAAGTAAGTGACATTACTAAAGTGATATCAGCTGATACATTCATAAGACCTATTTATGCAGGAAATGCATTTGCTACAGTAAAAAGCATAGATACTAAAAAATGCATAACAATTAGACCAACTTCTTTTGAACCTTGCGAAACGTCTGGTGGATCTGCTCCAATAGAAAAAATTGAAGCAACTGAAGAGTTTACTTTATCAAAATTTATTAAAAGAGAAGAAGTTAAATCAGATAGACCTGAACTTGGAACAGCTAGAATTGTAATTTCAGGGGGTAGAGGAATGCAGAATGGAGAAAATTTTAAATTGATTGCTGATATTGCAGATAAATTAAATGCTGCAATTGGAGCATCACGTGCTGCAGTTGACGCAGGGTATATAAGCAATGAACACCAAGTCGGTCAAACAGGTAAAGTAGTTGTACCTGATTTATATATTGCAGTTGGAATTTCAGGGGCAATTCAGCATCTAGCTGGAATGAAAGAAAGTAAAATAATTGTTGCTATAAATAAAGATGGTGAAGCTCCAATATTTAGTGTCGCAGACTATGGTCTAGAAGCTGATTTATTTGAGGCATTACCTCAATTCCTAGAAGAATTGAATAAATTAAATAGTATACAAAAATAATCAGTACTGTAAAAATTTAAGATATGCCTAGAGAAGCAATGGATTATGATGTGGTAATCGTTGGTGGTGGTCCATCAGGACTGTCTACGGCTATAAAACTTAAACAATTAGATCCAGAATTAAATGTTTGTTTACTTGAAAAAGCTCCAGAGATTGGTGCCCATATTTTAAGTGGTAACGTGTTTGAAACTAGAGCTTTAGATGAATTATTTCCTAACTGGAAAGAGTTAAATACACCAGTTAAAACAAGGGTTTTAAAAGAAAAATTCTTATTTTTAAGTAAAACAAAATCGTTAAGTTGGCCAACATGGCTACTACCTTCTGTTCAGCAAAATCATAATAATTACATAATCAGTTTAGCAAACCTATGTAGATGGTTAGCAGAACAAGCTGAAGCCTTAGGTGTTGAGATATTTCCAGGCTTTCCTGCAAGTGAAATTTTATATAAAGAAGATGGATCAGTTAAGGGAGTTGCAACTCAAGACATGGGAGTTGATAAAGATGGAAACAAAAAAGATGGCTTTGAACCAGGCATAGAACTTTTAGGAAAAGTTACTGTTTTTGCAGAAGGATGTAGGGGGCATCTTGGAAAACAATTAATTGAAAAATATAATTTATCAGAAGGTAAAGATCCTCAGCAATATGGAATTGGATTTAAAGAAATTTGGGAAATTAATGAACAAAATCATGAAAAAGGAATGGTAATGCATACTGCAGGTTGGCCACTTGATAATAATACTTATGGTGGAAGTTTTATCTATCATGCAGAAAACAAACAAGTTTTTTTAGGTTATGTAATTGGTCTTGATTATAAAAACCCACATCTTTCACCGTTTGATGAATTTCAAAGATTTAAAACTCATCCTGCAATTAAAAAGATAATTGAAGGTGGAAAACGTATTTCTTATGGAGCAAGAGCTTTAATTGAAGGTGGACTTCAAAGTCTACCCAAAATGTTTATGCCGGGTGCTTTATTAATCGGTTGTGATGCTGGAACTTTAAATATGCCTAAAATCAAAGGGTCTCACACTGCAATGAAAAGTGGAATGATTGCAGCAGAAACTATTTTTGAAAATTTAAAAGAAGATAAAGAGTTATCAATTTATGAGGATAAGTTTAAAAAAAGTTGGGTTTATAAAGAGCTTCATCAGGCACGAAATGTTAAACCCAGTTTTAGCTGGGGTTTAATACTTGGAATAATATTTACAGGAATAGATCAAATTTTATTTAGAGGAAAATTACCTTTAACACTCAAACATAAGCATGCTGATCATGAAACTTTAAAGCCAGCAAATGAAATGCCAAAAATTGATTATCCCAAACCTGATAATGTTATTACTTTTGATAAAACTAGCTCAGTTTATTTAACAGGCACAAACCATACTGAAAATCAGCCAGTGCACCTACAACTTAAAGATCCAAATTTACCAATTAATTATACTTTAGAAAAATTTGATGAACCGGCTCAAAGATATTGTCCTGCTGGTGTTTATGAAGTGCAAGTTGAAAACAATGTTAACAAATTTGTCATAAATTCTCAAAATTGCATTCACTGTAAAACTTGTGATATTAAAGAACCTTCTCAAAATATTACTTGGGTAACACCTGAAGGTGGTGGTGGACCTAAATATGGAAATATGTAATTAAAGGGATAAGATAATTCCAACAATTACTACAAGTGCAGAAATTAAAGCAAAGAAAACTAAATTTATTTTATTTTCTTTTGCTTTTACATTTCTTGCTCTCGTCAATAAATCATTGATATCAACGCGCCCAGAAAACTTGATCTTACTTAGTACGGGGGTCTTCAAAACCTTTTGGTTTTGCTCTTCATATATAATTTTTTCAGCACTCATATGTGTAATTAACCATCAATTAGTAACGTAAACAATTTGTTAAAAGCTCATTTTGGGTTTTGCTAGTTATATTGAATATTTATTTCGGTTTAACTAGTTATATTGAATATTTATCTCGGTTTAACTAGTTATATTCAGTGTTCATTTTGGGTTTAAGAAGTTATGATCTTATTATGAATGTTAAGATTCCAGAAATATCAAAACTAATTAGCAGTGAGGACATTAGAGAAGCATTAGAAAAAAACTTTACTTCGATAACACCTATTTGGATACCATTACAAATCTCATGGATGAATGCTATTTATAGAACTTTTCATGATTATGAAAAATTTATGATCATTATGCATTTATTGATGAAGACATATGAATCTTATTCAAAAAACTTTGTGAAGTTGAATTATAAAGAGTTTTTTAATCAAACTGAGATTGAAATAGAAATGATTAATGTAATGGAAATATCAAAAACTCTTAATATACCAAAGGAAACTACCAGAAGAAAAATTAATGAATTAGAAAAATTAGGAGCAATTAAAAGAATAAATAAAAAAATTATAGTTAATAGAAGCACTTATCCAAACATTCAACCTGTAGAAACGATGAAAAAAATATCAAGATTTTTATCAACTCTTTCAAAAATGGTTTTTGATATGGGGTTAATGTCAGAGCAAATCAGTGCTGAAAATATAATGAAAACAACTAAGGAATATTTTTCACATATTTGGAAACTCTATTATGAAATGCAAATGCCTTTTTTATTAGACTTTAAAAAAGTTCATGGAGACCTAGAGACCTTTCATGTTCATGGTATTTGTTTGAGTAATCACGCTTTAAACTCAAAAAAAAATGATAATAGTGAAATGAGTAAAGAATTTTACATAGAAAAGTATTTCTTTGCTGATAAAAAAGATTTTTCAGGTGTAAGTGCTATGTCTATTTCAGATATCACAGGTATTCCAAGAGCTACAGTTATGAGAAAATTGAATATACTGGTTAAGGAGAAATTTTTAGAAATAGATATTAAAAAACATTATTCTGCAACAGGTTTTCACCAAAAAGAAATCTTAGAGGTACAAAAAAATACCTTTAATAATTTATCTAATTTTGTTTCACGTATTTATAATTTAACTTTAATAAAATAATTAAATTTTAAGTATTTTTTTTAAGAATAAATATAAAAATTATTGAAGTTACCATCATTATTAAAGCATAAGCAGCTGTTGGTACAATAAAAGTAGTTATATTTTCACCAAAAATTTGTGTACCAACGAAAAGAGCCAATGTTCCATTTTGAAGGCCACATTCTATTGAAATACATCTTTGCTGTGCAACTCCAGATGCAAAATATTTTGCAATATAAAAACCTATTATCATCATTGATATGTTTAATAGCAAAGCAACCAAACCTGCAGTTATAATATAAGAAATGATATTATCCCATTCTTCTATATAAATAGCAGCAAACACTAGCATAAATAATATTACTGAAATTTTTTGAATTAGCGAGGCTTGCTTATCAATAAAATTTTCGGCAAAATGTTTAATTAACATTCCAACTATTACTGGAACTGTAACAACAAGAAACATTTTTAAAGCAATACCAGTCATAGATATCTTTTTAACAATGCCAATCTCAAAAAAATCAATAGCTGTAAACATTATAAATGGAACGGAAATAATACTAACCAAACTAACAACTGCAGTTAGTGTTATTGAAAGGGCAACATCGCCATTAGCAAATTTAGTAAGAACATTTGATGTAACACCACCAGGCGCACATGCAATTAGTATTAACCCAACAGCAAGTTCTGCAGGCAAGTTTAGTAGTAAAGCTATAGATAGTGCTATGATTGGTAGTAAAACTAATTGACAAATAAAGCCAACCAAAAAATCTTTTGGAATTTTAGCTACTCTTATGAAGTCTTGGATAGTTAAACTCATTCCAAGCCCCAACATTATAAGAGCCAAACCAACTGGAGCTATTTTTGTAGCAATTTCCATTTATAAAACTTATTAGTTCATTTTGAGTTTTACAAGAAAATGATTTTAAACTTAGGGTTAACTAAGACAAATCAATAGCATTTTTTTTTAGAACTTCCATAGAAACAAGTTTTAAAGTTTTTTCATGTGTTCTTTTTAAATAAACAGGGCAAGGCTTTCCAGCATCAGCAGCTCTTGCGTACCAACTAGCACAAACACACCAACCATCTCCAGCTTTTAAACCTGGAAAACCAAATTCTGGATGAGGAGTTATTAAATCGTTACCAGCTTCTTTACACCATTCTAAAAATTCAGTAGTAACTTTTGCACAAACAGTATGAACACCATGATCATTTTCATCAGTACTACAACAGCCATCTCTATGCCATCCAGTTAAGGGATCGTTAGAGCATTCTTCTAGATCTTCCCCCAGAACATTCTTTTGTTTATCACTCATTTAAATTTTTGTAGGGTTAGGTTGACCTTTGTAAACAACTTCAGGATCAAATGATTTTTCTTTTTCTTCAAATTTCATTTCAATTTCTCTACCATTTTCAATTGGGCCTAATGGTATTGATCTATAAAAACATGATCGATAACCAACATGGCAACTTGAACCATCTCCAATATCAACAGTTAACCAAATTGAATCTTGATCATCATCAATTCTGATTTCTTTTACTTTTTGAGTATAGCCACTAGTTTTACCTTTATGCCATATTTGCTGTCTAGATCTGCTAAAGTAATGAGCCTCTTTAGTTTCTATAGTTTTTTTAAAAGCTTCAACATTCATATAACCATGCATCAAAACATCTTTAGTTTTTGAGCACATTGTAATGACTGGAATTAACCCATCATTGTCAAATTTTGGTGAAAGGAGTTTTCCCTCTTCAATTTCTACTATATTTTCTCTTTTTTTAAACATTTCTAGGTAATTATGTAGCATACTAGTTAATATATTAAATATTTTAAAAATAGTGTTTTACTGTATAAACTTGCCATATGAAATTAGTAGAAGACACAGATAGCAAAATTTTAGACGCTAAAAAAGTTTCTGATAAAGAAGCTGAAGAAGCATTTAAGACAATCTTAACTTGGATAGGTGAAGACCCTAGCAGAGAAGGTTTATTAGAAACTCCAAAGAGAGTTGTTAAAGCATTTAAAGAATATTTTGGTGGTTATTCACAAGATGCTGGACAAATTTTAGAGAAAACATTTGGTGATGTAGAGGGTTATGACGATATGGTAGTTGAAAAAAATATTTCAGTTTCAAGTCATTGTGAGCATCATATGGCACCAATAGTTGGAACAGCGCATGTTGCGTATATTCCAAATGAAAGAGTTGTTGGCTTAAGTAAACTTGCAAGAGTTGTTGAAGTCTTTTCAAAAAGATTACAAACGCAAGAGAGATTAACAATGCAAGTTGCAAAAGCTTTAATGACTTCTTTAGATGCAAAAGGTGTTGCAGTTACAATTGATGCAGCTCACCAATGCATGACTATGAGAGGTATTAAAAAAGAAAATGCAACAACTGTCACAAATTACTTCTTGGGACAATTCAAAGAGGATTTAAGTATCCAAAATAGATACTTAAGATTTATTAGTAAGTAACTTTCTCGAGAGGAGATGGTCATGTCAGATAATTTTAAAGCATTAGTAGTTAATCAAGAAGGTGAAAATTTTACACGAGAAGTAAAATCAATAGATAAATCATTTTTAAAACATGGTGATGTACTTGTGAAAGTAGATTATTCAGACTTAAACTATAAAGATGCACTTATTTTAAATAATGGTGCAAAATTAGTAAAAGAATTTCCACATATACCGGGTATTGATTTTTCAGGAACTGTTTTAGAAAGTGATAATTCTAAATTTGTAAAAGGGGACGAGGTTATTCTTACAGGGTGGAGAGTAGGAGAGATTTATTTTGGTGGTTATTCTCAAATGGCAAAAGTTAATGGAGATTTTTTAATTAAAAAACCAAAAGATATTACATCTAAGCAAGCTATGATTTTAGGTACTGCTGGATTAACTGCCTTACTATGTTCTTTTGCAATTAAAGCACGAGAAGAACTTTTATTAGGAGAAAAAGTTAAAGATGTTTTAGTTACAGGTGCCTCTGGTGGCGTTGGAAGTATTGCGGTAATGATATTAAGTAAATTTGGTTATGATGTGACAGCTGTTACAGGAAAAGTTGAAAATGAAGAATATTTAAGGTCATTAGGTGCTAAAAACATAATAAATAAAGCAGATTTAGACAAAGACGCCAGACCATTAGATAAAGGTCTATGGGACGGCGTTGTTGATACAGTTGGTGGAAAGATACTTGCTAATGCACTTGCACAAACTAGAGACAACGGAATTGTTGCTGCTTGTGGGAATGCCTCTGATTATAAATTAAATACAACAGTTATGCCCTTTATTATTAGAGGTGTTAAGCTTTGGGGAATTAATTCTGTTACCGCATCTATTAAGAGAAGAGAATTTGTTTGGAATGAAGTTAAAAGCCTTATTGATTTTGAACAATTAGAAAAATCAATAAAGACAGTAAGCCTAGAGGATTTAATAGATATATATCCAAAGATGCTTAAAGGTGAAACATCAGGAAGATATATTGTTGACCTTAATAAATAAATGGATTGGGATAAACTAAAAATATTTCATGCAGTTGCAGAAGCTGGCAGCTTTACCAATGCAACCATAAACCTAAACCTTAGTCAATCTGCAATCAGTAGACAAATTCAATCACTAGAGCAAGATCTTAAAGTACAACTCTTTGAGAGACACGCAAGGGGACTCACATTAACTGAAAATGGTGAATACCTATTTAAAACTGCACATGATGTAATTAGCAAATTAAAAGAAGTTGAATCTACTTTAGGTGATCAAAAAAATAAACCAACAGGAAAATTAACAATTACCACAGTTAGAAGTTTTGGAACTCACTGGCTTACACCCAGAATTCAAGAGTTCATGACTTTAAACCCTGAAATAGAGATTGAATTAATTTTTGATGATAAAGAATTAGACTTAAGTACAAGACAAGCAGATATAGGTATTTTTATGAGAAGACCTAAGCAACTTAATTATATTCAAAAGAAATTAGTAGATATAAAATACTACATTTATGGTTCTAATAAATATTTAGAAAAATATGGTATGCCAAAAACAATCAGTGACCTGAATAAACATAAGCTTATTTCGTTTGGTAAGGGAGCACCATCACCAGTTTATGATCCAGATTGGGCGCTTAAACTAGGTATCAAGGATGGAAAAAAAAGAAAACCAGTAATGAAAGTTAATAGTGTAATGGGTT
>CAJQRP010000036.1 GCA_905612365.1 uncultured Candidatus Pelagibacter sp. | reverse complement strand
TTGATTACAAGAAATCAGCTTATTTAGAAGATGAATTAAGTATTAGATCTTTTGTTAAATCAATTACGAAAACATCATTTTTTATGAACCAATTTATTTCAAGAGGAGAAGATGTAATTGTTGAAGCGAAAGTACATTTAGTCTTTGTTAACAACAAAGGTAAGCCCATAAGAATACCTGGGTCTTTATTTCAGGATTTTAAGCCCTATTTTTGTGACAGTATTAAAGTTTAGAGTATTTTTTAGCCATTATAAGTAAGTTCATCATTTTTTCTGTGTCTATAACTTTTGTGTTAACATTTCGTGGACTTGGATGGTAACTAGGTATTAGAATTTTACCATCAGGCAGATAGTATTTCACACCATGTTTAAAAATTAATTTTTTATTAATTATAAAATTTTTCTTATAAAACTTTATACAATTATCAAATGCAACTTTACCCAATGTAATTATAACTTTTAAATTTTTTAAACTTTGAATTTCATTATTAAAATAATCTGAACAGTTATTAAGTTCTATTCCTAAAGGTTTATCATCCGGTGGAACACATTTTAAAATATTAGTAATGTAGGTTCTGTTGAGTTTTAAACCATCTTTTATATGTATCGAGGTAGGTAAATTTGAAATACCAACTTTACTTAAACAATGAAATAAGAAATCTCCTGATTTATCACCTGTAAAAGCCCTGCCAGTTCTTGTTCCACCATGTGCTGCTGGTGCGAGACCAATAATCATTAGTTTTGCCTTAATATCTCCAAAGCCCGTAACTGGCTTCCCCCAATATGTTTCTGACATGTGTTGTTTTCTTTTAATAGTTGAAATTTTTTTACTAAATTTTATTAATCTAGGACATTTTTTACATTTAATTATTGAATTATTTAGTTTTTTAAATTTAATGCTCATGAATGAAATTAATTAAAATCATTATATTCTTATTTATATCCTTTAATACAACGTTAGTAGCTAATTCAAATGACGATTTGCAGAATTTACTAAGTGAGGGAGGAAAATTAATATTTATAAGACATGCGTACGCGCCAGGTAGTGGCGATCCGGATAATTTTGATTTATCTAACTGCGCTTCACAAAGGAACTTGAGTCAGGATGGCATTAATCAAGCAAAGAATATAAATAAATTTTTTTTAAAAAAACATATGGACAGCACCTCAGTACTATCTAGTGAATGGTGTAGATGCAAGCAAACGGCTAAATATGCCTTTAAAAATTACAAAACTAAAAGCTTCTTAAATTCATTTTTCAGTCAAAAATTTGCTCATAACAAAGCTAAACAGATCAAAGAATTAAAAGAATTTATAAAAGAGTGGGATGGTAAAGGTAACTTAATTTTTGTTACACATTATGTTGTAATTTCTGAAATTTTAAATTTATCTGTTTCATCGGGTGAAATTGTCATAGCAGATAAAAATTTTAATATTCTAGCTAGACAAAAAACTTCTAACAATTAAAGGTATATTTTTTTATAATAAAATATAGAATACTCTAATGTCATCAAAAAAAGCAATGAAGCTAGCTCAAAAACAAGCATTTGCTAAGCATCGTAGTAATATCACAAATACTAAATTTGGAGCAAAAAAAATTAAATTTTGTTATCAAGACCAACAAGACTAGCGTTATAAATAAAAAGTCTTAACTTTCTTTTTCAAAAATTTCTACATTACTGCAAGTTGATACTTTTGAAATAGCTTCTTCACCATTAATTACAGTTTTAATATTAATTATGGTGTTATTTTTTTCAAAAACTAGTTGAGTGTAAAATTGAGGGTAACCAATTCTATCTGTAAAGATTAGATTCTTATCCTCATAAACAAATCTTTCTAAAGTATTCTCTTTTTTTATACTTAAGTCTGTTCTTTTATGCTTTTTGTATGTTTTATTATCATAAACATAGTTTCTAACCATTAAAGATTTTTCAAAATCTAGGATGTATTCATTTTTAATAAAACTATCATTCAAATTTTTACATCCTGTCAAAAGCATTATTTCTGAAAAAACTATTGTTTGAAAATTAAGTAAAAATACTGAAATTATAAAAAAATTAATACTAAAACTATTTTTTTTCATTCTTATCTAAATAAAATAATGCGATTAAAAAAATAATTGTCCATACAAATATTGAAACAGTTTTTATAAATGATGTTTCTGCACCCCAAGCATCTAAAAAAAAGGCACCAATTAAGATACCAAGTACATAAATTATAGTTGCTATTGTTATTTTATTCATTTAATTAAATTTTTTTTATAAAGTGAAATTCCATTTTCAACTTTATGATTATAAGACTCTTTAAAACTTTCTAATTGCCAGCCACCCAATCTTGCCCGGATATCAGTTAGATTTGATTTTTTCCATTCAACTGATGTTTCTTCTAATTTCCACATCTTTTTTTTCCTCATTATTTCTACCACAACCATAACAGTATCCAGTTTGAGGATCTGTTTTACATATGCTTATACATGGAGAAACAATCATTTTTTTAAATTATTAGTTAATATAATTGAATATTATTATATTTCATAATTATTCTCATTGGACAAATAGAATCTATCCTATATAAAGCCACATGAATTGTGGGCGAATGGCGGAATTGGTAGACGCGCTGGTCTTAGGAACCAGTATTGAAAGATGTGAAGGTTCGAGTCCTTTTTCGCCTACCAACAAGTTGAAAAAATTATGAAAGTTACAGTAGAAAATACAAAAGGTTTAAATAAAGACATTAAAGTCTTCATAGATAAAAAAACTATGAATTCATATATGGATGAAAAATATGAGGAAATTAAAAAGACTGTTAATTTAAAAGGTTTTAGACCAGGAAAAGTTCCTAAAGAAATTTTAAAAAGACAATTTGGTCAGGCAATTTTTAGTGAAGTGCTTGATAAAGTTCTTAAAGACTCTTCAGTTAAAGCTTTAGAGGATAATAAAATTAAACCAGCCGGACAACCTAAACTTGATCTTAAAACTTATGGTGAAGATAAAGATCTGGAATATGTAATGTCAGTAACAGAACTTCCAAAAGTTGAGCTTAAGTCTGTTGAAAATATTAAATATGATGAATATTCAGTTAAAATTGATGCAAATGAAACTGACAAAAGAATTAAAGAAATAGCCAAAAGTCAGAACAATTTTAAAGAAGTTGCAGCTGAAGTTAAAGCGTTAGATGAAAATTTAGTTATTTTTGACTACAAGGCAACAATTGATGGAAAAGACTTTACTGGTGGTGAAGGAAAAAATACTCAATTAATTTTAGGTAAAGATTTATTTATTAAGGGTTTTGACAAACAACTGACTGGTGTAAAAAAAAATGATGAAAAGTCTGTTGATGTTACACTTCCTGAAAATTATCCACAAAAAGAATATGCAAATAAAAAAGCTAATTTTATTTGCAAGATTATAGAGGTTAAAAAATCAGAAGAAGTGAAAATTGATGACGATTTTGCAAAAAATTTAGGTGCAAAAGATCTTGCTGATTTAAAGGGGCTAG
>CAJQRP010000035.1 GCA_905612365.1 uncultured Candidatus Pelagibacter sp. | reverse complement strand
TAAATTACTAGATATTGGATGTGGTGGAGGATTATTATCTGAGCCAATGTGCAGACTAGGAGCAAATGTTATTGGTATTGATGCATCAAAGAAAAATATTGAAGTTGCAAAATTTCATGCAAAAAAAAGTAAACTTAAGATTGATTATAAAGTTGCATCTCCAGAGATGTTAAAAAACAAAACAAGATTTGATGTAATTTTAAACATGGAAATAGTTGAGCATGTTAATGATATAGACTTTTTCATTAAAGAAAGTTCAAAATTATTAAAAAAAAATGGAATAATGTTTATTGCAACCCTTAACAAAACATTAAGATCATATGTATTCGCAATAGTGGGTGCCGAATATATTTTAAAATGGCTACCGATTGGAACACATGATTGGGAAAAATTTGTCAAACCTAGTGAGCTAATAGATATAAGTAAAAAAAACAATCTATCTCTTAAAAAATTAGATGGAATGAATTTTAATATATTGGATAATAGCTGGAAAGTAACAGGTGATACTTCTGTTAATTATATTACAAAATTTATAAAAAATTAATTCGTAGTATTTTTTATCCAAGGTAGTATTTCTGTTTTTATACCCTCTTCATTTAACTCGGTAAGATCTTTTTTTGATGCGGTACCATAAATACCTTTGGCTCTTTTTTTACCCTTATAATGTAGAGACCTTGCCTCATAGGCAAAATTTTCCCCAACATATTCAAGATTTTTTTTTATAAATTCTTGATATTTAGAAATTGTTTTTTTTATTTCTCTATATTTTTCACTAGATGAATTGATATCTCTCAAATTGTTTTTTGACGTGCTTACACTAGGAGACATCAAAGCTTTCCCAATATTTAAGGAATTACAAAAATGACAATTTAAGAATTTTTTCTTTTTAAGTTTTTCATATTCTTTAGACGATGAAAACCAACTATCAAAAGTAGTTTCACAATCTTTACATATGAGCTTGTATTTGATCATGAGTTATAGTTAATAATTAATAAAGTTAATTCAATATCAAATTAGCTTCTATAATCAGCGTTAATCTCAATATATTTTTTTGTTAAATCCATTGTGTAGGCAGTAAAGTTTTTTGAGCCCATATTTAAGTTTACTGAAATATCTATTGATTTGTCTTTCATATAATTGGCTGCTTCATTTTCTTTGTAATTTTTAAAAATTTTTCCATTTTCTATAATTTTTATACCACCAAAGCTTATTGATAATTTTTTTAAATCTATTTTCACTCCAGATTTACCTATAGCCATTATTATTCTACCCCAATTTGGATCTTCTCCAGCAATGGCTGTTTTAACAAGATTTGAATTCGCAATAGAAAAAGCTATTACTCTTGCTTCTTTCTCATTTTAAATTGTGTAATATTATGCCATTCAAAATCTTCTAGAGGAAAATATTTTTTTAAAAAGTCTCTACCATATTTTATAACCATTTCTCCTCTTAAAGGATCATATCTCTGAGAAGTACTATCTTCAGATTGTTCAATTATATCTGTGCCATACAAACTATCATATAAACTCATCCATCTTGCATTAGCAGCATTTAGTGCATACCTATCATTCATAATGGGAACAACTAATTGTGGTCCAGCAATACTAGTTATTTCTTCATCAACATTATTTGTTTTGATCTTAAAATCAGGACCTACTTCTTTTAAATAATCAATTTCTTTTAAAAATTTTTTATATTCCTCTAAGTTTATTTCATTGCCCTTATTTGCAATATGCCAATCGTCTATTTTTTTTTGTAAATCTTCTCTTACTTTTAATAGGTCTTTATTTTTTGGAGCTAATTCATGAGCTACTCTATCAAAGCCTACCCAGAATTTTTCTGAAGAAATATTCGTGTCTTTAAGTAACTCTTCATTAACAAAGTTAAGTAATTTATTAGAAACTGACAGATTGTGTATTTTTGTATATTGTTCTTTCATAGCACCCATTTTACCCCATCTGTATTTTTGCCTGAGAGTTTTGCTCCATCGGCGAGATAAATCTCTTTCCAGAGTGTTATGTTTATTATCGGTCCTTTTGCCTGAGAGTTTCCGGGGTGGTTGCTCCTTCGGCGCTATTATTTAATAGTCTCTCCCGATATTCATTAAGAATATCTCTTAATAGAATTATGTCAAATATAAATTAT
>CAJQRP010000034.1 GCA_905612365.1 uncultured Candidatus Pelagibacter sp. | reverse complement strand
AACAAAAATTGATGAGATTAGTTTTTTCATTAAAAAGTGGTACCTAAATTAAACCTAAAAGATTCTGTTATATCATTTTTACTTTTAGTAATTGGTTCAGATAAAGAAAAACTTAGAGGACCCACTGGTGTGAAAAAATCTACAGCTATACCGACAGATGACCTAATTTTACTTTCATCACTTAATGATGAACTATAATCTATGCCCCAAACATTTCCTGCATCAAAAAAAAAGGAAAAATCGGTATTTTGTAAATTTGGTAATATTTGAGAGAGACTTGTTGCTATATTTACTGAGGCTGCATAATTTCCACCAATATAATCACTACCATCTTTTGGGCCTACTTTTCCAGACTCAAACCCTCTTAATTTACTTGCTGGTAAAAACAATCTATCAGAAAGTTTAACATTTTTACCACTTAAAGAATTTGAAGTTTTACCGAAGAAACCAATAGAAAGAATATTTTCATCTAGCCATTCATTATAGATTTTATAATTATAGGAATTAGTTAAACTATAATTTTTACTTATTAAAGGGATATTTTGTGTGAACCTACTAATATAACCATCTGAGGTTTTGTATTTTTGATTTCTTTTATCATAAGTAAAAGTATGATTAAAAAAAGTATCAAAATAAGAACCTTCTTGTTTTTTCATGCTAGCAGAAGCTTTGCTATCTGTGTCTAGTTTTTCAACATAAGAAGAAACTCCGGTATTCCAGTATAGGTCATCATAAAATTCAAAATTACTTCCAACAGAAAATCCAGTTTTATTTGATTTATATCCAAAATTTTTAAGTCTATCTGTGATCGTGCTTTCTAATGAGGTGTTTAATGATCTGTTAGAGCCTTTATAATTAGGGTTATTCATTGAAATAATTCCTTTTAAACTTTCAGCGCCAACAGAAATGTCAGATGAAAACTCTATACCCCTACCAAGGAAATTATTTTCTGATACACCGAAAGCAAAAGTTCCACCACCAGTACCAACACCGGCACCAGCCATGATTTCACCTGTGGGTTTCTCTTCAACAGTTATATTAATTATTTTTTTATTTTCATTTTCAATATCTAAAATTTTTGACTCAACTTTACTGAAATAATTAAGTGATTTTAAATTATTTAAAGTTTTAGTATGAAGCAACTCATTGAAAGCATCACCCTCATCAACCAGCAGGTTATTTCGAATTACCTCTTCTCGTGTAATATTATTACCTAATATATTAATTTTTTTTACATAGAATTTTTCTGACTCACCTATATCAAATGTAAGATTAATTAAATTATCTTCTATACTCTCTGTTACTGTAGATTTTAGAAACTCAAATTGTTCGTTTAAAACAATTTTATCAATTTCTTTTAAAATTTTATCAATAGAGTTGAGAGAAAAATTTTCTCCTTTAAGCTCTTTAAAAATTTTATCTAATTGTTGAAAATTAGCACGTTCATAGTCGATAGGAAGATTGAGATCAAATTCATTAAAATAAAATTTTTTACCAGATGAAATATTATAAATTATTTCAAACTCATCATTGCCAAGATAGTTGGCAAATGACGACTCAATTACAACATTATAAAAACCTTTATTCTTATAAAAATTATTTAATAATCTTTTATCATAACTAATTAAATTTTCATTCAGGTATTTTTTACCTGAAAGAAACTTCCAAAATTTGTACTGCTCACTAATAATTATATTTTTTAATGTGCTGTCTTTAAATATTTTATCACCAATGAATGAAATTTTTGAAATTTTAGATTTTTTACCAAGTTCAATTTGGTAAAGGAGATCAATCTTATTACCCCCTAGATCTTGATAAGAAGATGTAACTTTAGAAAAGTAATAACCATCATCTTTAAGAAAACTTAGTATGGCTACCTCATCTTTTTTAATTGAAGTTGAATTATAAGAGGATCTATTTTTTAAAGATAAAATTTTATATAAAGATTCTTCAGTTTTTTTTCTTTTAATTCCCTCAATGAACACTGTTTGAATTATTGGATTTTCCAATACGTCTATAATTAGATTATTGCTTTCAATTTTTACTTTAACGTCTTTGAAAAAACCAGATTTATATAATTTCTTTAAAATTTCATTTATAGAATTTTCGTCTAAAGCTTTGTTGTCTTGAATTTCTGAAAAAACTAATATTGTTTCATTCGAAATTCTCTCATTACCATTAA
>CAJQRP010000033.1 GCA_905612365.1 uncultured Candidatus Pelagibacter sp. | reverse complement strand
ATTTTCAGGAAAAACCCATTTAGTAAATATTTTTTTGAAAAAGTTTAACGGCATTAGGATTGATGTTAATTCACTTAATGATGAAAATCTTAAATCTATTAAACCTTACCAAAATATAGTTTTAGAAGATTTGAATTTAGATATAAATGAGAAACTAATTTATTCACTCTTTAATATAATAGATCAAGATAACAAATTTTTGATAATCACCTCAGCCAAACCAATTTCTGAGATCAATTTTCAGTTAGAAGATCTTCGATCTAGAACTAAGAACTGTCTTTTTGCAAATATTCAAAACCCCGATGATGAGCTAATGTTTGCACTGATATTAAAAAATTTATCAGATAGACAAATTACTTTAGATAAAAAGCTGATTGACTTTATTATTAAAAGAATTGAGAGATCGTATGGCAAAATATTTGAATTCATATATAAAATTGACAAGATTAGTTTAAAAAAAAAGAAATCAATCGACTTTAAAATTATTAATGAAGCTCTTGAGGAATAAGTGAATAAATACAGAACACATACATGTAGTGAGTTAACAATAGATAGCAGTGGTAAAGATGTTGTGTTGTCAGGTTGGATCAACAAAAAAAGAGATCATGGAAATTTACTGTTCATAGATTTAAGAGATAATTACGGGATGACTCAGTGCATCATAGATAAGAGTAACGAAAATTTTAAATCATTAGAAAAAATTCAATTAGAAAGCGTAATTAAAATAAATGGTAAGGTTGTTGAGAGAACAAAAGAGACCATTAACACTGATCTCCAAACTGGAGAGATAGAAGTTAATATAAATTCATTTGAAGTGCTGGGTACTTGCAAAGAGTTACCAATGCCAGTTTTTAGCGATCAAGAATATGCTGAAGAAATCAGACTCAAATATAGATTCTTAGATTTAAGAAGAAAAAAGATTCATGATAATATTATCTTAAGGTCAAAAGTTATTTCTTTTATTAGAAGTGAGATGTCTAAACTTGGTTTCTTGGAGTTTCAAACACCAATATTAACATCTTCAAGCCCAGAAGGAGCTAGAGATTTTTTAGTACCGAGCAGATTAAATCCTGGAAAGTTTTATGCACTGCCACAAGCACCACAACAATTTAAACAATTAATAATGGTTTCTGGTTTTGATAAATACTTTCAAATAGCTCCATGCTTTAGGGATGAAGATGCAAGAGCAGATAGAAGTCCAGGTGAATTTTATCAGCTAGATTTAGAAATGTCTTTTGTTGAACAAGAAGACGTTTTTCAAGTTGTTGAAAAATTAATAGTCAATGTTTTTAAGAATTTTTCTTCAAAAAAATTAATGTATGAAAAATTTCCAAGAATACCGTATGAGGAATCTATGCTTAAGTATGGATCGGATAAACCAGATTTAAGAAACCCATTAATAATTTCTGATTTATCAAGCATTTTTACCCGTGATGATGTTACGTTTGAGATATTTAAAAAACTTGTAAAATCTGGCTCTAAAGTAAGATGTATAGTTACAAAAAATACAAAAGATAAACCTAGAAGTTTTTTTGATAATATTGACAAGTGGGCCAAAGAACAGGGTGCATCAGGTCTTGCTTATTTTACAATTGAAAAAGAAGAAAACCTTTCAGCAAAAGGACCAGTAGGAAAATTTTTCTCTAAAGAAGCCTTAGAAGAAATTATGAAAATCACTGGAGCCGAAATAGGGGACAGTATATTCTTTGCTTGTGGAAAAATAAATGAAGTTGAAAAAATAACCTCTTTAGCAAGAGATAAAATTGCTAAAGATTTAGAATTAATTGATGATAATACTTTTGCGTTTTGTTGGATTGTTGATTATCCAATGTTTGAAAAAAATGAAGTAACTAATAAAATTGAATTTAGTCACAATCCATTTTCAATGCCTCAAGGTGATATAAAAAATATTGATTTTGATAATCCTCTTAATATTAAAGCTTACCAATATGACATTGTTTGCAATGGAATTGAGCTTTCTTCTGGTGCAATTAGAAATCACGTACCTGAACTAATGTATAAACTGTTCTCAATTGCTGGATATGAAAAAGAACAAGTTGATAAAAAATTTAGCGGCATGATCAATGCTCTAAGTTATGGTGCACCACCTCATGGGGGTATAGCACCAGGAATAGATAGAATTGTAATGCTTTTAGCTAATGAGAAGAATATTAGAGAGGTTACGATGTTTCCAATGAATCAAAATGCACAAGATCTAATGATGAATGCACCTTCAGAAGTTAATGAAGAGCAACTAAAAGAGCTTGGATTAGCTTTAAAACTTAAAAAATAAAATTACTTTTTACCTTTTAAATTTATTTTAACATCAGATAAATCAACAAGATTTTTTTTATAATTATTTCTAACAAAGCCTTTGCTAGTAACATCTTTTATAATCTTAAGTAATTGATTTTGATCTTCAGTGTTTTCTTCTTCAGGTAAAGATCTGTCAGATCCTCCAATAGATGGAGTGTGTGCTAGATCTTCTCTATTTTGGTAAGAGATAGCCAGTTCTCTAAATATGTAATCTAGTATTGAAGAGGCACTCATTATTCTGTCATTGCCATGAACTTTTCCAGATGGTTCAAATTTAGTATCAACATAAGCGCTAATAAACTCATCTAAAGGAACACCATATTGAAGCCCAAGTGATATTGCTATTGCAAAATTATTCATCAAAGCTTTTACTAGTTCACCTTCTTTACTTGTGTCTATGAAAATTTCACCAATTTTACCATCTTCGTATTCACCTGTATGTAAATAAACTTTATGGTCACCAATCGTCGCTTTTTGGATATAACCTTTTCTTCTATCAGGCATGCTAAATCTTTTACCCACACCATCGTTAATTTGTTTAACAAAAGCAGTATTATTTTCTTTCGAAACAATTTTTGGTTGGCTTTGCTCAGATATAATATCTAATTTTTTAGGCTCAATTACTTTATTATTTGAATCTAAACTTTTTGTTTTTCTTGTATCAAGTTTCACGTCTAAAACTTCAAATTTTCCATCATCGCGCTTTTCAAGGTTTGCTAATTCTGTTTCATTAATATCATCTAAATAATGATTAACTTTAAAGCTACAAGTATAATAAGTTTCAACTAAATATTTTGCCATTTTTCCTTTAATTAATTTTTTATTTTGAATCGTAAGATAATTAATTTATATACAAATCCTTACTTTAGTCTAATTTAAATAATACAATTTAAGATTGAAAAATTAATTAAATAATATGATGACACTTTTTAAAAAAATTTTCATTTGGTGGAACCAAGAAACATTAGGCACAAAATTAAAAACTATTTTTTATGGAAAACTTGCTGGAAAAGATTCTAGTGGCAATAAATATTACGAAAGTAAATCTGGAAAAAGATGGGTAATTTATAATGATGAAATTGATGCTTCAAAAATACCTACTGAATGGTATTCTTGGATGCACTTCACCAATAATAGAATTGAAAACAATCACGAATTGAATAAGTATGATTGGCAAAAACCACATCAATCCAATCAAACAGGTACTGAAAATGCCTATCATCCAAATAAAAACAATGATCCAATCAAAAAAAAATATACAATCTGGAAAAGTTAATTTTTTATTTTTTTTAATTTATTTTTTTTTAATAAACCAGTCGCTACCCTTAATTGCTATTGAGGGAAGTTTTGTCGAAATTAAGGTTTTGGATAAGGTGAGCTCAAAGACTGACCTTTTGAAATTAGAGGTAGGTAAAGAACTTAAATTTAAAGGTTTATTAATAAAAAGCCTCAAATGTAAAAACTCAGAATTTGACGACAACCCAGAAATAACCGCTTATATTCAAGTTAAAGATATGACAAATAAAGATAATAATGAAGTTTTTATTTTTAATGGATGGACTTTTTCATCCAGTCCTGCTGTAAACCCCTTTGATCACGCAGTATATGACATTTGGTTAACAAGATGTTATTAGATTACTTTTTCGTTATCTAGCCAGCCAACATTAAAGTCTGACTCAATGAATTTTTTATGGTTTAGTAGAATTTTATGAAGAGGTATCGTTGTAGTTATTCCTTCAATAACAAATTCATCTAAAGATCGATTCATTCTTTGTATTGCTTCAGTTCTATTTCTTCCCTGAGTTATTACTTTACAGATCATACTATCGTAATATGGGGTAACTTTATAACCTTGGAAAATTGCACCATCAACTCTAGTTCTAAAACCAGATGGTTGGTGACACATACCTATCGTTCCAGGGGATGGTTGGAAGTTTTTACTAGCATCTTCTGCATTAATTCTACATTCTATTGCATGTCCTCTAGGATTAATGTCACTTTGCTTTAAGGCTGTTTCACCAGTATATGCTATCCAAATTTGCTCTTTAATAATATCAATTCCTGTTACCATTTCAGTTACTGGGTGCTCTACTTGAATACGAGTATTCATTTCAAGAAAATAAAATTTACCATCTTCATATATAAACTCTACAGTTCCAGCACCTTCATAACCAATTTTACTAACCATGTTTACTGTTCTTTCAAAAAGATCTTTTCTGATTTCATCAGTTAAGACTGGGCTAGGAGTTTCTTCTATTAACTTTTGATGCCTTCTTTGAACTGAGCAATCTCTTTCATGAAGATGAACAGTTCGATTTTTACCCGATAAAACTTGCACTTCAATATGTCTTGGGTTCTGAAAAAATTTTTCAATATAAACTTCATCATTTCCAAAGTATTTTTGAGCTTCAGATTTAGCTGTTGAAAAAGATGTTTCAAACTCCTCTTCCTTATTAACAATCTTCATTCCTTTTCCACCCCCACCTCCAGAAGCTTTAATTAAAACAGGAAAACCAATCTTTTTGCATAACTCTTTTGCTTGTTTTATATCAGTTACACCACCCTCAGAACCTTCAATTACTGGAAGCCCATGTTGTTTTGCAACTCTTTTTGCTTGGATTTTATCTCCCATCATTTCTATGAGTTTTGAAGAAGCACCAATGAATTTAATATTGTTTTCTTCTAGAACTTTAGCAAAAGTTGCATTCTCAGATAAAAAACCGTAACCAGGATGAACGGCCTCTGCTTTTGTCAGTTCTATTGCTGACATCAAAGCTGGAATATTTAAATAACTATTTGCTGGTTGGTGCGAACCAATGCAAACACTTTCATCGGCTAGTCTAACGTGCATACTATCTCTATCTACATCTGAATGAACAGCAACAGTTGCTATTCCCCATTCTTTGCACGCCCTTATAACTCTGACTGCAATTTCCCCGCGGTTTGCAATTAGAATTTTTTTAAACATTACTCAACGATGATAATAGTTTGGCCATATTCAACAGGTTGACCATCTTCGACACAGATTTCTTTTATAATTCCATCTGCTGTTGATGGAACATGATTCATAGTTTTCATAGCTTCAACTATCATAACCGTTTCACCTTTTTTTATTTTTTTACCAACTTCGGCAAATTTTTTAGCTCCGGGTTCTGCTGCAAGATAAGCAGTACCAATAATAGGAGACTTAACTTCAGTCCCAGATATAATGGTAGGTTTAACGGCATCAAGGAGTGGTGTTGAGGCAGCAACGCTTACAGCTTGATTTGAGCTGGGTAGGTTTGATTTTGATACTTTGATTTTAGTATCTTTGTCTGTGTATTCAATCTCTGTTAAATTGAACTCATTTAAGTAGTCAGTTAGTTCTTTGATAATATTTTTATCTATTTTCATTTCTGTAGCATGTTTTGCATTGCAATTATGGCTAAAATATATCCATTATCACCTAAACCAAAAATTCCACCTGTAGCAATATCACTGATTAAAGATTTGTGTCTAAATTCCTCTCTTTTATATATATTTGATATGTGAAGTTCAATAATTGGTTTTTTATAAATATCTAAAGCATCCCTGATAGCAACAGATGTGTGAGTAAAACCAGCAGCATTAATAATTATACCATCAAACTTATTTTTAGCTTCTTGTATGGTTGTAACTATTTCACCCTCTATATTTGACTGAGAAAACTCTAAATTAATATTTAAATCTTTAGCTTTACTTAAACAGTTTTCTTTTAATTTTTCGAAAGTTATTGATCCATATTGTGATTGTTCTCTTTCACCTAATAGATTAAGATTAGGACCATTAATAATTATAATATTATTATTCATCAGACTCTTATACATTATGAAAAAAATAAAAAAAATAAAAATTAAGATAAATGGTAAATTTTCAACAATAAATGAAAATTTAAGCCTCTCAATTTTTTTAAAAGAACTAAAAATTCCTCTTAAAAAAGTAGCAATTGAATTAAATCAAGAAATAATAGATAAAAATAATTTAAAAATAATAAAACTAAAAAATAATGACAAAATAGAAATTGTTCATTTTATTGGAGGTGGGTAAAATTGATTAACGATAAATTAATAATTGATAAAAAAAAATTTAATTCCAGATTAATAGTTGGAACTGGAAAATATAAAAGCATGGCAGAATGTGCAAAAGCTATTAAATTATCTGGAGCGGAAATAGTTACTGTTGCAGTGAGAAGGGTAAATATTTCTGATAAAAAAAAACCTTTATTGATGGACTATATAGATCCAAAAAAAATTACCTATTTACCAAATACGGCTGGCTGTTTTAATTCTGAAGAAGCTCTTAGAACTTTGCGTTTAGCAAGAGAAATTGGTGGATGGAAACTGGTAAAACTTGAGGTCCTAGGAGATAAAAAAAATCTATTTCCAGATATGATTGAAACATTGAAATCTACAGAGGTTTTAACGAAAGAAGGATTTAGAGTAATGGTTTACTGCAATGATGATCCTTTGATTGCTAAAAGATTAGAAAATGTTGGAGCTTGTGCAATTATGCCTCTAGCAGCACCTATAGGCTCTGGACTTGGAATTCAAAATACAACAAATATAAAAATTATAAGAAGCCAAACAAAGCTCCCTTTGATAATCGATGCTGGGTTAGGACAGGCATCTGATGCAGCTATTGCTATGGAATTAGGATGTGATGGAGTATTGGCTAATACTGCAATTGCTAAAGCTAAAAAACCATTTCAAATGGCTTTAGCATTTAAAAATGGAGTAATTGCAGGAAGACAATCTTATTTAGCTGGTCGTATAGAAAAATCTATATACGGAAGTGCATCTTCTCCAAAAACTGGAATTATTTAAGCCACTGGTTTTTTGAAAAATTTCTTTTTAAAAAAAGTTTTTTTTTTATAAGGTTTTTTTTTTATTGGATTTTCAAAAGATTTAACCTCTTTTTTTTGCTCTTCTAGATTTTTTAACTTTTCTATATGTTGAACTGTTTCTATAGTTTTTTTAGTTCTGTTTTGAAGATCAATTATATATTCAGGAATAATAAGGGTATTATCTGCGATTATATCTATCTTGATTAAGTTTTTTTCCTCAAAATACTTTAAATCTTCAATGAAATTTTCTTTCATAAAGTCTGATATTTTTTCACAAATCTTGAGTTCTACAAACTTTGCTTTTGTTAAAACAGCTTTAACCTCAACCAATTTAAGAATTTTCATGGCAAAAGACTCATCGGTAAGAGTAACTTTCCATTTTACAGCACTTTCTCTTAATCTTTGTCTGGACATCTCTAAAAGTCCAAATGTGCTAATTCTTCCTATTTGAATTCTTGCCCTATCAGTTCTGCATTGCTCCTTAAGTTTTCTCTCTACCAATCTTCTATTACCAAAACTTAACATATCAATAAAATCAATAATAATTAGACCAGACAAGTCTCTTATTTTTATTTGTCGAGATATCTCCTCTGCTGCCTCAAGATTAGTGTCTAAAGCGGTGCTCTCAACATTTTTTTGTTTAATAGAGCTACCTGAGTTTATATCAATTGAAACTAATGCTTCAGTTGGATTTATAACCAGGTAACCACCTGATTTTAGTTTTATTTCTGAATCATAAATTTGATTTAATTTTTCTTCAATGTTCTCTTTGAAAAATAAAGGAACTTTTTCTCTATATTTTTTTATTTTTTTTACATGAGAGGGCATCATTAACTTCATAAAGTTTTGTGCTTTTTTGTAACCTTCATTACCTTCAATGATGATATTGTTTGTGTCTTCATCATACATATCTCTCAAAGTTCTTTTTATAATGTCACTTTCTTGATGGATTAATGATGGAGCTATAGAGTTTAATGCATTATCTTTAATTTCATTCCAGGTTTTAATCAAAGTTTGAAGGTCATGATCTATATCATTTTTTGTTTTGTTTGACCCTGCAGTTCTTACAATAAGTCCCATTTCTTTTGGAATGGTTATATCGTTTAAGATAGTTCTAATTTTTTTTCTTTCACCTGGGTTAAAAATTTTACGAGATATGCCGCCACCTTTCGGTGTATTTGGCATTAGGACAATATATTTACCCGCTATAGAAATAAAAGTACTTAGTGCTGCACCTTTTTGCCCTCTTTCATCTTTTAATACTTGTATTAAAATTACCTGGTTGGGCTTTATAACCTCTTGAATCTTATATCTTTTAGATCTAAATCTTACTTCAGGTCTTTTACCAAATGATACGGGTGAAAATTGTTCTTTGTTTTCATCAACTTGAGCACCATCTGTAACTGGAGCACCATCTGTAACTGGAGCATCACTATCTTCTGTTATCTGGTTATCACTCTCTAATTCAGATTCAGGTTTTACTTCAACTGGATCGTTAATATCAAGATTGCCTTCGTTAATATTTTTTTGTTCTTCCAGTTCACTTTCTTTTAGAAGCTCTTCTCTGGCTCTTTCTTCTTCTTCCTTTATTTTTGCTAAATCACTCTGAGGTATTTGGTAATAGTCTGATTGAATATCATTAAAAGATAAGAAGCCATGTCTATCTCTACCAAAATCAATAAATGCAGCCTGTAAAGATGGCTCTACACGACTTACCTTACCAAGGTATATGTTATTTTTGATTAAATTGTTTTTTAAGCCTTCGTACTCGTAGTCTTCAATGCTTTCACCTGACTTAAGTACAACCCTTGTTTCATTTGGATGCGAAGCATCAATGTATAAATTTTTTTCCATATATTTTTGATTAATTGTTTCATTTTATATTTAAATAATTTTAAATTTTGTTTGAATTCTGGTGCCTTAACATTACCAAATTCTTATATATATTAAACTAAAATGCATCGAATAATTAAAAATATATTTATATTAGTTTTAAGTATTGGTCTATTATCTGCATTTTCAATATTAGCTGTTTTGTGGGCTTTTTCTAACAATTTACCAGATTATAAATTCCTTAAAAATTATAAACCATCAGTTTCTAGTAAAGTTTATTCAGGTGACGGTGAGTTAGTGAATGATTTTTCATCAGAAAAACGAATATTTGTACCCTATAAATCAATATCAGCAAAAGTGATTAACTCTTTCTTATCTGCAGAAGATAAAAATTTCTATTCACACCCTGGTGTAGATGCAAAAGGAGTATTAAGAGCAATAATTAATAATATTTCCAATGTAATTGCATCAAGAAGACTAGAGGGTGCATCAACTATAACCCAACAAGTAGCAAAAAATTTTTTATTAACAAATGAAGTAAGTTTAAATAGAAAAATTAAAGAGGCAATTCTTGCTTTTAGAATAGAAAGGGCTCTTTCAAAAAAAAGAATATTAGAACTATACTTAAATCAAATATATCTTGGTGAAGGTACTTATGGCGTTGCATCAGCCAGCTTAGAATATTTTGATAAATCAATTAGTGAATTAAATTATGAAGAGGCAGCTTTATTAGCGGCTCTACCAAAGGCCCCAAGTAGATATAATCCTTATAAAAATATTGAACTTGCAAAATTTAGAAGAGATTTAGTTATAAATAATTTATTTGAAAATAATTATATAAATAAAAAAAATCAAGAAGAACTTTTGTCAAAAAAAATTATACTAAAAAAAAGAAAAAAAGTTTTTACAAAAGATACAAGTTATTATGTTGAAGATATTAGAAAAGATGTTGTTGAAAAGTTAGGATTTGACAAAGTTTATAAGCAAGGATTAAATATAAGCACACCTATTAATCTTCATTTACAAAAAATCGCAACAGAGTCATTGAGGCAGGGTCTCATTGAATATGATAAAAGAAAAGGTTGGCGCGGAGCATTGACTAATATTAAAAAATTAGAAAAATGGAATAAAAAAATAGATAAATTTAAGTTAGAAAAATCAATTAACTGGGACTTAGCAATAGTTAAGAAGATAGATAAATTTTCAATAGAGATTGAAACAGAATATGAAAAAAAAGGAACTATTAAATATGAAAATATCTCATGGATCAAAAAAGATTTTAAAGAAATATTAAAAATTGGAGATATTATTTATGTTGAAAATATTAACAAAAACATATTTGCACTAAGACAGTTGCCAGTGGTTAATGGAGGTATTGTTGTTATGGATCCGTTTACTGGAAGGGTGTTAGCTTTAAGTGGTGGATTTAGTTTTAAAAAAAGTGAATTTAACAGAGCAACGCAGGCACTAAGACAACCAGGTTCTGCTTTCAAACCTTTTATTTATGCTTTAGCTCTTGAGAATGGATACACACCATCAACTTTAATTTTAGATGCACCATTAGTTTTAGAACAAGGAACTGATTTAAAAATGTGGAAACCAGAAAACTATGGAAAAAAATTTTATGGACCATCAACACTGAGAATGGGATTAGAAAAATCTAGAAACTTGATGACAGTTAGAATTGCACTAGATCTTGGAGTTAAAAAAATTGTTAATTTTTCAAAAAAACTTGGAATATATGAAAATCCTAGTGAGCTTTTATCAATTTCATTAGGTTCTGCTGAGACAACGTTGTTAAAATTAACATCTGCATACTCTTCATTTGTTAATGGAGGAAAACTAGTTAAACCAATAATGATTGATAGAATTCAAGATAGTGAAGGTAATACAATATTTAATAATGAAATGAGAGAGTGTATAAATTGTGATCAAATATCTCACTTAAGTGACAATTATCCAAATATAGAAGACAAGTTTGAGCAAATATTTTCTCCAGAAACAGCATATCAAATGACATCTATATTAGAGGGAACTGTTCAAAATGGAACAGGAAAAAATTTAAAAGATTTAAATTTAGACTTAGCTGGTAAAACAGGAACAACGAATGGAAATACAGATACTTGGTTTATTGGCTTTACCTCAAAATTGACAATAGGAGTTTATGTGGGTTCAGATAATCCAAAATCACTTGGAAGATATGAAACAGGTGCAAAAACAGCATTACCAATTTTTAAAAGCTTTGTTAAAAAAGCTGTAAAAAAAGAAGATGCAAGACCATTCAAAGTTGCAAAAAATATTTTAATGAAAGTTATTGATCCTGTTACAGGAAAAAAAGCTGAAATTGGAACAAGAAGAACAATCATTGAAGTCTATAAAGATGTAAAAGTTGAAAGTTTATTGAATCAAGATATTAATAATAGATTAAAAAATAATAATATATTAAGGTTTTATTAATGGATAATGAATATTTAAATTACAAATCTGAAATAGAGAAAATTAATCAAAGAGTTAAGGAGTACCTTTGAAACACATAGTATTCATAAAAAATTACAAAAGAATAACCAAAAAATACTAGAATCTAACTTTTGGCAAGACAAATCAAATTCACAAAAAGTTATTAAAGAAAAAAAATTATATGAAGAATTAATAAATTCATATGAAAATTCATCCAAATCAATAATTGATCTAGATGAATTGAATGATCTTGCTTTAGAAGAGAAAAATCAGTCTGTCGTAAATGAAATTCTAGAGAGCATCAAAAATCTCAAAAAATTAGCTAAAAAAAATGAAACTAAATGTTTTTTATCAAATGAAACTGACAGTTTGGATTGTTATATAGAAATTCATGCTGGTGCTGGTGGAACAGAGAGCCAGGATTGGGCAGAAATGCTAAGAAGAATGTATCTAAAATGGTCAGATATTAAAAATTTTAAATCAGAATTAATTAGTGAACATAAAGGAGATGAAGCTGGCATAAAATCATCAACTATTAAGATTGAGGGTGATTATGTTTATGGATGGTTAAAAGCCGAGTCTGGAATTCATAGATTGGTTAGAATATCTCCTTTTGACTCTGGAGCTAGGCGGCATACTAGTTTTGCTAGTATTTGGATTTATCCAGTAGTAGACGAAAATATTGAAATTGAGATAAATGAAAAAGATTTACGAATTGACACCTACAGATCAAGTGGAGCAGGAGGACAGCATGTAAATACCACTGATAGTGCGGTAAGAATTACTCACTTATCTTCTAAAATTGTTGTTCAATGTCAAAATGAAAGATCGCAGCATAAAAATAAAGACACCTGCATGAATATGCTGAAGGCAAGACTATATGATTTTGAATTAAAGAAAAAAGAAAAAGAAAGCCAAACGATCGAGTCCTCCAAGTCAGAAATTGGTTGGGGTCATCAAATTAGGTCTTATGTACTTCATCCATACAGAATGGTAAAAGATAACAGAACTAACTTTGAAAGCTCAAATCCAGATAAAATCTTAGATGGTGAGATTGATGATTTCTTAGAAAGTTCATTGTATAAAGTGAAATAATGAAAAGAATAATTAAAATTCTTATAATACTAACAACAACTGTTGCAGTTATTGTTATTTACTTAAGTATATATGGAATAAAGACCGAAAAGTTTAATAATAAAATAAAAAAAAATGTTTCAAAAATTAATAAAAATATTAATCTTTCATTAAATGAGGTCAATTATTTATTAAACCCACTAAATTTCAGTATTAATATTTTAGCAAAAAACCCTAAAATATTATTGAAAGATAAAAGTCTAGATTTAAGTGATGTTACTAGCAATATATCATTAAAATCTTTTATAAATAATCAATTTTATATTGATGATTTAAAAATTTCTACAAAAGAAATTCAAATTAAAGATCTAATTTCATTAACAAGAGCAGTTGAGGGGTCACCACAACTTTTTGTTTTAGACAACATAACTAAAGAGGGATTAATTTCTGCAAATATAAATCTTACGTTTGATTTAGATGGAGAGATAAAAAACAATTATCAAATTAATGGGGCTATTAAAAAAGCAAAATTTAATATTTTTAACCAGGTGAAAATTGATAATTTAAACCTTTCATTTAATATAAGTAAAAATCAATTAACATTAAGAAAAATAGAAACAAATCTTAATAGTGTAAAATTGAAATCACCCCTAATCAAAATTGAAAAAAAGAAAGATATTTTTTTCATTGATGGAAAAGTGGTAAATAATCAACAAAATTTTGATATAAGTAAATTAGAACCTATACTTGGCGATTTACTGAGCACTATTGTTATAGAGAAAATTAATTTCAACTCTATAAACACCTTTTCTTTTAACTTAAATAAAAATTTAAAATTAAATGATTTAAAGCTTGAGGCCAACATTAACCTAGAAAATTTTGAAATAGTTAAAAATCCTCTTAATTTAAAAGCTTTTTTACCCAATTATACAGAACAAGTTAAATTTGAAGATCATAAGATTAAAATTAAATTAACAAAAAATATATTAGATATTAAAGGAGAAGGAGGTACCTACATTGGAGAAGAGCTTGAACAATTATCTTATAGTATTATTAATAATGATGGAAAAATAACTTTTGATACAAAGTTTAATATTAAAAAAAATCCATTAATAATAAATTTTTTAGATTATAAGAAGAAAAAAGAAGATAGTTCAGAAATTTTATTAAAAGGTATTTACAAAAAAAATAAAGAATTAATATTTAAAAATATTTCTATAACAGAAAAAAATAACCAAATTTCAATTAAAGATTTATTATTAAGTGAAAATTTTAAAATTAAAGATTTAGGTCATGTTAAGCTTGATTATAGAAATAAGAATGACCTTCTTAACAAAATAGAATTAAAGAAAAACAAATCTAATTTTTCCATAAAAGGTAAAAGTTTTGATGCAACTCAGTTGATTAATAATAGTATGGATGATGATGAAAGTTCTACAATTTTTGAAAATTTTAACTCTAGATTTGATATTAAAATAGACACAACTTATATAAACAAAAATGATTACACCAAAAACTTATTTGGAAACTTTACCTTTAAAGAAAATAAATTAGATAAATTAAATCTAGAGTCTACTTTTTCTAATAATAAAAAGATGAATTTATCCATTGAAACTAATAGGCAAAAAGAAACTATTACAAAGTTTGTTTCAAACTACCCAAAGCCTTTGATTAAAAGGTATAATTTCATAAAAGGATTTGAAGAAGGTCATATGGATTTTTATTCTATTAAAAAAGATGGTGTTTCTGATTCCGTATTAGTTATTGATAATTTTAAAGTTAAAGAAGTACCTGTTTTTGCTAAACTTTTAAGCCTAGCATCGCTTCAGGGAATTGCAGATCTTTTAACGGGTGAGGGAATAAGATTTACTGATTTTGAAATGCGATATTTAAGTCAAAAAGGTCTCACTACCATTGAAGAAATGTATGCAATTGGTCCTGCTATTTCAATATTAATGGATGGATATATTGAATCAAAAAAATTGGTTAGTTTGAAGGGAACTTTAGTTCCTGCAACAACTTTAAATAGATCAATAGCCTCAATTCCTCTACTGGGTAAAATATTAATAGGAGAAAAAACGGGAGAAGGTATTTTTGGTGTAAGTTTTAAAATAAAAGGTTCTCCAAAAAATCTGTCCACAACAGTCAATCCTATTAAAACATTAACTCCTAGATTTATAACAAGAACACTAGAAAAAATTAAAAAGAACTAAATTAATTCAACTTTAATATGCTTTTTTTTACCAAGAGAAAGCTTAATTAAATTGCCCTTAAATAAGCTTTCGGTAATTAAAAATTTTTCGTCAGAAATAGCCTGACTATTTATTTTAATTCCATTTCCTTTGATTAATCTTCGAATTTCACTCTTAGAGCTTTCTAATTTAGATAAAATTACCAAATCTAGAATACTCACACTATCGTCTAACATTTTTTTGTTAATTAGAATGGTCGGCAAGTTATCACCCAATGAATTTTCAGAAAATGTTTGTTTTGCTGTTTCTTGACATTTACTTGCTTCATCTTCACCATGCAACATAGATGTAGTTTTATTTGCAAGTAAAATTTTTAGTTCATTAATATTATCATTTTTAATTTTTTCAATTTCATCAACATTAATATCTGTAAAAATCTTTAAAAACTTTAAGACATCTCCATCATCAATATTTCTCCAAAATTGCCAGTAGTCATATGCTGAAAGAAATCTTTTATCTAGCCAAACAGCACCAGATTCAGTTTTGCCCATCTTTGCGCCTGATGCCAATGTAATAAGAGGTGTCGTTAAACCATAAACATGATTGTTTGAATATCTCTTTATAAGATCAACTCCATTAACAATATTACCCCATTGATCTGAGCCACCAATTTGAAGCATACAGTTTTCTTTTTTATTTAATTCTAAAAAATCATAAGCTTGCAAAATCATATAGTTAAATTCCATATAGCTTAATGACTGTTCTCTTTCTAATCTAATTTTAACACTATCAAAACTTAACATTTTATTGATTGTAAAATGTTTTCCTACATCTCTTAGAAAAGAAATATAATTTAAATTTTTAAGCCAAGTATAATTATTAACAAATATAGGTTTTGTTTTTGGGTCTTTATCATCTAAAAAATTTTTTAGAATTTTTTCGATATTATTTATATTATTTTCAATTTCTTCTTCAGATAAAATTTTTCTAGTTTTATCTTTACCAGATGGGTCACCTATTCTAGTGGTACCACCTCCCAATAAAACTATTGGTTGGTGGCCATGTTTTTGTAACAATCTAAGACACATAATTTGAAGCAAACTACCAACATGAAGACTTTCAGCTGTACAATCAAAACCTATGTAAGCTCTGATTTTTTCTTTATCTAATAATTGAGACAGGTTTTCTTCTCCAGTACACTGGTAAAAGAAACCTCGATCTTTAAATTCTTTTAAAAATTTATTCATAAATATGCTATCTAGAATATACAATATTTACTTAAAAAATAAGAATGGAAAAATTTTATACTTCTTTAGGGTTAATGAGCGGCACATCTATGGACGGGGTTGATGCATCAGTTATTAGGTCTGACGGTGAAAATAACTATGAACCTATACTTGATAAATATTTTGAGTATGATGAGGTAATTTATTCAGACTTACTAAATCTAAGGGATAATATAAATTCAACCAAAGATCTGACAATTAACTCATATCAAATTAGCGAACTTGAGAGAAAAATTACATTATTTCATGCCAAAATTAGTAAAGAAATTATAAAGAACGTTGGAATAGATGTGGATTTAGTTGGTTTTCATGGTCAAACAATTTTTCATAATGCTCAGGAAAAAATATCAAAACAAATTGGAGACGGTAATTTATTATCAAGTCTTTTAAAAAAAGAAGTAGTTTATAATTTTAGAGAAAATGACATTCTTAATGGGGGTCAAGGAGCACCATTAGCCCCAATCTTTCATAACTTACTTGTAAACCAGAATCAAATTGAGAAACCCGCTTGTGTTTTAAATATAGGAGGTATTGCAAATATCACTATTGTTGTCTCAATGAATAATGAAGACTTAATAAGTTTTGATGTAGGTCCAGGTAATTGTCTCTTGGACGAATGGGTTAGAAGACACACACAAATGAAATATGATGAAAATGGAAATGCTTCAAATACCGGAAAAACAAGTGAAGTCATTCTAAATCAAGCAATTGATAATTTTGACAATATAAGTAATCAAAAAAAACTTTCATTTGATATAAAGGATTTTGATTTAAGTTTTGTTAAAGGTCTCTCATATGAGGATGGCCTATCAACATTAGTAGATTTTGCTGCAATAATAATTCATCAATCAATTTTAAAATCAATCAAAACTAAAGAAAATGAAAAGTTATTAATAATAGTTTGTGGTGGAGGAAGAAAAAATTTATCGTTAATGGATAGTATAAGAAAAAGATTACCAAAAAATATTTCTTTAAAAATAATTGATGATTATAAAATTGATGGAGATTTCATTGAGTCACAGGCTTTTGCTTATCTTGCAATCAGATCTGCACTTAAGAAAAAAATTTCATATCCTAATACTACGGGTGTAAAAGAATCTTGTGTAGGTGGAATTTTAGTTAAAAACTATTAAGATTAAAATAAAGCAGATTCTTTTTTGATATATTTATCCAAGCTTTTTACCAACACATCTTCTGTTTTAGTAAAAAAATGATTGGCATCATCTATAGCTTGAAAGTCAACTTTAATACCTTTTTGTGCACTCAATCTTTTATCCAAATCAGTAATATGCTCTAGAGGAACTAATTCATCTTTTTTCCCATAAATCATTAAACCTGAAGTAGGGCATGGAGATAAAAATGAAAAGTCATATACGTTTGGCTGTGGTGATATTGCGATAAATCTATTTATTTCTGGTCTTCTCATTAATAGTTGCATTGCTATTAGTGATCCAAAAGAAAACCCTGAAACCCAACATTGTGAATTGTCAAAATTTTCACGTTCTAACCAATCTAGGGCTGCAGCTGCATCAGCAAGTTCACCTTGACCATTATCAAATTCACCATCACTTTTTCCAACACCTCTAAAGTTTACTCTGCATACAGAAAATCCATTTTCCATAAAAGTATGAAATGTATCAACCACAACTTTATTATTCATTGTTCCTCCATATTGAGGATGAGGTTGTAATACTAATGCTATTGGTGATGTAATTTTTTCACTTTTGTAATACTTGGCTTCCATTCTTCCGGCAGGTCCAGGTATAAAAACTTCTACTATTTTGTTATCCATAAATGATATTGATTATTATTCTCAAAAAAAAGTTACATCTATCATAAGTGAGCGACAATATGTTAACTTTTTTATGTAATCTATACTTGACTAATTTAGTCAAGTTTGTATAAAAACCCATAGTTTAAAGGGTAAATAATAACTTAATATCAAGAAAATGAAATTAACATCAAAAGGCAGATATGCAGTAATGGCTTTAGCTGATTTAGCTAATTTCAACAGCGTAGATCCTGTATCTTTAAGGGATATATCATTAAGGCAGGGCATATCATTAGATTTTTTAGAACAAATATTTTCAAAACTAAAAAAACACAACATAGTGAAAAGCACCAGAGGCACTAATGGTGGGTACGTTTTAAACAAAGATCCTGCTCAAATTAAACTAGCAAATATACTTAATGCTGTAGATGAAGAAGTTAAAACTGTTCAGTGTAAAAAAGAGTCAAAAAAAGGATGTAATAGCAAAACATCAAAATGTATTACCCACAATTTGTGGGATGAACTTGAAATACACATCAATAATTTTTTTGAGAAAAAAAATTTAAAAGATCTTATAAGCAACAAATTAGAAAGTATAAATTAAAATGGACGCTAGAGAAAAAGAGATAGAAAAATTAAAAGATTATAAATATGGTTTTTCAACTGATATTGAAAACACAAGAGCTCCTAAAGGATTAAATGAAGAAGTTATTAAATTTATTTCAAACATAAAAAAAGAACCTAAATGGATGCTTGATTGGAGACTAAAAGCATTTGAAAGATTAAAGCAATTAAAAGAGCCAAATTGGCAAAAACCAAAATATCCTAAAATAGATTACCAAGATCTTTATTATTACTCTGCGCCAAAAAGTATGGATGATAAACCTAAAAGTTTAGATGAGTTAGATCCGAAGTTACTTGAAACGTATAAAAAACTAGGAATACCACTGCAAGAACAGGCAAGATTAAATGGTATAGCTGTAGATGCTGTATTTGATTCAGTGTCAGTAGCAACAACCTTTAAAGGTGAATTGAATAAAAAAGGAATAATTTTTTGCTCAATGTCTGAGGCAATTCGAGAACACCCTGAACTTGTAAAAAAATATTTAGGATCGGTAATTCCTTTATCAGATCATTATTTTGCAACATTAAACTCTGCGGTATTTACAGATGGTTCATTTGTCTACATTCCAGAAGGTGTCAGATGTCCGATGGAGCTATCAACTTATTTTAGAATTAATGCTACAGAGACAGGTCAATTTGAAAGAACATTAATTATTGCTGACAAAGGAAGTTACGTCAGTTATTTAGAAGGCTGCACGGCACCAATGAGAGATGAAAATCAATTGCATGCTGCTAATGTAGAATTAATTGCACTAGATGATGCTGAAATTAAATATTCAACAGTTCAAAATTGGTACCCTGGAGATAAAAATGGTGTAGGAGGTATTTATAATTTTGTTACTAAAAGAGGATTATGTAAGGGAAAAAATTCAAAAATTTCATGGACACAAGTCGAAACAGGTTCAGCAATCACATGGAAGTATCCAAGTTGTATTTTAAAAGGAGATAATTCTGTTGGAGAATTTTATTCAATAGCTATCACCAATAATCATCAGAAAGCAGACACTGGTACAAAGATGATTCACCTTGGAAAAAATACAAAAAGCAAAATAATTTCTAAAGGTATATCGGCTGGTTTTGCTGATAATACATACAGAGGACTAGTGGATATCGCCAGAAATGCTGATAATGCTAGAAATTTCACTCAATGTGACTCGTTGTTAATGGGGAATAAATGCGGCGCGCATACAGTGCCTTATATAAAAAATAAAAACTCTAGTTCAAATATTGAACATGAGGCCACTACTTCTAAAATTAGTGAAGAGCAATTATTTTACTGTAATCAAAGAGGTTTAAATCAAGAAGAGGCTGTTAGTTTAATTGTTAATGGTTTTTGCAAAGAAGTGTTACAGCAGCTTCCAATGGAATTTGCCGTAGAGGCACAAAAATTAGTTGGTATTAGTCTAGAAGGGAGTGTTGGGTAAATGTTAAAAATTAAAAATCTTAAAGCAAAAATAGATAATAAAGAAATATTAAAAGGATTAAATTTAGAAATTAAGCCAGGAGAAGTGCATGCAATTATGGGACCGAATGGATCTGGTAAAAGTACCCTGTCTAATGTTCTTTCTGGGAAAAAAGGTTACACGGTAAGTGGAGATGTTACATATTTAAATGAAAATTTACTAGATTTAGAGATTGAAGAGAGAGCACACAAGGGAATATTTTTAGCATTTCAATACCCTTTAGAAATTCCAGGCGTTAATACTAATATTTTTTTAAAAACATCTTTAAATGCAATTAAAAAAGCAAAAGGTGAAAAAGAATTAGATGCCATTGAATTCTTAAAATTAGTTAAACAAAAAGCAGGCGAATTAAAATTTGATGAAAAAATTTTAAGTAGACAATTAAATGTAGGTTTTTCTGGTGGAGAAAAGAAAAAAAATGAAATACTTCAAATGTCTATATTAAATCCTAAGCTGTCTATTCTAGACGAAACAGATTCTGGACTTGATATCGATGCTTTAAAAATAGTTTCAGAAGGTGTTAATGCATTAAGAAGTAAAGAAAGTTCTTTTTTAATTATTACTCATTATCAAAGATTATTAGAATATATAAAACCAGATTTTGTGCATGTTTTAATTAATGGACAAATAGTTAAATCGGGTGGGTCAGAACTTGCATTAGAACTTGAAAACAAAGGATACGAAAGTTTAAGTTAGATTATGGAACAACTAAAAGTAGATTTTAATAAAGTCATAGAAAGTTTAAAACTTTCAGAGAAAAGTATAAATTCTAGAAAAGAAAACTTTAATCAATTTGTAGAGAATGGTTTTCCAAATAAAAGAGTAGAAGATTGGAAATTTTCAGATTTGAATCAGATAATTTCTTCTAATATTAAAAATTTACGATTCCATACTGACTTTGAAATAGGTGAGATTGATGAAACTACTTTTATTGATAAATTTGCACACAATAAGATAATTTTTCTTAATGGAGTAATTTCAAAAGTTGATTTTAGCTCTGAAGATGACAGTAAAGTTTTGATAACAAGAGATTTAAATCAAAATGAAAATTCTAAAGAGATTAATTCATTGGTTTCATTGAACAATGCTTTCATTGCCAGTTATATTAGAGTAACGGTTAAAGAGAACTATTCAATGAATGAGCCTTTAATTATATACAATATTACAACCAAAGATCTTAAATCAACAGTGATCAATTTGAAAACAGACATCATTGACTTTTCCCAAGGCGGTTCAAAAACTAAATCAAGATCAACTTCTTTAATACCATCCACTTGCATGGCACTATCTTTAACCTCTTGAGGTAAGCTTTCAGCGACAGGACAATTGGGTGTAGTTAAAGTCATTATAATTTTAGCTTTATCCTCTTTTACCTTAACATCATAAATCAAACCTAATTCATAAATATTAACCGGTATCTCAGGATCGTAAATTTTTCTAATTTCAGCTATTACTTGTTCTCTTAAATCCATAGTTTTATCTAGTTTTCAGTATTGATTTCTTCTTGAGTTTTGTCAATTGCAGAAATTAAAGTGTGCCATGATAATGTTGCACATTTTACTCTCATTGGATATTGTTTTACCCCAGATAAGCACATTAACTTAGTTTTTTCATCTTCCTGCAAATTTTTTGATTTTAATTCAGGATTTTCTTTAATCATACCCAAAAAATCATTTACAATTTCTTTGACTTGAGCTTCTTCTTTTCCCTTCATTAAATCAGTCATAATTGATGCTGATGCCATTGAAATTGCACAGCCACTTCCCTCAAATGAAACATCTTGTACTTTTTTGTCTTCATCCAATTTTAGAAATATATGAACATTATCACCACATAAAGGGTTATTACCTTTTGCATCTTTGTTAAAATTTTCTGTCTTTCTTAGATTGCGTGGATTTTTTCCATGTTCTAAAATAATTTCTTGATAAAGTTCTTTAATATTCATTATAAATTAAAAATTTTTTTACAGTTATTTATTGAGCTATTAAGTTGGTCTAGATCTTCCTTTGTATTATAAACACCTAATGAGGCACGTGCACTTGCTGAAATTCCCAATTTATCATGTAAGATTTGACAGCAATGATGTCCGGCTCTTATAGCAACACCATCTTCATCCAATATAGTGGCTATGTCGTGTGGATGTACACCCTCAATTGTAAAAGATAAAACTGCAGCTCTATTTTTAGGATTACCTATTAACTTAACAGAATTGTTTCTTTTTAAGATTTCTTGTCCATATTCAATTAATTCTTGTTCATGTTTGATCATACTTTCTATTCCAACTTTTTCTAGAAACTTTATAGATTGATCAAAAGCAATAACTTGTGCTGTAGCCATTGTTCCTGCTTCATACTTGTTTGGTAAATCGCCATAAGTAATACTGTCTTTTTTAACGTCATTGATCATACCACCACCCCCTTGATAAGGAGGTAATTGTTCTAACCATTTTTTTTTAGCATAAAGCACTCCAAGACCAGTTGGTCCATACATTTTATGACATGAAATAGCATAAAAATCACAGTCAATATCTTGCATATCTAACTTTAAATGTGGTGCACCCTGACAACCATCAACTAAAACTGCGATGCCTTTTGAGTGAGCTAATTCTGTTATTTCTTTAACTGGCAAGACAGCTCCAGTCACATTAGATAAATGAGTAATAGCAATTAATTTTGTTTTTGAATTTATTTTTTTTTCAATACTTTCGAGAGTAATTTCACCATCATCATTAATTTCTGCAAATTCAATCTTAATCCCTTTTGATTGTCTTAAAAAGTGCCATGGCACATAATTAGAGTGATGCTCAAGTTCTGTTATAAGAATTTCGTCTCCTGGTTCTAAAAATTTTTGGCCAAAAGTATTAGCCACAAGGTTAATTGCTTCAGTGGCACCTTTAGTAAATACAATTTCGTTTTTATCTTTAGCATTAATATATTTTTGAACAGAAGATCGTGTATTTTCATAAAGATTAGTTGCTGCCACAGCTAAGTAATGAACACTTCTACCTGTATTTGAAAATTCA
>CAJQRP010000032.1 GCA_905612365.1 uncultured Candidatus Pelagibacter sp. | reverse complement strand
TTAAGAAGAGAAATAGATAGCGTGACAAAGAATTTAAAACCATTTGGTCTTGTTAGTGCCTCAAGAACTGGAGCGGTTGCAATGACAAGAGGTGCAGAAATTTTTAATTAATTAAAAGGAGAAAATAATGAAAATGTTTTATGAAAAAGATGCAGATGTAGATTTAATTAAGAACAAAAAAATAGCAATTTTTGGCTATGGAAGTCAAGGGCACGCCCATGCTTTAAATTTAAAAGATAGTGGTGTTAAAGAAATTGTTGTTGCTCTTAGAGAGGGATCATCAAGTGCTGCTAAAGCAGAGTCAAAAGGTTTGAAAGTAATGAATTTGTCAGATGCGGCAGAATGGGCTGATGTTGTTATGATGTTAACACCAGATGAACTACAGGCTGAAATCTATAAAAATCACATTGAACAAAGAGTTAAAGAGGGAACGAGTATAGCATTTGCTCATGGTTTAAATATTCATTATGATCTTATTAAAGCTAGAAAAGATTTGGATGTCTTTATGGTTGCACCTAAAGGTCCTGGACATTTAGTTAGAAGTGAATATGAAAAAGGTGGTGGTGTGCCATGCTTGTTTGCCGTTCACCAAGATGGATCAGGAAAAGCAAGAGACCTTGCTTTATCTTATGCTTCAGCTGTAGGCGGTGGAAGATCAGGAATTATAGAAACAACATTTAAAGATGAAGTTGAAACTGATTTATTTGGAGAACAGACTGTTCTTTGTGGTGGGTTAGTCGAGTTAATTAAAAATGGTTATGAAACTTTAACAGAAGCTGGTTATGCACCTGAGATGGCATACTTTGAAACTGTTCATGAAGTAAAATTAATTGTTGATTTAATTTATGAGGGTGGAATTGCAAATATGAATTATTCTATCTCAAATACAGCTGAGTATGGAGAGTATGTTGCTGGACCAAGAATTATAGATAAGGAACAGACTAAAAAAAGGATGAAAGAAGTATTAACAGATATACAGTCAGGTAAATTCACTAAAGAATGGATGAACGAGTGTAAAAATGGTCAAAAAAACTTTTTAGCAACAAGAGCTAAACTTGCAGAGCATCCAGTTGAAAAAGTTGGTGCTGAACTTAGAGCAATGATGCCTTGGATTAGTAAAAAGAAATTAGTTGATAGCGATAAGAGTTAATTTTACTAAAAACCCAAATCGTTCATAAATTGTAGCCAAAATATAACATTTATTTTGCAATCTCTATTATAGATTGTATTATAGATTTTCTAAAATTATTGGTTATGAGCGACAAAGATAAAGTTATTATATTTGATACTACGATGCGAGATGGTGAGCAGTCACCTGGTGCATCAATGAGTATTGAGGAAAAAATTCAAATTGCAAGAATTTTTGATGAATTAGGAATTGATATTATTGAAGCAGGATTTCCAATAGCATCCCCAGGAGATTTTGAGGCAGTAACTGCAATAAGTAAAATTTTAAAAAATTCAATTCCATGTGGATTATCAAGAGCTAGCAAAAAGGATATAGATGCATGTCATGAAGCATTAAAAGCTGCTCCAAGATTTAGAATTCATACTTTTATTTCAACAAGTCCACTTCATATGAAATTTAAGTTAAACAAATCTCCAGAACAAGTTGTGGATGCAATAAAAGAAAGTGTAACTTATGCAAGAAATTTAACAGATGATGTTGAATGGTCTTGTGAAGATGGAACTAGAACAGACATGGATTTTATGTGTAAGATAGTTGAGACAGCAATCAGCAGTGGCGCTAAAACAATAAATATTCCTGACACTGTTGGTTATACAATTCCACCAGAATTTACTAAAATTATCACAACTTTAAAAAATAAAGTTCCAAATATAGATAAAGCTATTTTATCTGTTCACTGTCATAACGATTTAGGATTAGCAGTAGCAAATTCTTTGGCTGGTGTTCAGGCTGGTGCAAGACAAGTTGAATGTACAATTAATGGTATTGGTGAAAGAGCAGGTAATGCTGCACTTGAAGAAATTGTAATGGCTATAAAAACAAGAAATGATTTAATGCCTTTTACAACAGGAATTAAAACTGAATTATTAAGCAAAGCTTCAAAAGTTGTCTCTAATGCAACATTTCCAGTTCAATTTAATAAGGCAATTGTTGGAAAAAATGCTTTTGCTCATGAAGCAGGCATTCATCAAGACGGAATGCTTAAAAATAGAGAAACTTATGAGATTATGACACCAGAGAGTGTTGGGGTTAAAAAAACTTCATTGGTAATGGGTAAACATTCAGGGCGTCATGCATTTAAAGAAAAATTAAATGATCTTGGCTATGCAGATGTAACCGATGATGTAATTCAATCTGCTTTTGGTAAATTTAAAGTTTTAGCTGATAAGAAAAAACATGTTTATGATGATGATATTATGGCCTTAGTTGATGATAGTTTAATTACAGACAATAAAATAAATGCAATAAATTTAAAGTCTTTAAAAGTTTTTGCAGGAACAGGTGAACCTCAAAAAGCAGAGATGACTCTTGATGTTTATGGTGAAATTAAATCAACCTCAGAAACAGGTGATGGTCCTGTAGATGCTATTTTTAAATGTATCAAAGTTTTATATCCACATGATGTGAAATTACAATTGTATCAAGTTCACGCTGTTACAGAAGGAACTGATGCACAAGCTACAGTAAGTGTTAGAATTGAAGAAGAGGGTAAAACTACAGTTGGACAAGCCGCTGATACTGACACATTAGTAGCGTCAGCCAATGCTTATTTAAGTGCTTTAAATAAAATGATTATTAAAAGAAAAAAAACTGCTCCAATGGAGCATGAAACTCAGAAAATGAAGGGAATATAAGATGGCTAATTGGTTTAAAAATATAACAAACGTTTGGAGTCAAGATATGGCGATTGACCTTGGGACTGCTAACACTCTCGTTGTATTAAAAGGACAAGGAGTGGTTTTAAATGAACCATCTGTTGTTGCTATAGTTGAGAACATGGGTAAAAAAACTGTTCTAGCAGTTGGAGATGAAGCAAAAACTATGCTTGGAAGAACACCAGGTAACATTAGTGCTATTAGACCTTTAAGAGATGGAGTAATTGCAGACTTTATAGTTACTGAAGAAATGATTAAACATTTTATAAAAAAAGTTCATAAAAATAAAACTTTTGCAAACCCAAGAATTTTAATCTGTGTTCCGACAGGGTCAACACCAGTTGAAAGAAAAGCAATTCAAGATAGCGCATTAGCAGCAGGTGCAAGAAGAGTTCAGTTAATTGAGGAACCTATTGCAGCAGCAATTGGCGCAGGTCTTCCAATCTCAGAAGCAACAGGATCAATGGTTGTTGATATTGGTGGAGGTACCACAGAGATAGCTGTTATGTCATTAGGAGGTCTTGTTTATTCTAGATCTTTAAGAGTTGCTGGAGATGCAATGGATACAGCTTTAGTAAATTATATGAGAAAAGAATATAACTTAATGATTGGAGATAGTACTGCTGAAAAAATAAAAAAAGAAATTGGAACAGCTATACCATCGAACAGTAATACTTATGCTGTTAAAGGTAGAGATTTAAGGTCAGGAACACCTAAGGAAGTAAATATTACTGAAGAAGATACAGCTGAAGCTTTAAATGATATTTTAAAAGAAATGGTGAATGGGATAAAAGATGCGCTTGAAAACACTCCTCCTGAATTATCAGCTGATTTAGTAGATATGGGTCTAACGTTAACAGGTGGTGGTGCTTTATTAAAAAATATTGACAAAAGATTCTCTAAAGAAACTGGATTGCCAGTTTTTATAGCAGATGATCCATTAGCATGCGTTGCAATTGGGACTGGCAAAGCTCTTGATCAAGAAGAAACATTCTCTACTATGCTATCTGAGTATTAGAAATAATGGAAACAAGCAGAGATGATTTTGTAATTGCATTAAGGTCTGCTTTTTTAAAAAAAGGAACACAGCAAAGGTTCTCATTATTAAGTTTAATATTTTTTTCTATAATTTTTTTAATTTTAGGCAGTTTTAACTTTAAAATTATAAACTATGTAAAAATAGGTATTACGGAAATAGTTTATAGATCTTCTTTTATAGTTTCTGTACCAGAGAATTTATTGAAAGATAGTTATCTTACAATTCAAAATCACAACAAACTTTATAAGGAAAATGAAAAAATTAAATCAGAACTAGAAATTTTAAAAGCTAAAGATTTATTAAATGAATTTATAATTTTAGAAAACCAAAGATTAAAAAATATAGTTGATGATTATCTGGTTAAATCAGACACTATAATTGCTAAAGTTTTAAGCGATAAAGGTAGTCCATTTTTAAGATCTATCATCATTAACAGAGGCAGTAAAAATAAAATTAACCTTGGAATGATTGTAATGGATGGAGAATATCTTGTTGGAAAAGTTGTTGAGGTTAATTATTTGTCATCAAGGGTATTATTACTTTCAGATTTGAATAGCAAAATTCCAGTTATAGTGGAACCAAACGCAATATTTTCTATAGTTTCAGGAACAGGTAAAGATTACGGGATTATTCAATATA
>CAJQRP010000031.1 GCA_905612365.1 uncultured Candidatus Pelagibacter sp. | reverse complement strand
ATCTTCTTACCATCTCTGTAGATTTATGACCTGTCATAGTCATAATACTTCGCTCTTCCACACCTGCCTCAGCGGCAGATGTTGCAAACCCTGATCTCAAACTATGACCAGAGTAATTTTTACTATCTATGCCAGCCAAATTTAAGTACTCCTTAATAAGTAAGGCTACCGTTTGATCTGTTAATCTTTTTTCAGATAACTTAGATCCTTTAACAAATCTTCTAAACACAGAACCTGAGTTTATCTTTGATACTTGTAGCCAATTTTTTAATGATACTACTGGGCAATATTTAAAGCTGTCAAAGTAGGGTAGTGCTTTTGTAAAACCCTCACCAAATTGATCTGTTTTAGACCTTCTAAGGTTGATTTTGCACCTTTATTTTTATTATGACTATCTAATCTTTTATTGAAATTATTTGAATATCCAACGTATGATTTATTTAAGAACCCTTTTACAGTTTTTATTAAATAAACATAGTAAACCATAAATTAATCAATTTTTGGCGGTCCCTGGGGGAATCGAACCCCCCTTTGCAGGATGAAAACCAGCTGTCCTAACCGATAGACGAAGGGACCATGTTGAGATCTTTTATTTTAAAAGTCATTATTTATCAAGTGTAATTAAGCTATAGGATAAGGTCTCTAATAGTTAATTGAAGAGTTTTTTTATTATTCCAGATATTTTCATTGATTTGTCCTATGACATTAATGCTATTTTTATAACCCATTAAGTGATTACCAATCTTGGTATTAATAGAATTAAAAGATATTGCCTTAATAGAAAACCCTGTTTTTGATTTTAAAATTGAAGATATGTGCTTGTTATTCAATAAGGTGGGCTTAATTATTCTTAAATCTTTTAGCATGAATGTTGGTACTGGGTTTCCTGTACCGAAAGGTTCTAATTTTTTTATTTCATTGTAAAAATCTTGATTTAATGCCGATGGCAAAATTTCCGATTCATATGAAAATATATTATTATTTACTGTATTAGATTTTAAAAAATCCGCTAATATATAATTTTCAAAATCTTTAAAGTTTGCTTTATTTAGGGTAAATCCAGCAGCCATATTGTGACCACCACCTTTTAAAATTATACCTTGATCTAGTGAATTTTTAATTACACGGCCAATATTATAATTATAAATTGACCTCGCTGATCCTTTTAATAATTCATTAGACGCAGTAATAACAATGGAGGGTTTATTAAAATAATCTTTTAATCTTGCTGCAATAATTCCAATCAAACCTTCGTTTATATTTGGATTATAATAAATAATTACATCTTTATTTTCTTTTTCAATTTTTTGAAAATTAATTTCATTTAATACTAAGGTTTCAATTTGTTTTCTTTTATTATTTAATTTAATTAAATAAGTAGATCTATCTTTGATAACTTGATCATTATTAGAAGATAATAATTCTGTAGCATATTGAGACTTACCCAGTCTTCCACCAGCATTCAATATAGGACCAATTAAATAACCTAAATCATTAATACTAATTTTATTTTTTTTTTCATTTAATTCAAACAAAGTATTCAGGGGTAAATTTTTTGTTATATCAAAATTTTTAAGTGCATTTAATGCAATTAATCTATTAAGCTTTCTTAAAGGCATTACATCACACACTGTAGCTAACAAAACATATATTAAATAATCAGTTATATTTATTTCACTTTTAATTTCTTTAATTAGTAAATCTAAAAAAAAATAAGAAAGTGAGGTGGCACATAAATAGTCATATTCTTTATAACCATTATCTTTTTTAGGATTTATAATTGAGTTTGCATTTGGAAATGGATTATTAATTTCATGATGATCAATGATTAGGGATTTAATCTTATTTTTATTTAAATAATCTATTGCTTCATTAGAAGTAGAGCCGCAATCAACCATTATAATTAATCTAGGCTTTTCTAAGATCAGTTTTTGGAATAATTTTTTGGTAGCGCCATAGCCATCCTTTTCTCTATCAGGTATATAATAAAAAAAAGAGTGATTTATACTTTCTAAAAATTTAACAAATAATGATGTAGCAGCAGACCCATCCACATCATAATCACCTAAAATACATATTTTTTCATTGTTATTGATGCAATTAATAACAAGTTTAATAGATTGACTGAAATCTTCATTATTTAGAAAAACGTTGTTTAAATCTAAATCTGTATTGATTGTTGCAATTTCAATATCTTCAAATTTTCTTGAAATAATTAGTCTAGATAAAATGTCACTAAAATTAAAATCTTGTTTTAATTTATCAACTAAGTTCTGATTGATTTTTTTTTGTTCCCATTTCTTACCTGAAATAGAAATCATTCTTCAATAAGATTTGTTCTTTTTATCGTTTCTTTAAATTTTAAACTTTTGTGTGTAACCAATGTTTCGGTAATATATTCATTATTGTTTATTACCACTCCATTTAACATCTCACTTGAGGTAATCCCTGTCGCGCAAAATATAGAGTCCCCTTTTATAATTTCATTTAATTCGTATTTTTTATTTAAATCACTAATTCCCATTATTTTTGCCTCTTTAATATCTTTGTCATTATCAAATATAAATCTCCCTTGAAAATGACAGTCAAAAGCATCAAGAGCTGATGCTGCCAAAACTCCCTCAGGACCACCTCCTATACCCAAAAATATATCAACATTATATTTTGGATTTGTCACATACAATGCACCAAGAACATCACCATCAGTAATCAATTTAATATTTATATTTAATTGTTTAAGCTCATCAATTATTTTTTGATGCCTCGGTCTATCCATTACACATGCTGTGAGTGATGAGATATCTTTGTTTAAAAAATCAGCAAGATTTGAAGTATTTTTCTTTAATGAAAAATCTAGATCAATTAATCCTTTTTCAATTGATCCAGTTGCAATTTTATCCATATAGGTTTCTGGTGCATTAAAAAGATTTCCCTTTTCAGCAATTGAAATAACTGATGTTGCTCCAGGTAAATTGTTTGCAGCAAAATTTGTTCCTTCTAAGGGATCAACAGCTATATCAAAATAAGGACCATTTTTATTTCCAAGTTTTTCACCAGTGTAAAGCATTGGAGCCTCATCAAGTGACCCCTCTCCAATAACAACTTCGCCATTCATATCTATTTTATTCAATTCAAATCTCATTGAATCAACAGCTGCTTGATCTGCTGCAATCTTGTCCTTTTTTCCAACTAAATAAGATGATGCTAGAGCAGCTTTTTCAGAAACTTTTATAATTTGATCAACATATTTTTTATCAATAGCCATTAATCTTTTTGAATAACTATTTCAGTAGAATCTATTACACTCTCAAATTCTCTTAGACGTTTATAAACACTTGCCAGCTCTATAATTGTAGGCCAAGCTTTTAATAAGTATTGCATAGAACCTTCAACTCTTCCAAAAGCTCTTATAATTTGCTGCATAACACCTAATGTTACAACACCTGCTACAATAGCTGGAGCTAAGAAAACATAAGCTGATAATACATTTGCTTGTAAGTAAGCCATACGGCCAATATTAAAATATAAATACCTTGTATAGCTTAAAAAGTGAATTGAACGAACGTCATCAAATAATTCGTTTATTGTTTTGGGTCTAACGTTACCATCATCTTCAGCTACTACTAATATTTTTCTGTATGCAGCCTCTTTTTTTTGTAGATCATATTCCACTCCCACTAAACGCAATACCCAACCTAATCCTATCAAGAATGCTGTACCACCCAATGTCCAAAGTAATGCGCCAGTTATCAATCCATATTGCCAATCACCAAAAAAGAAGATTGGTATACCTACTGATAGCCCTAATAAAATCGGAGTAAATTGTATTAAAACCATAACCGATTCAATAAAACTTGTACCTAAAGATTCCATAATACGGGTAAACTTAATTGTATCTTCTTGAACTCTTTGTGAGGCACCTTCTATTTTACGAGCTCTATCATAAACAGAATGATACCATTCCACCATGGCAGTTCTCCATCTAAACAAGAAGTGTGCTGTAAAAAAACTAATTACAACGTAAAGAGCTATATATATTCCAGCTAGTGTAATAAATGATGCTAAATTTTCCCAGTACTCTTCAATTGTAATAGCGTTGGGTTTAGCAAGTGCTTTTTGAATCATGTCGTAGAACACGCCAAACCATTCATTTATTTTTACGTCAATTTTTACTTGAACCCACAATGATGATAAAATTACAAATGAACCTAACCAAGACCACATTTGCCATTTTTTTTGGGTAAAGAATTTAAACATAACAGTTATTTGAGAAAATTATCTGCGTATGATTTTTTAACTGTTTTTCTTTTTTGAGGTTCAATAATCTCAAAATCAATTTTATTTTTTTTTGCATATTCTATTGCTAAATCTTTAGAGGAAAATTCTAAATTTAACTCTGAAAGTGTGTTAGAGTTTGTCTCCCAACCCATTAAAGGATTTATACCAGTATCCTCAATTTCAAATTCAATTAACCATTTGTCTGATTTGCCAAGACCAGACTGCATTGAATTTTTTGTAGGAATATAAATTTTTGCTTTTTTCATAAATTGGTCGGGGCGGCAGGATTTGAACCTGCGACCCTCTGGTCCCAAACCAGATGCGCTACCAGGCTGCGCTACGCCCCGATTGAGGTACTAATACATTAGATATTGATAATTTCAAAGAATAAAGAACATCAAAAACAAGGCTTTTTTACAAGAATCAGATATACATCAATAATGATCATTACTTGTAATAATTGTAATAAAAAATTTAATATAGACTCAAATTTAATTTCAGACAAGGGTCGCTTGTTACAGTGTGCTAGCTGTGATCATAAATGGTTTTTTAAAAAAGAAGTCCTTGAAAACACGGTAAGCCCTATTGATGAAGAAACTGGTATTGATAGTATTAATATTTTTGACCAAAATAACCCATCCATCAACGAAGAAGAAAGTGTATCAAATGCACCTAAAGATGAAGTTGAAGTAGGTTTAGAAGAAGAGACTAAGGAAAAAATTGAGGTTAGCATAAATGAAAGCACACAAGTAAATACCAAACCAAACAAACAAAAAAACATTAAAATATTAAATATTTTTGTTGTAATAATTATTTCATTCGTAGCTTTTATAATTATTGTAGATACTTTTAAATATCCTATTGGAAAAATTGTCCCAAATATTGAATTTATACTTTATAATCTTTATGAAAGTATTAAAGATATCTCATTATTTATTAGAGATTTAACATAAAATTATGATCAAAAATCTTTCAAAGCCTTTTAAATGGTTTTTTCAGTTAGAAGCAGCAAGTGGTCTTGTATTATTAATTGCTGCAATTATTGCTCTTGTAATAAGCAATTCTAGTTTTAGTAATTTATATTTTGATACATTAAACCAATACTTGTTTGTAGGTATTAATGATTTTGGTTTAAAACTTTCCGTACATCACTGGATTAATGATTTATTGATGGCAATTTTCTTTTTCTTTGTAACACTAGAAATTAAACGAGAATTTATTCAAGGTGAACTCTCTAATTTAAAAAAAGCGTTACTTCCAATTATAGGAGCTGTTGGAGGAATGGTAGTCCCTGCTCTAGTCTATGTTTTTATAAACTTTGGTAATACTGAAACATTGAATGGTTGGGCAATTCCATCTGCTACAGACATAGCATTTTCACTGGGAATTTTATCTTTGCTTGGTTCAAGAGTTCCAATTTCTTTAAAAATTTTTTTAACGGCTCTTGCTATTATTGATGATCTTGGTGCGATATTGATTATCGCTTTTTTCTATTCTGGTGATTTAAGCATAAACTATTTAAGTTTGATCTTAATTTCATATATTTTATTACTTACTTTAAATAAATTTGGTGTTAAAAAGTTTATTCCCTATTTAATAATTGGTGCCTTCATGTGGTTCTTTACATATAAGTCTGGAATTCATGCAACAATAGCAGGTGTTCTTTTAGCTACGACCATACCTCATAGAATTAAAGAGAAAGATTTCTCTTTATTAATTAAACTTGAGCATGCAATCAGTCCTTATGTTGCTTTTATGATAATGCCTATATTTGCATTCGCTAATGCAGGTGTGTCTTTAGAGGGGTTATCATTATCATCTTTATTGGAACCTGTTCCATTAGGTATTCTTTTAGGATTGTTTGTGGGTAAACAAATTGGAGTTATGCTCATTTCTTTCTTTGCAGTTAAATTCGGTGTGGCAGAAATGCCAGACAAGTCTAATTGGTTAAGTCTATACGGAGTTTCAATATTAACAGGTGTTGGCTTTACAATGAGTTTGTTTGTTGGAAACTTAGCATTTGCTGAAAATATTCAGTATATAGATGGTGTAAAAATTGGTGTTCTTGCAGGGTCTTTACTTTCTACGGTATTTGGATATTTTATATTATTGTATGCCTCTAAAAAATAATTCATGCTTTATAAAAACAATTTATTAATCCTACTAATTATATCTATGTTAACATTTTTTGAAAAAGTTGATGCTAAATATGAAAAGCTATTTTTTGATCACTCAATAAAAAATATTAATAATGAAACTATTGATTTAAATCAATACAAAGGAAAAACTATACTTTTAGTAAATGTTGCTAGTAAATGTGGCTTTACTAAACAATATACAGGCCTTCAAGAACTTTATGAGAAGTATAAAGACAGGGGTTTCTATGTAATTGGTGTTCCGTCAAATCAATTTGGTGGACAAGAACCAGGGTCTAATTCCGAAATTAAGAATTTTTGTGAAACTAATTTTAATATTACATTTCCAATAACTGACAAAACAGACGTTAAAGGTGAAGATGCTAATGATTTATATAAGTGGGCAAAAAAAAATTATGGTAACTCGACTGTTCCTAAGTGGAATTTTCATAAAATTTTAATTAATAAAGAAGGAAAAATACAGGACACATTCAATTCTTTTATTACACCAATGTCAGATAAAATAACAAAACAAATAGATTTAATTCTATAATCTAACAGTCATACCATCAAAACCAGGAATAACATTTTTTGGTAATTTCTTTTTAAGTTTTGCATAATCTAAGTCACTATGCATATTTGTTAATATAGTTTGTCTAGGAGTTAAGATTTTAACTATTTCCAAAACTTGATCTAAATTGAAATGTGCTGAATGATTACGGTACCATAGACAGTCGATAATCAAGTATTCTAATTTTTTTAATTTTTTGTAATCTTTCTTAAAAAATAAACTAATATCACTTGCATAGGCTAATTTGTTATTAATTAGATAGCATATACTTTTAATTTGACCATGCTGAACTGGTATTGATTCAATTTTAATTTTTTGGTTTTTATTTTTAAATTGATGTTCTTTTTTAAGACTATTAATATTTAAAGTAGATGGATAACCATAAGATGATTTAAAACAATATTTAAAAGTGGAAAGTAAATATTTCTTAGTATTAGTGTCCGCATAAACAGGAATTTGCTTCTTGTTTATTAAAAAAAATGGACGTAGATCATTAATACCATGTGTTTGATCTGCGTGTAAATGTGTATAAAAAACTTTGCTAATAGTCCTAATTTTATTTTTTAGAAGTTGTGACCTCAAATCTGGAGATGTATCTATTAGGATATTTTGATCATTAAATCTAATTAAAGCAGAACATCTTGTTCTAAAATTTTTTTTATTTTTTAAATCACAATCGCCAGAATATCCATCAGCTCTAGGTACACCCATTGAACTACCACTACCCAAAATGACAAATTCAAGAGACATTATAGGTTAAAAAGTTTATTAAAATTTTTAGTAGTTAAATCAGACATTTCCTGATTAGTCTTTTCTTTTAAAATAGATAATTTTTCTAGAGTATATTTGATAAAACTTGGTTCATTTTTTTTTCCTCTCATTGGTATAGGAGCTAAAAATGGGCTATCTGTTTCTACAAGTAGTTTATCTAAGGGAATATTTCTAAAAGTTTCTTGAAGATCTAAGCTATTTTTAAAAGTGATTATTCCACTTGCAGAGAAAAATGCATCTAATTCAAGTAATTGATTTGCAAAATTTAATGAACCGGTAAAGCAATGCATTAAAATTTTTAATTTTTCTGATTTATATGATTTTAAAATCTCATATGTTTCATCCTCGGCATTTCGAGAATGTATGATAATAGGTATATTAAGGTCTATAGAAGCCTCTATATGAGCTTTAAAGCTATCAATTTGCCTTTCCTTGTTGCTATGATTATAAAAAAAATCTAAGCCAGTTTCACCTATACCAATAATTCGTTCATTTTGATTTATTTGACTTATTATATAATTTTTATCAATTAAATGACTTTCCTCAGTCTCATGAGGATGAATACCAAATGTTCCATAAATTATTGGATCAAGTTTAATGATATTCTTTATCCTAACAAAACTTTCTACCGTGGTGCATATTGTTAATAATTTCGAAATACCAACTTCTTTAGATCTTTTTATAACATCACTTAAATTATCAAGTAATGGTTCATGATCTAAATGACAATGAGAATCAATCATTTTTTTTTTCAATTTTTTTAAATAAAATATCTATTTTTTTTATAGGCTTTCCGGATACAAGAAAGTCATGTTTTGCAATAGATTCAAAATTAATTGCATCAACATTTAAATTAAAAATCTTTAAGGCTTTTTCTATTGAACTTGGAATTATTGGATAAAGCATGAATGAGATTTTTCTAATCATTTCTAAAGATGTATAGACAATTGTATTTAATCTGTTTTTATCATCTTTTTTTTTCCAAGGTTCCTGGTCATTAAAATACTTATTTGCTTCAAATAAAGCACTAATAATAAAATTAATATAATAATTAATATTTTGATTATCAATTTCAGTACGTATTGCCGTTAAATTATCAGTAAATTTATTTAGCATCACTAAATCTTCGTCATTAAATTCTTTATTGTCTGGTACAGATGAGGAGCAATTTTTCTCAGCAAATGCAGTAACTCTTTGACATAAATTTCCATAATTATTAGCTAAATCACTATTGATACAATCCTCTAACCTATCTTGTGAAATGTTACCATCATTACCAAATGAAACTTCTTTAATTAAATAATATCTTAAGGGATCAAGACCATAAATTTCAATAATATCTAAAGGATCAAGAATATTTCCTTTTGATTTAGACATCTTTTCATCACCAGATAAAATCCAGCCATGACCATAAATTTTCTTAGGTAAAGGTATTTTTGCAGCCATTAAAAATGCAGGCCAATATACAGAGTGAAATCTCAATATATCCTTACCTATTAAATGAACAGATGCAGGCCAAAATTTTTTGAACAAAGCATCATCTGTATCTGGATAGTTTAAAGCGCTTAAATAATTAGTTAGAGCATCGAGCCAAACATAAATTACATGATCTGGACTATTAGGGACTTTGATGCCCCAAGAGAATGCTTTACGACTTATAGATAGGTCTTTTAACCCACCTTTTACAAAGCTAACTACTTCATTTTTTCTAGATTTTGGTGAAATAAAGTCAGGATTTTTTTCATAATAATTTAGTAATTCATCTTGCCACTTAGACAGCCTAAAAAAATAAGACTCTTCCTCTATCCATTCAACTGGTGAACCAGATGCAGTTGCTATCTTAATGTTTTCTTTTTCAGTAATTTCTTCATCACCGTAGAAAGCTTCGTCAGAAACAGAATACCAGCCCGAATATTTCGATAAATAGATATCATCATTTTTTTCAAGCTCGCTCCATAAATGTTGAACTGTTTTTTTGTGTCTCACTTCGGTAGTTCTAATGAAATCGGTATTAGATAAATTTAATGTTTTTGAAAGATCCCTAAATGTTTGACTAATTTCATCACAAAAAGCCTGAGGATCAACATTTTTTTTCTCTGCTGCTCTTTGTATTTTTAAACCATGCTCATCAGTACCTGTTAAAAAATGCACATTAAAACCATCTATACGTTTAAATCTAGCAAAAAAATCCGCAGCAATGCTTGTATATGCATGACCCATATGAGGTTTCGCTGATGGGTAGTAAATTGGAGTTGTAATATAGTAATTTTTATCCATTTATAATAACTTTGATTTAAATTCTAAAAACAAACTTTCCTCATCCAGGTTAAATTTTTCT
>CAJQRP010000030.1 GCA_905612365.1 uncultured Candidatus Pelagibacter sp. | reverse complement strand
ATAACGCTAGGTAGCGATTTTAGAATTGAAAAAGATTTTAATAATATAATTTATGGAAGAGATATTGACCTCTATGTAAATAGAATCCATTGCTACAACCCCCTTACCAATGAAACCTTAGCTAAAATGGCTGAAGATATTACGGAGGTTACAAAAGATATTTTGCCAGATCAAAAAATAGATTGTATAGCGTATGGTTGTACGTCTGGAACAGTTGCAGCTGGGTATGATGTGATAAAAGAAAAAGTAAATTTGGCTAAACCAGAAGCAAAGGTAACAACACCAATAACCGCAGCTATTAAAGCATTAAATAAATTAGGCATTGATAAGATATCTATTTTTACACCTTATACAAAAACAATAAATGACTCTGTGGTTAATTACTTTGAAAAAGAAAATATTAATATTAGTTCTTTAACTTATTTTGATATTGATTCTGATTTAGATATTGGAAAAGTTGATGAGGATCATTTATTTGACGTCTTGTCAAAAATAGATCTTGCAGATAGTGAGGCGTTATTTGTTTCATGTACAGCTTTACCAGTATTATCTATAATTAATAAATTAGAAAAAAAACTAAATAAAGTTGTTCTATCAAGCAATCAAACTTTGATTTGGGACTCACTTAATGCAATTAATTATAAAGAAAAGATTGACGGTTTTGGAAAATTATTTAACAGTTAGGGTATATGAATTTTAGTAAAGAAGAATACAAAGCAAGGCTAAAAAAAGTTCAAAGCTCAATGCAAGAAAAAGGCATAGAATTATTAATCTCTAGTGATACAGCCAATATGAACTATTTAACTGGCTATGATGCTTGGTCATTTTATTATGCTCAAGCTGTAATTGTACATGTGAATGCTGATGAACCATTATGCTGGGTTAGAAAACAAGACTCAGGTGGAGCTTATATAAAAACTTATTTAAAAAATGAAAATATTTTAGTTTATGATGAAAAATATATTCATACTTGGCCAGTGCACCCTTACGATAATTTAGTAGAAATTATAAAAGAGAGAAAATGGGATAAACTTACAATAGGTCTAGAAATGGATAGTCATTATTTTACAGCTTATTGTTATGAGAAAATAAAACAAGGGCTGCCAAATGTTAAGCTAAAAGATTCTGAAAGATTGGTTAATTGGGCTCGTGTTGTTAAATCTAATGCAGAGATAGAACTTATGAAATCTGCAGCAATAATTTCCCAAAAAGGAATGCAAACAGCAATTGATGTGATAAATCCTGGCGTCAGGCAGTGTGATGCGGTGGGTGAAATTCAAAAAGCATTATTTTATGGAACACCAGAGTTTGGTGGTGAATACTCAAGCATTGCAACGCTACTTCCAACAGGAAAAGGTACTTCAGCATCACATTTAACAGCAACTCAAGATAAGTTTGTCGAGGGTGAGGCTACAATTATTGAACTTTCAGGGGTATATCAAAGGTATCATTGCCCAATGGCAAGAACAGTTTTACTTGGAAAGCCCGATCAAGTGAAAATTGATACTATGAATAAAACAAATGAGGCTCTTCAAGCTGGAATAGATGCAGCAAAACCAGGGCAAACAGCAGATGATGTTGCGCAAGCTTTTTGGAAAATTCTAGATAAATATGGAATAGAAAAAACCTCTAGAACTGGGTATTCAATAGGAATTGGTTATCCACCAGATTGGGGTGAACATACCCTTAATATATCTAAAGGTGATATGACTATATTAGAACCAAATGTTACTTTTCATATGATTGCTGTAATGCAATTTGGAGAGTGGGGAGTTGAGGCATCAGAAGCAATACGAATAACCGACAAAGGCTGTGAGTTATTTTGTAATTTTTCAAAAGATCTTCACATTAAGTAGTAGAAATAAAAATCTTGATAAATAAGCCAACAAATGTTTTATCTCTCTTGGAGAAAATATGGCAAAAAATAAAGAATTTGTAAAATTTGATAATGTAGACAAAAGCTACGACGGTAAAATATTAGTCGTTAAAGGATTAAATCTAGATATCGAAGAAGGTGAGTTTGTAACTATGTTGGGACCCTCAGGTTCTGGTAAAACAACTTGTTTAATGATGCTTGCTGGTTTTGAAACTCCAACCCATGGAGAAATTTATTTAGATGGTAAAGTGATCTCAAACATTCCACCTCACAAAAGAGGAATTGGAATGGTATTCCAAAATTATGCTTTATTTCCACACATGACAGTTTATGAAAATTTAGCTTTTCCATTAAGAGTTAGAAAAATTCCAAAAGATGAAGCAGATAAAAAAATTGATAAAGCTTTGTCAATGGTGTCGCTTCATGGTTTTGAAGCAAGAATGCCAATGCAATTATCAGGTGGACAACAACAAAGAGTAGCAGTAGCAAGGTCATTAGTTTTTGATCCACAAGTAGTATTAATGGATGAGCCACTTGGTGCATTAGATAAAAATTTAAGAGAAAGCATGCAGTATGAAATTAAGCATATTCATGAAAGCATTGGTGTAACTGTTGTCTATGTAACTCATGATCAAACTGAAGCTTTAACAATGTCAAACCGTATTGCAGTTTTTAATGATGGTAAAGTTCAGCAGTTATCAAGTCCTGATGAATTATATGAGCAACCAGTTAATTCTTTTGTTGCTGAGTTTATTGGGGAAAATAATAAATTTGCTGGCCAGGTTACGGATATTTCAGGTGATAAATGCAAAGTTAAATTAGATAATGGTGTAGAAATTTTAGCAAATCCAATTGCTGTAAAGGCAAAAGGTGAGAAAACTAAAATTTCACTAAGGCCTGAAAGAGCAATTATAGATCCTAAAGATAAAATGGATAATAATCATAAGGGTAAAATTGAAGAAATTATTTATCACGGTGATCACACAAGACTTAGAGTTGATTTACTTGGAAACAAAGATTTTATTCTTAAAGTGCCAAATAGTACTGCAAGATTAGATCTTAAAAAAGGTAATGAGTTAAATATTGGCTGGAACAGTGTTGACTGTCGAGCGTTAGATCCAAAATAAGTTTTATAAAAATCCCTACAAAATAAAGGCAAATTAGACACAATCAGCTGTTGACTAAACGTGCCTATATTGTTTTAGTGTCACTTAAATAAAACGTTAACGTTAAATAGGAGAGAAAATGAAAAAATTAAGTAAACTATTACTTGCTCTATCTTTTGTACTTTCTATCACAACTTCAGCTTTTGCAGTTACTGTAGCTTCTTGGGGTGGTGCTTATACGGAAAGTCAAAAATTAGGGTATGGTGATCCTACGGCTGCTAAATTAGGTATAGCTGTAAACTGGGTAGATTACACAGGTGGATTATCAGAGATTAAAGCTCAAAAAGAAGCTGGCGCAATTACATGGGATATTATCGATGTATATGCAAAAGACACTATCATTGGATGTGATGAAGGTATTTTTGTTGAATTCGATTTCGACAAAGACTTTTCACCTGCTCCAGATGGAACTCCTGCAAGTCAAGATTATTTCACAGGTATGCCTTCTAAATGTGCAGTTGGAAATATCTTGTACTCATGGAACTATGCTTACAATGACGCAACAATTGGTGACAAAAAACCTACTACACTAAAAGACTTTTTTGACACTAAGAAGTTTCCTGGAAAAAGATCAATTTACAAAGGTGCAATGTCTAACTTAGAAATTGCTATCACTGCAGATGGTGTAAACCCTGGTAAAGGTTCTGATTTAACTTACAGAAAACTTGAAGCTGAAGGTGGAGTAGACAGAGCAATGAAAATGATTACAGACCTTTGTACTGATCCAAATGGTGGATGTGTATTCTGGAGTGCTGGAGCTCAACCGCCTGAATTACTTGCTAATGGTGAAGTAGTAATGGCAACTGGTTGGAACGGTAGATTCTTTAATGCGCAAATGGAAGGAACTCCTCTTGTACAAGTATGGGATGGACAAATTCTTGACTATGAGTATTTTGCAATGGTTAAAGGTGGACCTAACGATGCTAATGGTGAAGCTATGAAAGTACTTAGAGAAATGACAAGTACTGAAGGTTTAGCTGGAAGTGCTAAGTATATTGCTTACGCTCCTTGGAGAAAGTCTTCAATTGCTATTATAGATGCTGGAGAGCCATGGTATAAAGATGGTAAGACAAGCATGGTACAACACATGCCTACAGCACCTGCTAATACTAAAAAATATATCCTAATGAATCCTGATTTCTGGGCAGATAACCAAGATGAAATCAATGAGAAATGGGAAGCAATGAAAGCTGGACTATAATTTAGTATTATAGATTAGATTTTATTATAAAATACTAGGGCGGTTAAACAATAACCGCCCTTTTTTTTTGAGAATTTTAAAATATGAGCACAGAACAAATATTATCATCAGACGGATTACCCCTAGAGGTCAGTTTAAGGAAAGCTGAGAGAAAAAATAAATTAAAAGCATTATTTCTTGTAGGGCCATTATTTCTGTTTCTTATAATTACATATGTTTTTCCAATAGGTGACATGTTATTCAGAAGTATTGATGATCGTAAGATCACTAAAATGTTACCAAATACCTTTACAGCGATTGAAAAATGGGATGGCCAAAATCTTCCAGAAGAACCAGTGTATGCTGCCCTTTATGAGGATTTAGCATATTTAAAAAAGACTAAAACTTATGGCAAGATCATAGCAAGACTAAATTATGAAAAAGGTGGATTTAGTAGCTTAATAAAAAAAACAGTTAGAAAACTTGGAAAATTTGAAGATGGAAATTATAAAGAACAATTTATAAATGTTCACAAAAGATGGGGTCAACCTGAATATTTGGTTGCTTTAAAGAATGCTGCACCAAATTGGACTTATGCTAAATATCTAAAAGGTGTAGATTTAAAATTTGACCAAAATGGAGATATAGTACAGCAACCAGAGGACAGAAGAATTCATAAGATACTATGGTTAAGAACTCTCAAAGTTGCTTTTTGGGTAACTATATTCTGTTTCATACTTGCTTATCCAATTTCATACTTATTAGCTACATTACCCATGAAATATAGTAATTTACTGATGATATGTGTGCTACTTCCATTCTGGACATCACTTTTAGTTAGAACTTCAAGTTGGATGGTTTTACTTCAGCAGCAAGGCCCAATTAATGATTTAATTGTAATGCTTGGGCTTGCAGCCAATGATAATAGGCCAGAACTAATGTATAATGTAATTGGAACTTTTGTTGCGATGACGCAAATCTTACTACCTTTTATGGTATTGCCACTTTACAGTGTAATGAAAACAATATCTCCAAGCTTAATGAGAGCTGGAAAATCTTTAGGTGGAACACCATTTGTAGCATTTAGAAAAATTTACTTTCCATTAACAGTTCCAGGAATTGGTGCTGGGTCATTGTTGGTTTTTATTTTAGCAATAGGTTATTATATAACTCCTGCATTAGTTGGAGGAGCAAGTGGATCTTTAATTAGTAATACGATTGCTTATCATATGAAAAGTTCTTTAGATTGGTCATTTGCAGCTGCATTAGGTACAATGTTGTTGGTAGGTGTATTAACCATTTACTGGATTTATAATAAATTAGTAGGAATAGATAATATTAAACTAGGATAAATTATGTCATTACCAACTTATACAGCATGGAATTATAGAATTTGGCACTACACATATTTAACTATTTGTGGATTAGTATTTTTCTTTTTAATTGCGCCATTGTTTATAATCTTACCACTTTCATTTAATGCCGAGCAATATATTCACTTTTCAGCAAAAATGTTAGCACTTGATCCAGAAGGTTTTTCTTTAAGATGGTATGAAGATATGATTTATGGAACTAAAAATCCATGGGGACTAGCAGCAAAAAATAGTATTATCATTGCTTTCTTTGCAACTATTGGTTCAACAATTCTTGGAACAGTTGCAGCACTAGGTTTGAGTAGTAGACACATGCCTTACAAAGCAGCATTCATGGCTTTATTAATTTCACCAATGATTGTTCCATTAATTATTTCAGGTACAGCAATATTTTTCTTTATGGCAAAAGTTGGTTTGGCTGCAACACATACAGGGATAGTTTTAGCACATATTATTTTAGGAACACCATTTGTAGTTATTACAGTTACCGCAACATTAACTGGTTTTGATCATAGTGTTACCAGGGCTGCAGCTAGCTTAGGTAGTAATCCAGTTAATACTTTTATGAAAATAACATTGCCTTTAATTTTACCTGGTGTTATCTCTGGTGCATTATTTGCATTTGTAACTTCATTTGATGAAGTTGTGGTTGTATTATTTCTAGCAGGACTTGAAACCACTACTATTCCAATTCAAATGTGGGTAGGATTGAGGGAGCAATTAAGTCCAACAATCATGGCTGTTGCAACATGTTTGATCTTAATGTCTACTTTAATTCTAGTTAGTGCAGAACTTTTAAGAAGAAGATCTGAAAGACTAAGAGGAATTAATAGGTAATTTATTTACTAAGTTCATTTTTTTTATTATAAATAGTCTCTCAATTATTAAATCTTATGGAAATTAAAAAGGTAGTAGTTATTGGCTCAGGAACTATGGGGAGTGGAATTGCAGCACACTTATGCAATGCAAATATCCCAGTAACTTTGTTAGATTTAAAAACTGAGATAAGTGAGCAAGCACGAGACAAAATTCACAAATCAAGACCTCCACTTTTATTAGATAAATCAAAAATAAATAATATTAAAGTAGGAAATATTATAGATAATTTTGATGAAGTTAAGGAAGCAGATTGGGTGGTAGAAGCTGTAGTTGAAAGAATAGATATCAAACATGATATTTATAAAAAGATATTTAAAGAAAGAAAAGATGGTGCAATTGTATCTTCAAATACATCATCCATACCTATTAAAGTCTTATCTCAACATTTATCAAAAGAGGAAAAGAAAGATTTTTGTATTACTCATTTTTTTAATCCAGTTAGATATATGGGGCTATTAGAAATAGTTAAAAATGAAAATAATGATTTAGATAAAATAAACTCTTTAAAAAAGTTTTGTGAAACCGAACTTGGAAAAGGTGCAATTATTTGTAATGATACTCCTGGATTTTTAGGAAATAGAATAGGTGTTTTTGCAATGCAAGTTGCAATGACTGAGGCTTTTAAAATGAAACTTAGCATAGAAGAAGCCGATGCAATCTTTGGAAGACCAATGGGTATACCAAAAACAGGTGTGTTCGGTCTTTATGACTTAATTGGTATTGATTTAATGGCTGATGTTTTAAAAAGTTTTATTAAAGAATTACCAGAAAATGATCCTTTTCAGACAGTTGCAAAAGAAATTCCTTTAGTAAAGATGTTAATTGAAACCGGATATACTGGTCGAAAAGGCAAGGGTGGGTTTTACAGGGTTAATAAAACTGGTGAAGTTAAAGTTATGGAAGCAATTAACCTTGAAACTGGAGAGTACTCAGCAAGTAAAAAGATTAATATTAAATCAGATAAAGTAGATCTCAAAAAATTAATCTCAAGAGAAGATAAGTACGGTGAGTATGCTTGGTCAGTTATTTCTAAGATTATTAAATACGCCTCATCCTTAGTTCCATCAATTACAAAAGATTTTAATGATATTGATGAAGCAATGAGATTAGGTTTTAACTGGACTAAAGGTCCGTTTGAAATGTTGGAAGAAATTGGAGTAGAAACTTTTTTTGATAAGATTGATGATATCAAAGGAAATACTTTTTTAGAAAATTTATCTCAAAACAGAAATCAAAATTTTTATGGATCTAGACAAAAATATACTGACATTGAAACATTTGGAAAAGTTAAAAAGAAAGCAATAAGTGTGGATGGAAACAGCTCAGCTCAGATATATAGATTTAATGATTATAATATTGTCGAGTTTACGACTAAAGCAAATGCTCTAGATTACGATTCGATGGATGCTTTAAAAAAAGCTACAGATAAACCGTTGATTATAATAAACGAAAGTATGCAATTTTCTGCTGGAGTAAACTTGAGTTATACGATGGATTTTGCAAATAAGAATGATTTTCAATCTATAGAAAAATTTATTAGATATTTTCAAGAAACCTGCAAACATCTTAAGTATTCTAATCATCCAGTTGTTTCTGCACCATCAGGGTTAACACTTGGTGGAGGATTTGAAGTTATGGTTCAAAGTAATTTTGTAGCTTCACATACAAATATTGTAGTTGGATTAGTGGAAACAATAGTTGGATTAATACCAGCTGGTGGAGGATGTAAGGAAATGTTAGCAAGATGGCTTGATACAGATGAAGCTAAAAAAGATCCTTATTATGCACCTCTTAAAGTGTTTGATATTATTGGTTATGGAAAAACTGCAACTTCACCAGTTGAAGCAGAGCCATTAAAATATTTAAAATCTGAGGATAAAAAAATTATGAATAGAAATAGTTTACTAGAAGTTTCAAAAAAAATCTTAGATGACAATAAAGAATTTAAAGCTCCATTAGAAATAGAATTTAATCTACCAGGGAAAGAAGTTTTAGTAGAAATGAATAAAATTATAGAAAAACTTTATAATGAAAAAATAATTCGTGAGCACGGCGTTAAAGTTGCAAAGGAATTAGCCCATGTCTTGAGTGGAGGAGACACAACTATAGATAAAATTTTATCTGAAGATGATTTATTTAAATTAGAATTAG
>CAJQRP010000029.1 GCA_905612365.1 uncultured Candidatus Pelagibacter sp. | reverse complement strand
TGCATTTTTAAAAACACTAAAGCTAACCTGTCTGTTAGAAATATTTAAACCATAGTCCTTCCAAGATCCCTCAGAAACCATTTTTGCATATAAATCTAAAATGATTTTAAGTTCGTTTTTTTCAAAAAATTGTCTTTCTTCTATTTGTTTGTGAGGATTATTTACGACTAGCTTTAAGTTTCTATTCATCAAGTTTATGTTTATTAATTAGTGATATCTGAAACCCTGTAAAAACAAGGGTTATTGGTAACATTCCCCAAACCTTAAAGTTAACCCAAAATTCTTCTGTTTGAGTTCTCCAGACGCATTCATTAAGGATTGCCAGACCAAAGAAAAAATACATCCATCTTTTGTTTAATAATTCCCAACCCATGTCAGTTAGGGTAATTGATTTACCCATAATCTTTTTAAGAACAGGCTCATTTGTAAAATATTTTCCAAAATATAAAGCAAGGGCAAATAAAATATTAATAATTGTTGGTTTTACATAAAGAAAAACTGGATCATTAAAATAAATTGTTAGACCACCAAAAAATGTAATTAAGACACCACTTATTAAAGGCATCATAGGTATTTTTTTTTCAAAAAACCAGACAACTACTAATGCAATTAATGTTGCAACTATAAGTGGAGGAATTGCAACTGCTAGGTTCTTATCATTGTTGTAATAATAATAAAAAAATATAGCTAAAGGCCCAAAGTCTGTGGCAAATTTAAGAAAAGATTTATTCACTTGACAGATATTAACATAATAAAAAAAATATAAATATTTTTTATTGATTTTTATTTTTAAACCCCCATATTAATAGCTATGGCAATTCAAAAAGCAAAATTTTCAATAGGCGATATTGTAAAACATAAACACTTTGAATTTAGAGGTGTAATTTATGATGTTGATTTCGAATTTAATAATTCTGAAGAATGGTATCAATCCATTCCAAAGAATGTTCGTCCTAGAAAAGATCAGCCCTTTTATCATCTGTTAGCTGAAAATGATGAAATTACTTATGAGGCATACGTTTCAGAGCAAAATCTATTAATGGATGATTCTGAAGATCCAATTAAACACCCTTTAATTGAAGAGATTTTTTCTGGTAAAAGAGGCTCTAGCTACTTTAAGCCCTCTAATTAATTCTTTTTTTAAACACAATTAATTCAAATCTTCGACATATATAGTTGTTAAATATAATTATGTTTTGATCAAGAGTGTTAAATAACGTTTTTATCATTATTGACTCCCTCTGCATTCTTGATCAGGATGAATTTCCATAATAAAAATTAAATTATCTTTTTTTAATATATATAATTTAAAAATGTTTAAATATTTTGAGCCTAATAAAATTTTTGCAATAACCTCTAAAGCACCAAAGTACGTTTTATTTTTATTTGTTATTGTCTTAACAATTGGCTTAACCGAAGCGCTTATACTTTCACCTGAAGATTATAAACAAAGTGATGCAGTAAGAATTATGTATGTCCATGTACCGGCTGCATGGATATCACTTGGAATATTTTCAGGCTTAGCTTTATTGTCTGTTGGAAGTTTTATTTTTAAAAATAAAAATTTTGCTCTAATTGCTAAAAGTTTAGCACCTTCAGGATTTATATTTAATATCATTGCATTAGTTACAGGTTCAATTTGGGGAAAACCAACTTGGGGTACCTGGTGGGCTTGGGATGCAAGAATAACCTCTATGCTAATTTTAGCATTATTTTATGGAATGTATTTATTGGCTTGGAGAATTTATGAGGACAAAGAACAGGTAATAAAGGTCACTTCTTTGATTGCAATTTTAGGAGTGGTAAATGTTCCCATCATTAAATTTTCTGTAGATTGGTGGAACACGTTACATCAACCAGCTTCAATTAATATTTTATCAACCAACACAGCAATTCATCCATCAATGTTAGTCCCATTGGGTATTATGACTGCGGCATTTGCCCTTTTTTCATTACTCATTTTTTTGATGAAATATAATACCGAACTGATAAAAGTTAAAAATAAAGGATTAGATAGATTATGATAAATGAAATAATTTCAATGAATGGATATGGAGCTTACGTATGGTCAGCTTTTTCGTTCACATTGATCAGTTTTACAGCCTTGTATTTTGTAACTAAATTACAGCTTTCAAAAGAGCAAAAAAGATTTGTTTCTAAATTTGGTTCTCTAAATGTTGAGAAAGCTAAAGCTGCGAGATCACAAAATATTAATAGAGAAATATTATCTAATACATCAAATATTTAACTAATAAACCATGTATGGTAAAAAGGTTAAATTACGACTTGTATTCTTAGCTTTAATCTTAGCCTCAGTAATTTTAACAGTTTTTTTAGTTTTACAATCATTAAAAGAAAACGTTGTATATTTTCAATCTCCGTCAGAAATAAAGTCTTTAATAGAGTTAAATAAAAATAAAATAAGAGTGGGTGGGATGGTTAAAGAACAATCAGTTTTTATAAATTCTGATGAAGTTAATTTTATTATTACTGACTTTAAAAATGAAATTAATGTTGTTTATTCAGGGGCAGTTCCCAATTTATTTGCAGAAGGAAAAGGAGTAGTTGCTGAAGGTTTTTTAAAAGATAAGAATTACTTTACTGCTACTAAAATTTTGGCAAAACATGATGAAAATTATATGCCCCCAGAAGTTAAAGAAGCCATAGGAGACAAATAAATTGCTAGCTAATCAGATAGGTTATTATTCTTTAATTTTAGGGTTGTTACTTTCGGTGTTACTTTGTGGAGTTTCAATTAAAGACTTTAAAAATACTCATAAGCAGATTAACCAAAATGTATTATCTTTATCATTTCTACAACTAGTTTTTGTAATCGTAAGCTTTTTGAGTTTGATTATATCTTTTATAAACTCAGATTTTAGTAATGAAACAGTCTTTAATAATTCTCACACAACCAAACCATTATTCTATAAAATCTCAGGAACTTGGGGAAATCATGAAGGAAGCTTATTACTATGGTTATTAGTATTAACTTTATTTATTTTTCTGTTTTTAATTAAATCAAGAGAGCAACCTAAAAAGTATAGAATTTTAACTTTATTATTCCAGCAGATAATAATTATTGGATTTTTCTTATTTGTATTAATTACATCTAATCCTTTTAATTATTTATTTCCAATTCCTAATGAAGGCCTTGGCCTTAATCCAATTTTACAAGATCCAGCTTTAGCAATCCACCCCCCAATTTTATATTTAGGTTATGTTGGTACATCTATAATATTTTCATCATCTCTTGCTGCAGTTACGCAAAACTATGTTTCAAAACAATGGGGACAGCATATTAAAAAATGGGTTTTAGTTTCTTGGATTTTTTTAACTATAGGAATTATGCTTGGATCAATTTGGGCATATTATGAGCTAGGATGGGGAGGTTTTTGGTTTTGGGACCCAGTTGAAAATGTTTCTTTAATGCCATGGCTAACATTAACTGCATTGTTACATTGCATTGTAGTGTTAGAAACAAGAGCTGCATTAACATCTTGGGTAGTTATATTATCTATTACAACGTTTACCCTAAGTATGTGTGGAACTTTTTTAGTAAGGTCTGGAATATTAAATTCTGTACATACATTTGCCAATGATCCTGCAAGAGGTATTTTTATATTAATATTTTTATTTGCACTAATTGTTTTATCTTTAGGAATATTTTTTATATTTCACAAAGAAAACAATAAAAGCTCAAATAATTTTTTTTGGCTTAGCAAAGAAACTTCCATCCTAATAAACAACTGGTTTATGATGTATTTTTTATCTGTTGTTTTAATTGGTACGGTATACCCAATTTTTCTAGATGTAATATCTAGTGAAAAAATATCAGTAGGGCCTCCTTTTTACCAAAAATTAATCGTTCCTTTTTTAATACCATTTTTATTATTTATGTCTCTTGGACCACGACTTAAATGGATTAAATCAAAAATTGAGAATAAGAACTCAATTATTATCACATTTATAATTTCTGTAATGTTAACTTTTTTTATTATTAAAAATTTAACTACTGAATTACTTTTTTATACAGTTTTAATTTCTGCTGCTTTTTTTCTATTCTTTACAACTTTGAAAGAATTATTCATTAAAAGATTTAATAATATTTCTCAAACTGTTTCACACTTTGGTTTTAGTTTATTAATATTAAGCATTTTGTTTAATAACATTTTATCCTCAGAAATCATAACCAACATAAAAATTGGTGAAAGATATGATTATAATAAAGGTGAAATTTTTTTTAAAAAGATAGAGGAAAGAAAAGAAAGTAATTTTAACTCCATCATTGCCTCTTTTGAGATAAAAGACAAAAATGGAAAAACTATAGAATTAAAACCTGAGATTAGAATTTATAATCAGCCTGTAATTATCACTAGTGAGGCAGATATAAGAACAACATTATTAGAGGATAAGTTTTTAGTAATGAACCTTGTAAAGGGTAATGAATATTTTAATATTAGATATCAAATAAAGCCATTTATGGTTTGGATATGGATATCAGTTTTACTATTAAGTTTTGGTGGATTAATGAGTTTATTTAAAAAAAAATATGAAAAATAAGTTTAGCTTATTTGTTGTAGTTATTTTTTTAAGCTTTTGTTTTGTTATTTTTTATAAAGGATTAAATACTTCAAATAATTACATTCCCAAGGTTAATGAGAAAAAAAATATACCAACCTTTAAAGCTAAGGATTTTGATTCAGATAATTATATAAATTCAGATAAAATTTTTGAAGAGAACATCTTTTATATTGTAAATATTTGGGCATCCTGGTGTGTACCTTGTAGAACAGAACACCCTTTGTTAATGCAACTAAGTAAAAATGAATCAATCAAACTAATTGGATTAAATTATAGAGACAATTTTAATAATGCAAAAAATTTTATTGATGACTTTGGCAATCCTTATTCTAGAATTTTAATTGATAAAGATGGAACTTTAGGAGTTGAATTTGGAGCCTATGGAGTTCCGGAAACTTTTTTAATAGATAAAAATAAAGATATAATTAAAAAATTTGTTGGCCCAATCAATCAAGAAATTGTTAATGAAATTAGATTAATTATTAAATGAAAATTTTAAAAATATTAATAATCCTATTTTTAATCACAAGCTTTTCTGAATTAAAATCAGATGAAGTAAACGATATTTTAAAAAATAAAATTTTAAAAAATATTCGTTGTTTAATTTGTCAGGGTCAGTCAGTATACGATTCAGAATCTGAGTTTGCCTCTAGTATTAAATTAATTGTTGATAGAAAAATTAATGAAGGGCTAAAAGAAAAGCAAATATACCAATTTTTAAGAGAAAAGTATGGTGATTGGGTGATTTTTGACCCTCAATTAAACAAAAACACTTATGTTTTGTGGTTATTACCATTATTGTTATTTTTGTTTGGTGGTGCAATAATATATAAAAAAATAATATCAAATAAAAAATAACAAAATTTAAATGAAGTATTACAAATTAATATCAAGACTTATTTTTATCATTTCTTTTAGCTTATTGTCTTCAGTTGTTTATTCAGAAGAAAATAGTTCTAAATTTAATGTTTATTCTGGAATGTTTGATTTCAGTGATACTGGTAAAAAATCAACATTAATTGGGTTTCAACATCAGAATGAAGATTTAAATAGAGATACTTTTTTAGGTAATCTTTCTCCAATAACAGGTGCGTTAGTGACGGCAGACTCTGCTGCATATATTTATACAGGCATTCAAGCGCAATATACGTTAGGTAAGATTAATTTTATTCCAAGCTTTGCACCGGGATTATATAGCAAAGGAGACGGTAAAGATCTGGGTCATATTTTAGAATTTAAAAGTGAACTACAATTTTCAGTAGATTTTGTTAACAACAGTCAACTTGGTTTTTCTTACAATCACCTTTCTAATGCTAGCTTGGGTACTAAAAACCCTGGGGCAAATAGTTATATGTTTAATTTCTTTAAAACATTCTAAAAAGAAATATATGAATTTAAACGATTGTCACAACTTTAATGATTTTAGAAAATTAGCAAAAAAAAAATTACCATCACCAATATTTCATTATATTGATGGTGCGGCTGATGATGAAACTACTTATGAAAGAAATACAAGCTCATTTAATGATGTCGATTTAGTTCCAAACGTTTTAAGAGGTGTTGAAAATGTTGATTTATCTACAACAATATTTGGAAAAAAATTAGATTTACCTTTTTATCTTGCTCCAACAGCCTTGCAAAGATTATTTCATTACGACGGAGAGAGAGCAGTTGGAAAAGCAGCTCAAAAATTTAATACTATGTTTGGTGTTTCAGCTCTTGCAACTGTGAGTGTTGAGGAAATAGCATCACTAGTTGATACACCAAAAATGTTTCAGTTTTATTTTCATAAAGATAGAGGTTTAAATGATTCTTGTTTAGAAAGAGCAAAAGCTGCAAAATTTGATGTTATGGCTTTAACAGTAGATACAATAACTGGAGGAAACCGTGAAAGAGATTTAAGAACTGGATTTACATCACCTCCAAAGCTTACACCTTCAAGTCTTTTTAGTTTTGCGACAAAACCAATGTGGGGAATAAACTATTTAACAAAAGGTAAATTTGAATTACCTCATCTGCAAGATTATGTAAAAGAGGGTACAGACACCAATACTTCAATAGGACAATACTTTTCTACCATGTTGGATCAATCCATGAATTGGAAAGATGCTGAAAAACTTTGTTCTCAATGGGGAGGTCACTTTGCTCTAAAAGGTATAATGAGTGTTGAGGATGCAAAACGTGCAGTAGATATTGGATGTACAGGAATAATGGTTTCAAATCATGGTGGAAGACAACTAGATGGATCTAGAGCACCCTTTGATCAGCTTGCTGAAATCGTTGATGCTGTTGGGGATAAATTAGATGTAATTTGTGAAGGTGGATTCCAGAGAGGAACTCATATGCTTAAAGCGTTATCATTAGGTGCAAAAGCATGTTCAGGAGGAAGACTATATTTATATGCTTTAGCTGCTGGAGGGCAAGCTGGCGTTGAGAGAGCAATTGAAAAGTATAAGGCAGAATTAGTAAGAGATATGAAATTAATGGGTTGTACCAAAATAAGTGATTTAAATAGAAACAACTTAAGGTTTAGATAATTATGAATTTAAAAGACTGTTATAATTTTAATGACTTTAGAAGATTGGCAAAAAAAAAATTACCAGCGCCAATTTTTCATTATATTGATGGTGGATCAGATGACGAAGTTACTTTAAATAGAAATACTAACGCTTTTAATGATTGTGATTTAGTTCCAAACATTTTAGCAAGTGTGGGTGAACCAGATTTATCAACTACTATTTTTGGAAGAAAAATTGATATGCCACTTTTTTTATCACCAACCGCGATGCAAAGTTTGTATACACCTGAGGGAGATAAGGCATCAGCAAGGGCAGCTGAAAAATATGGAACTATGTATAGTATGTCTACTATGGCCTCTTTTTCAATTGAAGAAGTTGCAGAAATTTCAAATTGTCCTAAACTTTTTCAACTATATGTACATAAAGATCAATCCATTACTGATGATTTAATCGACAGATGTAGAGTTGCTAATTTTGATGGACTATGTTTAACAGTGGATACTTTGGTTGCAGGAAATAGAGAGCGAGACCACAGAACTGGTTTTACCACCCCACCAAAACTAACTCTTGAAAGTTTACTTAGTTTTGCAATGCGACCTGAATGGGTGTTTAAATATCTAACTAATAAAAAGTTTGAACTTGCAAATATAAAAAATAAAACTGACAAAGGTACAAATATTTCTAAATCGGTTATTGACTATATTAATGAGCAATATGATCCAGCAATGAATTGGAAAGATGCTGAATATTGCATTAAGAGATGGAATGGACCATTTGCACTTAAAGGCGTTATGTCAGTAGATGATGCAAAAAGAGCAGTTGATATTGGTTGCACAGCTATAATGATTTCAAACCACGGTGGAAGGCAGCTGGATGGTTCAAGATCTCCATTTGATCAAGTAAAAGCAATCTCTGATGCAGTTGGAGATAAACTAGAAATAATATTAGATGGTGGAGTTAGAAGAGGTACGCACGTGCTTAAGGCTCTTGCAGCAGGTGCAAAAGCTTGTAGTTTTGGAAAAATGTTTCTATTTTCATTAGGAGCAGGTGGTCAACAAGGTGTAGAGCGTGCATTACAAAACATGCACAGTGAGATTAGACGTAATATGATATTAATGGGCTGTAAAAACCTCAAGGAATTAAACAATTCTAAGATAATTTTTAAAAAATAGAATAATTAATTTAAAAAAAGCAAAATAAAAATGAAGTTAGCAAAAAGTCTAGATAGGTTAGGGACCGAGTCCGCTTTTAGTATTTTAGCTGAAGCAAAGAAATTAGAAGCACAGGGCAAGCCCATGATACATTTAGGTTTAGGTCAACCTGACTTTAAAACTCCACAACATATTGTTGATGCTGCAAAAAAAGCTTTAGATGATGGCCATCATGGGTATGTTTTGTCTAATGGAATTTTAGAATGCAGACAGGCAGTTACCAGAAAAATCAAAAAACTTTATAATAAAGAAATAGATCCAGAGAGAGTTTTAATAATGCCAGGTGGCAAACCAACTATGTATTATGCAATACAGATGTTTGGGGAACCAGGTGCGGAGATAATTCATCCAACACCAGGTTTTCCAATTTATGAATCAATGATTAATTACACAGGTTCAACTGCTGTGCCTTATGACCTTACAGAAGATAAGGATCTAAAATTTACTGCAGAAAAAATTTTATCATTAATTACTGATGAGACCAGATTATTAATACTTATAAATCCCAATAACCCAACAGGAAGTTTTGTTGAAAAAGAAGAAGTTGATAAATTAGCTGAAGGACTTAAAAAATATCCTCATGTTGTTATTTTAAGTGATGAAATTTATAGTAGACAAATCTATGATAATAAAGAGATGCCAACGTTTTTTAATTATCCAGAACTCCAAGATAGACTGATAGTTTTAGATGGTTGGAGCAAAGCTTATTCCATGACGGGATGGAGAATGGGTTGGAGTGTATGGCCAGAGAATTTAGTAGAGCATGTAACAAAGCTTATAATTAACAGTGTGTCATGTGTTAATGCTCCCTCACAGTTTGCAGGCATTGCTGCATTAGATGGCCCAGATGAGCCTATATTTGAAATGATGAAAAAATTTGATAAGCGAAGAAAATTAATTCATGAAGGTTTAAACAGTTTACCAGGTATTGAATGTAGTTTGCCAGGTGGAGCTTTTTATGCATTTCCAAAAGTTATAGGTACTGGCATGAATGGTTCTGAATTTGCAAAAAAAGCTATGCACGAAGCAGGTGTGGCCATAGTCCCAGGAACAGCTTTTGGTAAAACTGCTATAGATTATGTAAGATTTAGTTTTGCAGCCTCAGAAGATAGTATTTCTCAGGCATTAGAAAATATTAAAAAGATATTAGGCTAAAATTTTTTTTAATTAAGATCAAAAATTTTACCTGGATTCATTATATTGTTTGGATCAAGACTTCTTTTAATCGATTTCATCAAGGGTAAATTGTCTGGATGTTCTTTAAGAAGATAATCTTTTTTCTGCAATCCAATACCATGCTCACCAGTAATTGTTCCCTCAAGTTCCAGGGTCTTATCTATAAGCTTATCACTAAAATCCCTAATTTTTTGATAAGAACCTTCAACAGCTGGGTCATACATTATGATTGCGTGGAAGTTTCCATCACCAACATGACCAACCATTGGTGCCTTAAGACCAAATTTTTTTATTTCTGTTTCAGCAAAATTAATACACTCAACTAAATTTGAAACAGGTACACATACATCTGTTGAATAAATTTTAACATTTTTACCTTGTGCTTTTACAGAATAATAAACGTCATGCCTTGCTTGCCATAATTTATTTCTATCCTCAAGCGACACAGCCCATTTAAAATCACTTCCATTATTATTTTTAGATAATTCTTCTACAATTTTAATTGCTTCTTTGTTTGATTCTTCACTACCGTGAAACTCAAAAAAGAGTGTTGGTTTTTCCTCCATATTTTCTAATTTTGAATAATTAATACAAATCTCCATTTGGTCTTTATTTAACATTTCTATTCTTGCTATTGGAACACCATATTGAATAACCTCTTGAGAGGTCAAAACTGCAGTTTCAAGATCAGGAAAATGACATACTGCACTCATTATACTTTCAGGTATTGGAGATAGTCTTAAATGTACTTCAGTAATAACCCCTAAAGTTCCTTCAGAACCTATAAATAAATTTGTTAAGTTGTAGCCTGCAGATGATTTTTTTGTACGAGTTCCAGTTTTAACAATTTCACCACTTGGTAATACTACAGTCAAACCTGATACAACTGTTCTCATGGTTCCATATTTGACGGCCATTGTTCCTGAGGCTGAAGTTGAGGCCATCCCCCCCAAAGCAGCATCTGCACCAGGGTCAATTGGAAAAAAAACACCATCATCTCTTAAGTGTTCATTCAGTTGTTTTCTGGTTACATTTGCTTGGACTCTACAGTCAAAATCTCCAGCGTTAACACTTAAAACTTTATTCATTTTTTCTAAAGATAAAGTCACACCATTTTCATTTCCAACAGCATTACCTTCTAATGATGTTCCAGTTCCAAAAGGAACAACAGGAATTTTATGTTTATTACATAATGATAATATCTTTGAAACTTCTTCGTTTGTTTCTGGAAAAACTACAGCTTGAGATAAGACTGCCTCATAAGCATCTTCGCCTCTAGCATAATTTGCTCTAGTGGATTTTGATATAGAAAATCTATCTTTTAAAAGACTTGAAAGTTCAGTTTGTAATATGTTGTTTTCCATTTTTTTTTAAATAGTATATCAATCTTAAAATAAAAAAAAATAGTCTAAAACATGAAAAAAATATTAATTACTAGAAGATTATTAAAAGCAAGTGAGGAAAAAGCCTCAAAAATTTTTGATGCAAATATTAACGCTAATGACGAGCTATATTCACAGTCAAAACTAATTGAATTAAGCCAAGGTTATGACGCAATTTTAACATCTTTAACAGAAAAAATGGATGAAGATATAATCAACAAACTGCCAGATACGATCAAGGTAATTTCTAATTTTGCTGTAGGTTTTGGAAATATAGATTTAGAGGCTGCAAAAAAAAGAGGAATAGCAGTTACAAACACTCCTGATGTTTTAACAGATGCTACAGCAGAGATTGCAATGTTATTAATACTTGGCGCCGCAAGAAGAGCCCCAGAGGGAATTGAGCACGCAAAAAATAGTGACTGGAAATGGTCTGCAGATTTTTTAATTGGTAAACAATTAACAGGAGCAAGATTAGGAATTTTAGGAATGGGAAGAATTGGAAGAGCGGTAGCAAAACTTTCAAGACCTTTTGGAATGGAAATTCACTATCATAATAGATCTAAATTAACCCCAGAACTTGAAGAAGGTGCCACTTATCATGAAAATATTAAAAGTTTATTTTCTGTTTCTGATATTCTAGCAATTAATTGTCCAGCCACAAAAGAGACTGTGAATATAATCAATAAAGAAACTTTAGAGTATTTCCCAACTGGTGCAATAATTACAAATAGTGCAAGAGGAGATATGATTGATGATGAGGCTATGTTAGATGCCCTAGATAGAAGAAAGATTTATGCAGTTGGATTAGATGTTTACAAAGGAGAACCCAACTTAAATTCTGGTTATTTAAAACACAAAAGTGCTTTTATTTTACCTCACCTTGGAAGTTCAACAAAACAAACAAGAACTGCTATGGGTGATTTAGCTGTAGATAATATTGATGAGTTTTTTAAAACTGGAGATTGTAAGAATAAAGTAAACTAACTTTATTATAAGATCCAAATTTAAATTATGAATAAAATAGTTTTGCCCAAGCAAAAAGCAGTTACTATTTTTTTAGTTTTTGCTTTTGGGTATTATATTTCAAATTTATTAAGAGCAATTACTGCAACTATCTCACCAGAACTTGTATCAGAATTTAATTTGTCAGCTGGTAATTTAGGACTTTTAGGAGGAGGTTATTTTTTAGGATTTGCATTAGTTCAAATTCCTTTAGGATATTTATTAGATAAAAGTGGTCCAAAAAAAATAGTTTCTTACTTTTTATTAATTGCAATTATTGGAATGATTTCATTTTCTTTGTCTCAGAATTTTATTTCTCTTTTGATTTCTAGAGCTTTAATTGGTGCGGGTGTTGGAGCATGTTTAATGGGCCCTTTAACTGCTTACAGAGTTTGGTTTCAAGACGAGACTCAACAAAGAGCAAACTCATGGATGTTAATGACAGGTGCAATAGGAATGTTATCTTCTAGTTTACCTGTTCAATTTTTTTTACCAATAATAGGATGGAGATCAATATTTGGAATCTTAGCAATTCTAACTCTTTTTTGTATTATATTGATTATTATTTTTATTCCTAACTGGGATAAAGCAAACGTTCAAAATACACCTGATGACAAAGGTTCTTTAAAAGAAGTTTGGCAGAATAAATTTTTTAAAAGTTTAGTACCGATGGGCTTCTTTAATTATGGTGGATTATTTGCAATCCAAACTTTATGGGCAGGACCATGGATGGTCAAAGTATCTGGATACACTCCAGAAGAAAGTGCATATGGTTTGTTTATTATTTATCTTTCTTTACTTTTTTCCTTTTTAGCCTGGGGATATTTTGTCCCAAAATTTTCTAAAAATGTTTCTGATGCAATAAGGCTACTGAAATTTGGTGCACCATTAAACTTAATAGTATTGGCCTTTATAATTTACCTAGGACCAAAAGCGGGAGCACTTCATTGGGCATTCTTTGCTGTAAGTTCTGTATTTTTATCTTTAAGCCAACCCGCAGTTGGTATGGCTTTTTCACTTTCAAATGCAGGAAAGGCCCTAACCTCATTTAATTTACTTCTTTTTATTGGAGCATTTGTACTTCAGTGGATTATTGGGGTTATTATTGATTTAACAATGAACCTAGGATTTTCAGAAATTTTAGGATTTAAATTGGCTATGATATTCTTTTTATTAACTTCTTTTTTTTCTTATCTTTTTTTCTTAATAAAAAATTCTAAAAATTAATTTTAT
>CAJQRP010000028.1 GCA_905612365.1 uncultured Candidatus Pelagibacter sp. | reverse complement strand
CCAACTGATGCTTAATGCTCTACCTCTTGTTCTAGTAAAATACCTTGAAATAGTAGTTGATGCTGTATGAGACATCATTCCTTGACCTGAAAATCTCATTAAAAAAATTGCAATAAAAAGTAAAAAAACTGATGAAACTTTTGAGAAGAAAAAACATGCAAAAGATAGAAGGATAATTACAAATAAAGCAAATTTAAAAATATTTACATCGTCTATTTTCTTACCAACCCAAATTAATAATAAGCTACTACATAAAGTGGCAGATGCATAAATTGAGCCAAATTGTCCATGAGTGATAGATAGTGCATCTCTTATGCTTGAATTAAATAGCCCTAAAAAATAACTCTGTCCAAAACTAGAAAAAAATGTAAAAATAAATCCAAATAGAATTACTTTAAAATTCAAACTATTAAACATAGGAAATAAAAATTATGTCTTGTAATGTTGCTTTCATAGGTCTTGGTGTCATGGGTTATCCAATGGCAGGTTATATATCAAAAGCTGGTCACAATGTAACTGTTTATAATAGAACAGCTACTAAAGCTGATAAATGGATTACAGAATACAAAGGATCAAAAGCAGACACTCCTGCTAAAGCAGCTGAGGGTGCTGACTTTATTTTTACTTGTGTTGGTAATGATGAGAATTTAAGAGAAGTTTCTCTTGGAGAAAATGGATTATTTAAAACAGCTAAAAAAGGTTCAGTTTATGTTGATAACTCAACTGTATCAGCAGAAATTTCTAGAGAATTATATGCTGCAGCCAAAGAAAAAGGATTTGGATTTTTAGATGCACCTATTTCAGGTGGTCAAGCAGGTGCAGAAGGTGGAATACTAACTGTAATGGTTGGTGGCGATGAAGATGTATTTAAAAAAGCTGAGGAAGTTATTGATTGTTATAGCAGAAAAGTAAAACTAATTGGTAAAACTGGAAGTGGTCAATTAACTAAAATGATGAACCAAATGTGTATCGCTGGAGCTGTGCAAGGTTTATCAGAGGCTATTAACTTTGGAATTAATGCAGGCCTAGATATGGATATCGTAATGGAAACTATATCAAAAGGTGCTGCTCAATCTTGGCAAATGGAAAATAGATATAGAACAATGACAGACGATAAATTTGATTATGGTTTTGCTGTTGACTGGATGAGAAAAGATTTAAAAATTGTAATTGATGAAGCAAAAAAAAATGGTTCCCCAGTTCCAACAACAGAACTTATTGATAGCTATTATGCTAAAGTTCAAGAAATGGGTGGTAACCGTTGGGATAGTTCAAGCTTAATTGCACTATTAAAGAAGAAAAAATAATATTAGTGACTAATACAGTTCCTTATTATGAGGACTTTACTGAGATCAAAAAAAAAATTTGGTTGATGTTAACTAATGCAGTCAAAGACAGGAGTTCTCAATTTAGAATACCTGTTTTTATTTGTGGTAACCAAGATGATTTTGATGGAAGAATTGTAGTTCTTAGAAAAGCAGATGAGGTTAATAATCTTGTTCAATACCATAGCGATATCAGATCTAATAAAATTGCTAAATTAAAATCAAATAAAAACGCAGCAATGTTATTTTATGATAAGGAAGAAAAGATCCAAGTAAGATTAAGAGTTGAATGTATTGTTAATCACGCAAATGATATTACAAAACAATCTTGGTTAAAAACAGGACACATGAGTAGAAAATGTTATTTAGTTGATAACGGACCTGGCACCCTATCTGAAACACCCACTTCAGGGTTAAAGGCTGAGTTAGATAATTTTGAATTTACTATGGAGCAAAGTGAAGTGGGTTATAAAAACTTTACTGTTATTCAATGTAAAATTAAAAGTATGGAATGGCTTTACTTAGCGGCCAAAGGTCACCGGAGAGCTAAGTTTGATTTAGAGAATAACAAAGATACTTGGTTAATTCCTTAATTAAATTTATTCCTTAATTAAACTAAACACTTTCATTTTAGTTAAAAGGCAACATCTTTGAAAATCCCAAGTTCATTTTTCCATGGAGTTGCAACATCACGACGAGTATAAAAACACCCCTCTCCTTCAAATTCTTCCACAATATTCTTGTAATCATGTTTAGTTAATTTCCATTTTTCTTTTGGCAAGCATGTCACTTCAAATGGATCAAAAGGAGTGTCTGATGTAGGTGTGAAATAAACACTGTCCTGCATATCAGGACAATTCTTATTATTATGCCCCCAATAATCATCATTTTTTGGATCTAACGATGGATTACCGTTACCACCAGCACCCGTCAAATCCATCAAATCATTAGTTGTTTTGGTATGAAATTGAGAAAAATTTGGTGCACATGGAAAAATTCCTCCCATCGCATGCAATCCTTCATGTAGGACAGCATAACCAATATCACTTTTTTTAAGAGCAGTAGATCTATTATATTTAGAAAATATACTAAATATTGGAAAACCACCAGAATATGCACCTTCCTTGAAAGAAAAATCCCCAAAATTTAAGTAAATCTTTTTAGGATTATCAAATCCTGCATTGAGTATAGTTCTACCAAAAACATTCCCACAACTTCCAGATTTTGATTTATCTAATTCTTTATTAGTCTTATTTATTCTAATAAAACTAATATCTAATTTTCCATCTTGTCGTCTATCCCATTTTATGTTTTGAGCTACGCCATTTTTAAAATTAGATTTTTTATTTGCTTTTTTTGTAGTCTTCAAAATCCATTTATCAGATGTTTCAATCCACTTTTCTATAGCTCCATTAATATCTCCCTCTTTATCTTTAGAGTCTTTTAATAATGAATAAATAATATGAACTTGATAATCATCATTGACATCAGGCTGGTCTTCAAAAAATCTTCCTAGTTTTTTGTCACTATCTAATGTTACGGGTATTGCATCATTTGGATTATAGCATCTACCTTTAAGTACAGCATTAGTCGTGTTCTTTTTAACCAATTGCTTCTCATCAACTTTTATAAAATCCCAAACAACCTTATTGTCTAAAACATATAAAGAGCATTCACCCTCTTTTTTAACATATTTTTTAATTTGCTTGTTGCAATTTTTAAATACTTTTTTATGTAATTTATCTGTAATTTCTTTAGCAGAACCCCAATGCCAAATATGATCGCCTTGTCCATCTGTATAAAAATACAAGATTAATTTTTTATTCTTCTTTTTAGATTTATTTTCTTCAAATTGAATATTAATCTTATCTTTTGTTTCTTGAGATACATAAGAACTTCCTATTTCTTTCAAACCTGCATTAACTGAAGAACTGAACAAAGATAATAAAAAAATTAAAAATATTTTTTTCAAAATTTTTATCTTGCAGCTATATTGTCTTCAACGCCATAAATATAATAACCACTTTTACCACTTCTTTCCCAATCTCTAGATTTACAACTTGTAGAAAACCTTAAATTTCCCTTAATTTTTTTATTTGCCTTTTTTTTAATTTTATCTAATTTTTTTAAAAGTTTTGGATGATTGTATTTACCAAGTTTTAACAAGCATCCATGTTCATAAGGATTATAAGGATCATTTCTTGTTGGTGTCAAATAAACTGAGTCCATCATTTGAGGGCAACCTTCAGTTGCGTGTGCATAAACTGATCCAATTTTTCTTCCAGATCCCAACATATAGCCAGGTTTGTCAGAAGAATAATGACCGTTACCAGACTTTATACCAGGAACACAATCATACCCCATGCCTTGAGTATGAAGTAATTCATGTAAGGTTACAAATAATTTTCTTTCGTATGCACTATTACCTCCACTTTTTAAATATGAGGATCCATAACCAACACCAGCTTCTCCACCATCCCTATTAGGAGCACTAAAATCAGCAAAGTTATAATAAATCTTTTTTATATTCTTTTGGTTTTTAGCTTTATATAAAAATGGTACAATGGCATCGTTTGCTGAATTAGGAAGTTCTTTATGCTTCATGTCCATTCTAATGAATGTGATATCTAATTTACCATCTGCTCTATAATCAAATTTATATTTCCTAGCAACACCATCGCTTTTTTTATTTTCAGCAGTAGCTTTTAACATTACTTCATTTACTTCTAGTAGGATTTTTTCCATTTTACCATTAATATCCATTTCTCGGTCTTCGCTGTCAGCAGCTAATAAATAATTAAAATGAATTTGATAATCGTCTGTTACATCAGGCTGATCTTCAAAAAATCTTCCAGATTTTTCGTCTGCTGCAAAAGTTAAATTAGTAAAAAAGAATGTTAAAAATAATATTAATACTTTTTTCAAGTAAATTACTGACCTTGAATAGTAATTGTAACATCAGGTGGGGTAGCATACATTCTCGCAGCTCCATTACAACTTGCACCATTACTTACAGTTACAGCTGTGGATGTTCCAAAAGCCATTGTAACAGTTGGAATTGCAGAGGGATCAAGAATAAAAGGCTTTGTCAAAGGGTCTCTAGATACAAAATGACTATCAGCTCCATCAACTGTTCCTGCTACTCTGGGGTTATTACCTTCTCTGTCACCTACAGAATTTACTCTTGGAAAGTTTGTTGGATCAATAAATGCCGGAACATATAATGTAGCTTCAGTTGAATCATTTGCTGTAGTTGTAGCCTCTCCATATGTTGTACCATTAGAATCAGCATCACCTATAGTATAACATGTTGTACTATTTGCAGTCGCACTACCTTTAACTATTACTGCCCTGCTCATTGTAGCTTGAATATAAGTATAAGATGTACCAGCTTTAGCTCTACCAAAGTTTCCCATAGTTGCTGCTACTGATCCTGCTGATATTGATGCCAAATCAACATCCGTGCTTAATCCTGGATTACTTACAGTAATAGGGTTTAAACAAGTTGTGTCCGTGCTTCCTGTTTCGCATAATTCAATTTTTGTAACTGTTATTTTGAGTTTCGTTGCTGCACCTGAGGCAGATGCAGAATATGCAATTGAAGTACAAGCAAAATATGCAAAAGTTAGCATTAATAGATTTTTAAATATTTTTTTCATAATATATTATTTACTCGTCATTATAATTGATCCCTGAATTTCCATAACCATTTTATTTCTTCTTCTAACTTTTTTCTTTAATTCATGTGCCATATTTCTTTTTTCAAACATATTATTTGAAAAGCCATCAGTTATCATCATAGATTTTTCTTTTGGTGGATAAATATAATTAATACTTAGAGAAGCTTCATCATTCACGCCATTTAGTAAAGATTTGTCTAAACTTGCAACAACTTCTACTGAATTTGTTACATCTAATTCTAAAGAATAAATATTACCTTTTAAGTCAGAAGATCCTTTTTCAGCTTCCCATTTGTAACCATTATAATTAATTCTAGCCCAAGGAGCTCGTGGAATTTGAGATGTTAAATTATAATCCCAACCTGATAATACTTGTTCTCTAGCTCCATTAACAACTTTAGAATTTGAAATTTTTGTATAACTATTTGCAGTTAAATCTAAAATTGATCCTTTAGCTTCGACCCCTAAACCTAATCTGTCTTGACCAGTTGTTAAATCTCTATCATAGAATGTATTGTATCCAATCATAAGACTTTTATCTCTTGATAATATTCTATAACCTAAGCCTAAATTTCCAATAATTCTTCCAGAGCTGTTTATCTCTTGGTTTATTAAGCTAAATTGAGTAAAAAAATTAGAGTTATCCTTTGCTTTAATATCTCTTACACCTAATATTGAAAAATTAAGCTGATCCTCATCACCATCATTATAATCTAAAGACACTTCAGTAATTCCTTCACCAGGTATCAAATTTGATATTTTTTCAGATACTTTATCTAATGCTTGAGATGTAACATCTGCATTAACTACAGTAGATATAAAGAAGGTAAGAATCAGTAATAAAATTTTATTCATTGCTGTAGTTTTTACTGTAAAAAGATGCTTTTAAAAGGAATAAATAACTCAAAATAGGTTTTAAGTGAGAGAAAATATGTATTTTAAGGTGCTACTTTTTAGCTTTTTCAAATTTTTCAAGCAAAGCAAAAATCTCTTGTCCATCAACCTTGCCTAATGGTTCGATTGTTTCTTTAAATTTTTTACCTAAACTTAACCCATCTGATTTAGAATAATCTAATAATTTTCTATTACATAATTTTTCTAATTTTCTTCTTACTGTTTCTTGAGGCATCAATAGGTTTTGTGCGACTGAAAAAATTGTCAATTTTCTATCTTTCATTAATGTCTTGTGCTCTTCGGTCTCCGTTTTTTCAAAAACTTCTTTCCAACTAAATGATTTGCCTTTGACAATTGTTTGAAAAAGAAAATGTGAATATACTGTTAACAAAATCATGTGACTTTCATAATCATGTTTCACAAGTTTTTTTACATTTAAAAAATGATTAATGTGAAGATTTATTGCTGAGTAAATTAACCCACTATTTACATTTTTAACCACAACTTAAAGTAGGTTTTCTTTAAAGAAGTTCATAAATTGAGGCATATATTCATCGATATGTTTACCACCTATCATCACACCTCTTTTAATACATTTTTCTTGTTTAAATATTTTAAACATTTTTTTGAATGTTTTAACTGGTTCATCTTCAGAAGCTTTCCTGGCAGCTTCCATAGATGGGAAAACTTTGTATTTATTTAAAACAAGATCAATCATTGGACCTACAACAAAGCCATTATTATCAACAAATATTTCTGGACACTTATTCAGGTTCTGTGCTTTTACTTTTTTTGGTTTAAAGCCAGCATGCCAATCATGATACCACCCCTTTTTAATATCAATTTTTACTTGTCCTGGTTTTGCTTTAATTCTTTTAACATGTGCCTCACAATCTTTTGCTAGGGTATAATTGTCTAATTCACCATGAACATAAAGTAATTTTGTATTAGATGTTAACTCTGGTTCTAAAAATAAACCTGCCAATCTACATTCAGCTGCTTCACCAAGAATTGCATCAAAACCTTTTGTTCCTTCAATAAAATTCGATGTGAATTTAACCTCTCCTAAATAAAGAGAATTCGTCCCACCTCTTGAGTGACCATTAGTTCCAAATTTTCCATTTGATCTAGGGTGAGATTTCAATAATTCTAAAGCCATCATGGCATCAATTGCACCACTTATAGCTGGTACTCTAGATTGGTCTCTGTATGTTTCTCTTGCTCCTCGTTGGCAAAAATTATCAATAAACATTACACCAATTCCTGCATCTAAAAGATTTCTATAAGCGTGGTAATTAAAGTCGTTCCAGACATACATTACTGGTCCACCACTACTATGAGTAATAATTACAATTGGAACCTTGCCTGTTCCTTTTGGTAAAGTAAGTAAGCCTGTTATTTCTATTGGGTTTTTTTTATAACTTCCACTCATTACATTTTGTACATCAAAAGCTGTATATGAATTAAATTTAATTATTTCACCTTTATCTTTTTTATACAGCTTGTGTTTTGAAATATAATTTAATACTGAATTTTTTTTTGTGCAATTTTGCTTATAATCAAAGTTAGGAGTTACACCCTTAGTAGAATGTGCATATACATTTGATGCAAAGAGAATTGATACTAGTATTAAAATTATTTTTTTCATAATTAGTGCTTATAGTAGTTAGTCTTACTTAAATAGTTTTAATTGTAACACAAAAAAACCTATTTTGGGTTTTAAAAAACTGATTTGGAATATTTTTTCCAGTTATCCTGGTAGTGAATGGCATTTTCAGTAATTAACTTTACCTCTTCAGTTGATACTTGTCTTACAATTTTACCTGGTGAACCTACCACTAAAGAATTATCAGGGATGACTTTATTTTCTGTAACAAGTGCATTGGCACCAATGATACAATTTTTTCCAATCTTTGCTCCATTTAAAATTACAGCACCAATTCCAATTAAAGAATTATCTTCAATGGTGCAACCATGAAGCATAACTAAATGACCAATGGTTACATCTTTACCAATTTTTAATGGATAGCCTGGATCCGTATGCAATACACTTCCATCTTGAATATTGGACCCTTCACCAATATAAATATTTTCAACATCACCTCTTAATGTAACATTAAACCAAATGCTGGTATTTTTTTCTAAAGTAACGTCTCCAATGATAGATGCATTAGATGCAGACCAATTCTCACCTAAATTTTTTACTTTTTTATCTTCCAAATCATAAAACATAACTTATATATTATTATAACATGCCGTTAAAAACTCCAATATGTGATTTCGGACAAGCTGCTAAAAGCTTTGAATTAAAGTCCACTAATAACGAAATTATTAGATTAAATAACGTTAAAGGGACAAATGGAACTTTGGTTATGTTTATTTGTAACCACTGCCCTTACGTAAAAGCTGTTATTAAAGATATTGTGGAAGATTGTAAAAATTTGGAAAAACTTGGTATTAAAGCGGTAGCCATATGTTCGAATGACTCAATTAATTATCCCGAAGACTCTTTTGATAAAATGGTCAAATTTCATGAAGACCATAATTTTAACTTTCCCTATCTACTAGATGAAACTCAAGTTATAGCCAAGAACTATGGCGCTGTGTGCACGCCTGATTTTTTTGGATACAACAATAATTTAGAATTACAATACAGAGGTAGAATAAGAGAATTAAACAATTTAAAACCATTAAGAGCTGGTGATAGTGATTTATTTATAGCAATGAAACAAATAGCTGAGACGGGCAAAGGTCCTGAAGCACAAATTCCAAGTGTTGGCTGTGGTATTAAATGGTTAGATAATTAATGTATTTAGTAGTTACAAAAACATTTCCTCCAGAAGTGGGTGGTATGCAAAATTTAATGTGGGGTTTAGTAAATGAACTTTCAAAACACCACATGATAAAAGTATTTGCTGATTATCATGAAAATCATAAATTATTTGACGAACAAGTTTCTTTTTCAATAGAGCGTGTTGGTGGCATAAAGCTTCTTAGAAAATATAGAAAAGCTCAACTCATTAATGAATTTATTAAAGAAAATAAAATTGATGGCATTATCGTTGATCATTGGAAAAGTTTAGAACATCTTAAAACGAATAAAAAAAAGATATGCTTGATCCATGGTAAAGAAATTAATCATGAAAAAGGTACCTCTCTTAATAAAAGAGTATTAGAGGTTTTAGATAATGTTAAAACCATTGTTGCTAATTCTGAGTACACTAAAAATTTAGCTATTTCATTGGGTGTTCAGCAAGATAAGATTATAGTTATTAATCCTGGTGTTGATCCAGTTGAAGAATTGGATAAAAAAACTTTAGATAAAGTAGAGAATTTATTAAAACATAAATCTCCTAGATTAATTACTGTCTCTAGGTTTGATAAAAGAAAAAATCATGAAAAAGTAATTATGGCTCTTAGAAATTTAAAACAAATCTACCCAAGTATTATCTACATTTGTGTGGGTTATGGAGACGAAGAAGAAAATGTTAAAAAATTAGTAGCAGAACTAGGTCTTCAACCCCAAGTCATGTTCTTTAAAGATATCTCTAATGAATTAAAAAATGCATTAGTTGTTAAATCAGATATTTTTGTCATGCCTTCAGTTGTTCATAAAAAATCTGTTGAAGGATTTGGCATCGCTTATGTTGAAGCTGCACAATATGGATTGCCCTCTCTTGGAGGTAAGGATGGGGGCGCAGCAGATGCAATCGAACATGAGAAAACGGGTTTAATCTGTGATGGTAATGAATTAGATGAAGTTTATTCATCAATTAATTTAATGTTAGAAAATAATAAATTCCTTGAGTATGGAAAGGCTGCCAAAGAAAATTCTGCTAAATTTAAGTGGAGTACAATTATCGAAGAATATAAAAAAATATTAAATTAATATTTTTTCTAGCACTTTACTTGCGCTTAGTTTTTCTAAATCATCAACTTGTATTGCTTTAAAGTTTTCTCTCTCAATGCTAACCTTGTAGGCAGTTGTGTGTTTACCAAATAAAGTTAGTCCTTTTGCATCAAGGTGTGAGGAGATATGAGCTGGGCCCGTATCATTTGCAATAACAAATGAGCTTTCTTTAATCAAACTTGCAAGTTGAGGAATACCTAGAGCTTTACCTTTATCTAAAATTGAAACGGCATTAATGTTTTTCACATCATCAATTTCAGATGGTCCTGGAGCTACTACAACTTTAATTTGGTCTCCATATTTATTTTTAATTAACTCTATTAGCTCATTGTAATGGGGCCATTTTTTATGAGTTAGATGGACTGAACAAAAAGGAAATAAAACAATATATTTATCTAAATTAAATTCTTGTTTAATATTATCAATGTTGGTGAGAGCCCAACTAAAGTTTGGCTTCATTGTGTGCTCAGTTTTAATTCCAGAAGTTTTTAGTTGATGGTCAAATCTATCTAGAACAGGATTTTTATCAAATTCTTCTTTTGAGATATTGCTTGGCAAGGTAGTTTCTGAACTAGACCAAGTAATAAAATTTGCTTTTGGAAATAAAATATTCTTATAAAATTTTGTTCTAGATGAGTTTTGTAAATCATAAACTTTTTTTATCTTTAGTTTCTTTAAAGTTCTCATCAATAAATATAGATAAATTAAATTAAACCTTGATAGACGTTTGTCTAAAATAACATTGTGAATAAATGGATTTTTTCTAAATAATTCAAAATAAGGTTTTGTTGTTAATATATGTATTTGATCTTCCGGGTAGTTTTCAGAAATATCTTGAATTGCCCCGCAAGCTTGGGCTATATCTCCTAAAGAACCATGTTTGATAATTAAAATATTAGACATATTTCTAACAACTTAACATAGTATAAATTTTTATGAATAAAATTCTAGTTGAAGTATCGGTTGGTGAACTTCTGGATAAAATTTCTATTTTAGAGATTAAACAAGAAAAAATTAAAGATCCTGAAAAACTAAAATTTATTAATGATGAGCACAGTATCTTAAAAAATCAATTAGATAACAAAGTTAAATCTGATGAAAAACTTAATACTCTTTTTCAATCACTAAAAGATATTAATGCAAAGTTATGGGTAATTGAAGATGATAAAAGATTGTGTGAAAAAAATTCTGATTTTACTGAAAATTTTATAAAACTATCAAGAGATGTTCACTTTTTAAATGATGATCGTGCTAAGATAAAGCTAGAGATAAATACCCATACAGGCTCTAAGATTAAAGAGATTAAAGAATATACCTCTTATTGAAAACTATATTTTTTTTCTAAATATTTTATCACGTTGTGAATGATAAAAGTCATAAATAAATAAATTCCACCTGCTAAAAGAAACACCTCTAAAGGTTTGTAAGTCGTCGATACAATGTGTTTTGCAACACCAGTAATATCCATTAAGGTTACTGTGCTTGCAAGGGATGTACCCTTCATCATTAATATAATTTCATTACCATAGGCTGGTAAAGATTGTCTGATCGCTACTGGAATTTGAATTTTATATAAAATAATTTTACTTGATATCCCTAAACTTTTACCCGCTTCTATAATTCCAGGTTTTATAGTTTGAAAAGCAGATCTTAAAATTTCTGAAGTATAAGCTCCCGTATTTAAAGCGAATGCAATAATTGCACACCAATAAGGCTCTTTTAAAATGACCCAAAGAAAGGTTGATCTTAACCATTCGATTTGTCCAAGACCATAATAAATTATAAATATCTGAACCAATAATGGGGTTCCTCTAAATAGATAAGAATACCCATAAGCAAATTTACTAATAAATGGGTTTTTATTTAATCTTAAAACTGCAAATAAAAATCCAATAAATAAGCCAATGATTAAAGATGCCGATAACAATTTTAAAGTTATAACTGCTGCACTAAGTAATTTTGGCAAACTTGTTATCATTAAATCAAAATCCATTAAAAGCCCCTACTATATTTAACTTCAAGTCTATTAATTAGCTTCATGCTCAAAAATGTTAGCATCAAATATAAAACTGCAGCAAAACAATAAAAGAGTAAAGGATCTCTAGTGGAACCCGCTGCAATATAAGATTGTCTCATAATCTCAACTAAACCTGTAACTGATATTAAAGATGTATCTTTTAAAGTGATTTGCCAAACATTGCTTAAGTTCGGAATAGCAAGTCTTAACATTTGAGGAAAAATTATTTTATAAAATTGTACAAATTTACTAACACCTAAAACTTTGGCAGCTTCAAATTGACCTTTGTCTATTGATTGAATAGCACCTCTAAATACTTCCGTTGAATAAGCTCCTGATATAATACCGATTGCAACTGAACCCGTAATAAATGCATTAATTTCTATATATTCAAAGTATCCAAAAATTGAAGCAACATACATTATTGCTCCACTGCCCCCAAAAAAGAAAAGGTAGATCACTAATAACTCTGGAACACCTCTGATTACTGTGGTGTAAGTATTTCCAATGAAATTTAAAAATTTATTATTTGATAATTTAAGTGGCGTAAAGATTAACGCAAATAAAAAACCAATTAACATTGCAGTAACTGCTACTGCAATTGTCATTAGGGTTGCATAAAATAATTCATCACCCCAACCTGTTTTACCGAATGCGAGAAGTTCCATATAGACTGGCGACTATATATTATAGTCGCCAAATCTGAAATTAATTACATAGAAACGTCGTCACCAAACCACTTAATAGCAAGTTTACTAATAGTTCCATCTTTTCTAGCTTTATCGATTGCTTTGTTGAAGTCTTTTAGAAGTTTAGCGTCTCTTTTTCCAATCGTATCATCTCCACCTTGTCTAATTCCAACACCAACACCGTCTCCAAAAGCGCCACCTGCTAAATTAGGTCCAACTGTTACAACTGCTTTTCCAGAGGCTTCAGCAAATTCTACAAATGAAGCTTTAGCAGCTAATGCAACATCACATCTACCAGAAGTTAAGTCTAAGTTTACTTCGTCTTGAGTTTTGTAAGTTCTAACATTTACTTTACCTACGTCACCAGACTCTAAAAAGTTTTGGTGAATAGTTCCAGTTTGTGTACAAACCGTTTTTCCAGCTAATGATTCTGTAATTGTTTTTAAAGTTTTCTTAACATCAGATCCACTTCTATTTAAATTAATAGCATCTGGTGTATTCATACTCTCAAGGCTTGACCCTTTCATTACAGCTAGCGTAGCTGGTTCTGTTGCGTATCCTTGTGAAAATGTAATTGTTTTTTGTCTTTCAGGTGTAATAGACATTCCTGCCATAATTACATCAAATTTTCTCATCAATAATGCTGGTATCATTCCATCCCAATCTTGTGGAACAAAAGTACACTCTTGTTTAATTATTTTACATAACTCGTTTCCAAGTTCAATTTCGAAACCAACAAGCTTTCCTGAAGCATCAGTATTATTCCATGGTGGGTAAGCTCCTTCTGTTCCAATTTTAATAGACTCAGCATTTGAAGATATTGTTAGGAATAAGGAAATTAGCAATCCCAATCCAAAAGTTTTTAATTTATTCATTATATTCTCCTTTAGTTTATGACAATTATTTCACAAATTTAATAATTAAAAAAGAAAAATTAATGATTTATTGAAGAAGAAAAATTCCAAGTACAATCAAAACTAGGGATATAAATTCTAGATAACTTAGTGTTTCCAAAGTGATGGTTAAATACATTTAGCCAGCTATCAACTTGTTTGGGCTTTTTATCTTGGCTTCCAACCTGAGCTGTAATCACTCCTTTTGGTTTCAAAATTCTAATCATAGAATCCATATTTTTTGCAGCAAGATCTATACAAAACTGGTCATCGTTAAGATCAACAAATATATGATCATACGTATCATCTTTTACAGATTTTATACTTTCAAAAGCATCTCCCCATACACATTTTACTGAATTTTTTTCAGTAGCTTTTTTTCCAATATCTCCTAAATGTTTGTTGCAAATATCTACAACCTCAGGATCAAGCTCATACCAATCAACAAAACTAAAGTCTTTAGAAATACACTCTCTAGCAACACCTCCATCACCACCACCAATGATAGCTGCTTTTTCATTATCTTTATTTAAATCAAGACCTGCACCAACAAATGTTGAGCTGTATAAATGTTCATCTGTTGAAGAAACTTGAATCTCACCATCAATAAATAATGATTTACCAAATTGTTCTAATTCTAATATTTCAATATGTTGACCCACTTTAGATTTAAAATCTTCTAAAACTTCATTTACTACATAAGATTTTTGTAATCCAGGCGAACTGTAAATATCATGATACAAAGACTTTGTATCTCTATCAAATTCTTTTTTAACAATTCTCTTATGTTTAAATTCTTTTTTAACAATATCGAGTGCAATAGAAGGACTTACTTTTCCACATGTGAAAAAATCAAAACTAATAATCCCTTTTTCTGGAAAGGTATGAAAACTGATGTGACTTTCAGCTAATAAGGCAAGTATAGTAAAACCTTGCGGTTTAAATTTATACTTTGAAATTTCGAGAATTGTAACTTCTGCAGCTTTTGCAATTTTACGTATTACATTCTCGTAGACTGAAGGGTCATACTCTTGAGTAGTGCCTATGATGTCTAAAGTTATATGCTCACCTACTTTAGTCATAAAAATTATTCCCTCTTATAATTTTTTATTAATATTAAATTTGTAGATTTTATATAGGCGTATTGATAATTTTCAACAATTAATGAATTTTTTGATATTTTACTTATTAAATTAAAACTGAGTGTTTATTAAGCTTGTAAATGCAGTGGCCCCTAGAGCTAGATTTTTATTCCAATCATTGTCAGCATTTTCATCCGCATTATCAGATATATATTTAAAACATTTAAATTCAATATTTTCTAACTTACAAACTTTTGCAATAGCATAGGCTTCCATATCAACCACATCAACTTCCATATCTATCTTTTTATTGACAAAACTATCTCCCGTTCCACAAGAATAACCATCTTTTGATGTAATAATTTCTTTAATTTTATCAAAGGGTGTCTCTCCCAGTTCAAAGTCTAATCCTCTAACATCCATATCTCTTTGATAGAATTTAGTGCACTCAACGATTCCTTTTAGTTTAGTATTAATTGCTCCTGCAGTACCATAATTGATAATTAGTTTTGGTTTGTAAATGTTAATTAACTTTAAAGTGTTGTAAGTTGCATTAACTTTTCCAACCCCAACATGATTAAAATAGTCTAATCCAATCGTTTCTTGCTTAATTGCTGCTAGGAATAATTTGTCCATAGATTTTTTTTACTAAAGATATAAATATATTAATATTATGAATTTAAAAGATTATATTAGGTCTATTCCAGATTATCCAAAAAAAGGAATTTTATTTAGAGATATAACAACGCTAATTAAAGATGCAGATGCATTTGAAGAATGCATTAATCAAATAATTGAAAGATCCAAAAATTATAAGATAGATAAAATTGCTGCAATTGAGTCAAGAGGATTTGTATTTGCCTCTGCAGTTTCTTATTTACTTAAAAAACCTTTTATTATGTTTAGGAAAAAAAATAAACTTCCAGCTGATACACACTCTGTTGATTTTGAATTAGAATATGGAACAGCGACTATTGAAGTACATAAAGATTCAATTGATAAAGATGATTCAGTTTTAATAATAGATGATTTAATAGCAACAGGAGGAACAGCTGAAGCTGCAGCAAAACTGGTAGAGATGTCAAAGGCCAAGGTTGCTGCTTTTTTATTTGTTATAAACTTGTTTGATTTAAATGGTTCTGACAATTTAGTCAAAAAAGGATATGATGTGGAAAGCTTAATTGAATTCCCAGGGCATTAATAATGAAAAAAATTATAGTAACAGGTGGATTGGGTTTTATAGGTAGTAACTTAATTGGATTATTACTAAAAAAAAATTACTCCGTAATAAATATTGATAAAGTTTCGTATTCTTCAAGTTTTTATAACGTAAAAGAGTTTAAAAATTCAAAAAATTACAAATTCATCAAATGTGATATTAAAGATAAAGAATTAAAAAAAATAATTTTAAAATATAAACCAAATATTATATTTAATTTGGCAGCCGAAACTCATGTAGATAGATCCATTGATAATCCTAAAAACTTTATTGATAGCAATATTTTAGGTGTTTATAATTTACTAGAGTGCTTTAGAGATTTTTCAAAAAAAAATAGAACAAAACTAATTCATATTTCAACCGATGAGGTTTATGGGGATGTTTTAAAAGGAAGAACGAGTGAAAACTACCCTTATAATCCGAGTTCACCTTATGCAGCATCAAAAGCAGCATCAGATCACCTTGTTTCTTCATATGTAAAAACTTACAAGATACCTGCAATAATAACAAATTGTTCAAATAATTATGGCCCAAAGCAACACCCTGAAAAATTGATACCTAAATTAATTTATAACATTCTTAATAACAAAAACTTACCTATTTATGGAAAAGGAATTAATTCTAGAGAGTGGATTTTTGTAGAAGATCATTGTAACGCTCTTTACAAAATATCTAAGAATGGAAAAATTGGAAATTTTTATAACATCGGGTCTAACAAAGATGTTACCAATATTAAAATTAGTCAAAATTTACTTAAACTTGCTAAAATGAAATTTAAAGTAGGAAAGAATGTTAAAATTAAATTTGTTAAAGATAGACCTGGCCACGATATAAGATATGCACTTAATAGCAAAAAAATATTAAAAGAGCTAAAATGGCGTCCAGAAACAAAATTTAAAATTGGGTTATTAAAGACATTTAATTGGTATCTAGAAAACCTAAGTTATTACTCGTCATTCGATAAAAAAGATATTACTAAAAGGTTAGGTTTAAAAAAATAACCTTTTTACATAATCTAAATTAGAAATAGATTAATCTATATAAATATTTATAATTCATAAATATGAGTATTACGATTATTATTGTCTCTTACAAAAGCGACTCGAGAATTGAAAAGTGTTTAAGAAATTTAGGCAGTAAATATAATAAAATAATTGTAGAAACATCAAGAGATAAAAATCTTAAAATTAACTTAGAAAAAAAATTTTCTAAAACTAAAGTTATTTTATTATCAAATATTGGTTATGGTGCAGCTATGAATTTTGGTATTAAGCATGCCAAAACGAAATATGTTTTTATGACAACACCAGATATTATACTTGAAAAAAATACACTTAAGAATCTACTTGCGACTGCTTATAAATTAAATAATAAGTTTGCATTTTTATCCCCAGCAACAAAATATTATAAAGATAAATCGATTATAGAAGTTGAAACATGCAAAGGTTATGCGATATTTGTTGAAAAAAAACAATTTCAAAAGATGGGTGGTTGGGATGAAAAATTTTTTCTATTTTATGAGGATCATGATTTATGTAAAAGATTTAATAAAATTAGAAAAAAAACTTACATAGTTCCAGCTTCAAAAGTAAAGCATATGACGGGAGGATTCTACAAAAGCAACACAGCAACGGAAATAGAAATATGTAAAAACTGGCATTTTATGTGGTCTAAATTTTATTTTAATAAAAAACATAATGGTTTAATGTATGCTTACATTATAACATTCCCTGTTTTCATAAGATCTCTTGCAAAATCTTTTTTTTACTTTTTTTTTGATAAAGATAGATTTAAAATTTATTTTGCTAGATTTTCTGGGCTATTTAATGCTTACATAAATAAAAAATCTTGGTATAGACCATTAATTAAGATTTAATTAATAAATGATATAATTTAAATGATTGATAGAGGAATTATATTAGCTGGCGGGCATGGCACTAGATTAAGTCCATTAACAAAAGTTACAAATAAACAATTATTACCCCTGTATGATAAACCTCTAATTTATTATTCACTTTCTGTTTTAATGTTAGCGGGCATAAAAAGAATATTAATCATTGTTAATCCTACCGAAGCGAATTCTTATAGAAAACTTCTCGGTGATGGTAGTCGCCTAGGTATAAATATTACTTATAAAGAACAAAAAAAACCAGAAGGTCTTCCTCAAGCTTTTATAATTGGAGAGGAGTTTATTAATAAAAAAGGTGTAGCTTTAATACTGGGAGATAATTTTTTTTATGGTCAGGGACTAGCATTGAAATTAAAAAAAGCTTTAAAAGAAAATAAAGGATCAACTATTTTCTTATACCCAGTAGAAAATCCATCAAAATATGGAGTCATTGAGCTAACTAACAAAAATAAAATAAAAAAAATTTCTGAAAAACCAAAAAAACCAATATCAAACCTAGCAATAACTGGATTATATTTTTTTGATAATAAGGTGGTTAGCTATTCAAAAAAACTTAAGCCCTCGAAAAGAAATGAACTTGAAATAACAGATTTAATAAAAAAATATAAGAATAATAATTCGCTAAAAATTGAGCGTATTGGAAGGGGTGGTTCTTGGCTGGATGCTGGCACAACTAAAGATCTTTTCGATGCATCTCAATTCGTTTCAATTATAGAAAAAAGGCAAGGATTAAAAATTGCTTGTATAGAGGAAATTGCGTTAAGAAATAAATGGATTAAGAATGAGGCTATAATTAAATCAATTAAATTCTATGGAAATTGTGATTATTCAGATTACCTAAAAAACTTAATTTAGATGAATTATATTTATCCAAAAATTTTAAAAACTCAAGTTAACTTAGACAGTAGAGGATACTTAATCGAAACTTTTAAAAAAAAAAAATTAAACATTAATTTTGACTACTCTATTTTAGTTTCATCAAAAAAAAACGTCTTTCGAGGGCTTCATTTTCAAAAGAAAAAACAGCAAGAAAAATTACTTATTGTTACAAAAGGATCGATAATTGATTATTGTGTTGATTTAAGAAAGAAATCAAAAACATTTACCAAAACTTTTATTTTTCATCTAAAAAAAAATTCAATTTTATATATACCCAAAGGTTTTGCGCATGGATATTTGTGCTTAAAAAAAGATAATAAATTAGTTTATCTTTTGTCAAATTATTGGTTTAAGAAACATGAAAAAGTTTTAGATTTTAATGATAATGAAATTCATTTAAAAATGAAAAATAAAAAAATAATTACCTCAAAAAGAGATACAAAAGGTATGTCTCTAAATCAATTTAGAAAGGAAATAAAATCACTTTGACTATAAATAAATGCAGAGTTTGTTTTAAAGAAATCAAGGGGTTTATGTCTTTTGGTAGCATGCCAATAGCCAATTCTTTTATTAAAAAAAATAATTTTAAAAAACAGTTTTTTTATAAAATGGAGGCTGGTTTTTGTAAAAATTGTACTACTTTTCAATTGATTAAGGTCCCTAAGGCTAAAATGATGTTCAATGAGAATTACGCCTATCTTGCATCTACATCTAAATTTATGAAAAAACACTGGGGTGAACTATCAAAAAATATAGTTAAAAACTTAAAGCTTAATAAAAATTCATTTGTTGTTGAGGTGGGTTCTAATGATGGAATTTTTTTAGAAAATATTTCAAGAAAAAAAATTGGTCATTTAGGAATTGATGCATCAAAAAATGTTTGCGATATAGCAAAATCAAAAGGGATAAATTCTTTGAATGCTTTTTTTAACACAAAGACTGCAAAAAAAATTAAATTAAAGTATGGTAAGGCTGATGTAATCGTGTGCACTAACACTATGCATCATATTGAAGATATAAATGGTGTAGTTGAAGGAATGGGTGAGTTAATTAAAGATAATGGAACAATCATAACTGAAGATCCGTCTTTAAATGAAATGTTAAAAAAAAACGCATATGATCAAATTTATGCTGAACACATGTATATATGGTCCTTAAGCTCAATGAACTTTTTATTTGGGAAGCATGGGATGGAAATATATCATATAGAAAACAATAATAACCACGGCGGATGTTCAAGATATTTTATTGCTAAAAAAAATGTAAAAAAAATAACTAAAAATGTTCTAACACACATGAGCTTGGAAAAAAAACTTGGAGTTAATAAATTATCAACTTTCTTAAAGTTCAAAGATAAAATTAACTTTTTGAAAAAAAAATTAAAATCATTATTGATAGATCTAAAGGATAAAAAAAAAATTATTGTTGGTTACGGTGCTCCAGCAAAAAGCAGTACAATTTTAAATTTTTGTGGCATTGATAATAAATTAATTGATAAAATTTTTGATAACTCTGAAACCAAAATTGGCAAATACACACCTGGGAAAAGTTTAATTAAGATAGAAAATTCAGATAATTTTAGAAAAACAAAAAGTGATTATTGCATATTGTTTGCCTGGAATCATAAAAAAGAAATCCTTTTGAAAGAAAATAATTATTCTAAAAAAAACGGAAAATGGATTATTCCAGTTCCTAAATTAAAGATAGTTTAGTGAGTAAAAAAGTACTAATAACTGGGTCTTCTGGTTTTATTGGCAAAAATTTGACTACCTACTTGTTAGATAAGAAATATCATGTGTATGCAATTCTTAGAAATAAGAGAATAAATAAACTTCAATCTATTAAACTTAAAAAAGAGTATAAATATTTCTATCCAATTTTTATAGATAATGTTTATGAAATTAAAAAAAAGGTTTCTAATTTAGATGCTAATATAATAATTAATTTAGCCTCAAAGTATTTAAGAAGTCACAATTATTTACAAATGATTGATTTAATTAATTCAAATATTTTATTTACATCTTCTGTTTTAGAGGCTTTTCCAAAAAATAAACTAAAAAAATATATTAATTTAACATCTGTAATGATCCATAAGAATTCACAAGATTATCATCCGCAGAATCTTTATGCAGCAACCAAAAAAAGTTTTTTGGATATTTTAAAATTTTACCAAATTACAAATCGACATATAAAATTTTATAATTTATTTCTGCATGATATTTATGGTAAAAATGATTATAGAGAAAAAATAATACACACAATTGTAAAGAATCAAAAAGCAAATAAAAAAGTAAGAATAAACTCCAAAAAACTAGCTCTAAATCTTTTAAATGTTAACGATATAAACCAAGCAATTAGTTTGATTATAAATAAAGAGATTAAGTCAGGTGATTATATTATTAAATCTAAAAATTTTACCAATATGGTTAAGTTGATAAAGCAACTAAATCAAAAGATTGATAAAAAAATTAAATTTGAAATTTTAGATAATAAAATTGAAAAAAAAATTAAAAAAAGAATTAAAACACTTCCCTATTGGAAACAAAAATTTACTATAGAAAAAGATTTACTTGAATACATAAATGAAAATAATTAGCACAAAGTTTAGTAGTTTAAAACTGATTGAGGCCAATGCTTTTGCTGATAAGAGAGGATATTTAAGAGAAATATATAAAAAAAAGATATTAAAAAAAGATTTAGTTTTCCATTATTTTGCTAAATCAAAAAAAAATGTATTTAGAGGGTTTCATTTTCAAACAAAAAATCAACAGGAAAAGTTAGTTACTGTTTTAGAGGGAAGTATTATCGACATGTGCATTGACCTTAGAAAAAAATCTAAAACATTTGGTAAAATGTTCAAAGTGTTATTATCTGAAAAAAATAAAAAATCAATTTTTATTCCAAAAGGATTTGCTCATGGTTATTTGTCATTAGAAAAATCTAATTTAGTTTATTTTAAAAATTCAAACTATAGAGATAAAGATCAAGAGAGAGGTATATTGTGGAATGATATTGATTTAAATATCAAATGGCCTTATACAAATCCTATAATTTCAAAAAAAGACAAGTTAAACATAACTCTAAAAGAATTTGTAAAAAGGCATAAATATCTATGAAAAAAATATATTATGGTAAAGCAGTATACGATTCAAAAGAAATTAACGCTGTAATTAAAGTTCTAAAACATAAAAGCTTATCTTTGGTAGATGGAGAAAATGTAAAAATTTTAGAGTCTATAGTGTCTAAAATTTTTGGAAAAAAATATGGATTAATGGTTAATTCAGGTTCTTCAGCAAACTTACTAGCTATTGCTTCTTTTAATTTTAAGAAAGATTCAGAAATAATTACACCAAATTTAACTTTTTCTACGACTATTGCACCTATCTATCAATTGGGGCTTATACCTCATTTTATAGGTGTAGAAAAAAATAAATTTGTTGCGGATGTTTCTCAAATAGAAAAATGTATAAATAAAAAAACAGTTGCAATAATGATACCCAATCTTATTGGCAACATAGCTAACTGGAAAATAATCAATACTATTGCAAAAAAATATAATTTAAAAGTTATCGAAGATTCTGCTGACACAATTGGTTATAAATTGGATAATAAGAATCTTGGTAAATTATCTGATGTAACTACTAATAGTTTTTATGCTTCCCACATCATTAATGGTGCAGGAACAGGGGGTATGGTTTGTTTTAATGACTTTAAATTATATCAACGTGCTCAATTATTAAGAGGATGGGGTAGATCTTCAGCAAACTTTGGAGAGTCAGAAAGTATTAGTAAGCGATTTAATGTTAAAATTTCAAATATTGATTATGACGGTAAGTATATTTTTACAGAACTTGGATATAATTTTTTACCATCAGAACTATCTGCTGCCTTTGCAATTGAGCAAACAAAAAAATTAAAAAATAATATTAATATACGACATAAGAATTTTGAATATTTAAAGAGTTTTTTTGGTAAGTTTGATATGTTTTTTAATTTACCAGAACAGTATCCAAAAATAAAAACACCTTGGCTAGCATTTCCATTGGTTGTAAAAAAAAACAATTATTTTGATAGAAAACAAATGCAAATATTTTTTGAAAAAAATAATATACAAACAAGAACTATATTTACAGGTAATATACTTAAACAACCCGTAATGAAAAATAGATATTATAAATATCACCCTAAATGTAATCTGGTTGCTGATGATGTGATGAAAAATGGAATTTTGATTGGCTGTCATCAGGGTATGATTAAAAGTGATTTAAAATATATTTCTGACATTTTTATAAAATTTTTGAATCATTCAAATTATAAAATAAATAATTAATTTTTTATTTTCACAGTTGTGTATCTGAAACATAAAGATGGTAGCGGGAAGTGGAATCGAACCACTGACCTCAGGCTTATGAGTCCTGCGCTCTAACCGACTGAGCTACCCCGCCACTTAATTATTGTTGATTTATAATAGATTTTTAATTTAGATCAATCAACTTTTGATCAATATGATTATTTTACAATCATTATAAGAGTTGAAAAAAGACCTAAGACTAAAATTGTTAAGCTATAAAAAATGATTTTTCGTTTTGTTTCATTTTTTTGATCTATTTTTACTCGGTTCAATAATTTATTGATATCTACAATTCTCTTTTGATCAATATATTGTAATGGAATAGTTTTTTTTGGAACTTTTTTTTCACGGTTATGTTTACGGTCATGAAAATAAGTTTTTTGCATAATATTATTTAACCACCAATTATTTAACTCGGCAACTAAAATTATAAAAATCTAGCTTGCTTGTCTTTTAGGGGGGTGATTTCTACCAGTGCTAGGAATTTTTGTTTAGCAACCTCAATATATAGGTCCATTTTTGAGAGCTCTTCATTTGAATGTACTGAACTTACATATCCAAATGATAGGTTTTTTTTATAATTAAAGGAATAATTTCCAGATGTCGTTCTTCCTATAATCTTATCACCAAGATAAATTGGCTCTTCATGTAATAATAAAGGTGTCCCTGGCTTACTATCTTTAAGTGATAGCATAATAAATCTTCTATTCTGTTTTTGATCTTTTATTTTTAATAAGCTTTCTTTGCCAATAAAGTTGGTTTCTTTTTTATAACTAATTGCAAAATTTAATCCTGCCTCGTATTGATTTTCTTCAGGTGAAATGTCGTGACCCCAATGTAAAAATCCACTTTCCATTCGCATGGTATCCATAGCATGTGAACCACAATGAGATAAATTATGATTTTTTCCCTCATCAACAATTAATTGATAAATTTCTTTAGCATCATTATTTTCTATATAAAGTTCAAATCCTAATTCACCTACATAAGATAATCTTTGAGCCCAAACTTTTTTTGAACCAAGTGTTACTATTTTTCCATAACCGAATTTGAATGCTTCATTGTTAAAATCATCATTTGAAATTTTTGAAATTAAATTTCTACTTTTGGGTCCAAAAATTCCCAAACAAACTAGATCATCCGTAATATCTTTAAATTCTAAATTGGGTGATAGATGTTTTAAAATATGTGCTTTATCATGAGTTCTTGTTGCAGCTGAACTTATTATTCTAAAATGATTTTTATCAATACAAATAACAGTTAAGTCTGTTTCAATTCCTCCTGCCTCATTTAGCATTTGTGTGTATGTTGATCTGCCTATTTCATCTTTAATATTAGCTGTGCATATTCTTTGTAATTCACTGCGTGCTTCTTCTCCTTTTATTTCATATTTTGAAAATGGAGAGAGCTCATACAATCCAACATTAGTAGTTGTGTTTTTTGTTTCAAATTCAACTGAAGGATACCAGTTTTGATAATCAAAACTGTATTTGTATTCTGCTTTTTCATTATTTGGTGCATACCACATAGGTCTTTCGTATTCACCCGATACACCAAAACACGCTCCTTTTTTTTTTAATTCTTCATGATAAGGTAATAGTCTTTGATTTCTTGAAGTGTTATGCTGTTTATAAGGCCAGTGCATTCCATATAAATCACCAAGAGTTTCCGTTACCCTTTCCATAATAAATTTTTTAGATGAATGAAATTTTTGAAATCTTTTAATATCAAGTGAAAATAAATCTTCATTCATGTATCCATTAATCATCCATTCAGCAGTAACTCTGCCCGCACCCCCAGAGCTTGCTATGCCGATGCTATTAAATCCACAACAAGTAAAAAGTTTATTCACTTCTGGAGTTTCTCCTAAAAGGTATTGTGTATCAGGTGTAAAAGATTCGGGACCTGAAAAAAATTTCCTAATACCAGCAGTTTCTAACATGGGTAATCTTTGAAATGATTTTTCCAAATAAGGTTCAAAGTGATCAAAATCATCTGGAAACTCCCCAAATGAAAAGTCTTCCGGAACAACTCCTTTGTCTTTAAAGGCAGGTTTGGCATTAGGTTCAAATATCCCAACTAACATTTTCCCAGCATCTTCTTTTAAATAAAGACAGGAGTTGTAGTCTCTTAAAACTGGTAAGTTTTTAGGTAATTTATTTAATGGTTCTGTGATTATATAAAAGTGCTCATTTGGATATAATGGAATACTTACACCAATATCTTCTCCAATTTGCCTCGACCACATCCCAGTTGCAATTACAACGTATTCACAATCAATTTTGCCAAATTTTGTTTGAACACCAACAATTTTCTTGTCTTTAACTAATATTTTTTCAACAGGAGTTTTCTCAAATATCTTAGCCCCTTCCATCTTTGCAGCTTTAGCTAATACATTAGTAACCCCTATAGGGTCTGCCTGACCATCATCTGGCATATAAACTCCACCTAAAATGTCAGCATCATTTATAACAGGATAGAGTTCTTTTATTCTTTGTTTGTTAACACTTTCAACATTCACATCAAACAATTGTGCAGCTGTTGCTTGTCTTAATAATTCCTGTAATCTTTCTGGTGTACTTGCAACTGTGATTGCTCCATTTTGTTTTAATCCAGTTGATAATCCAGTTGTTTTTTCTAATTCTTTATAAAGGTTTAAGGAATATTTTCTAAGACGTGTAATGGTGGATGATGCTCCTAATTGACCAACAAGACCTGCTGCATGCCAAGTAGTTCCTGATGTTAGCTGATCTCTTTCTAATAATACAGTATCTTTCCATCCATATTTTGCAAGGTGATAAGCAACTGAACAACCTGCAACACCTCCTCCTATAACTACTACTTTTGCTGATTTTGGTAATACGGCTGACATTAATAATTTAATAATATTAAAATTTTCAAATACAAACAACTAAATCTTAATGCTCAGCTCTAAATTTTGAGTGACAAGACTTACAGCTACTCCACATATACTTTCCAAGAGTTGCCTTCATATCATCTGCTCCTTCAATAACAGACGTTAGCTCAATCATATTACTTGAAGCTTTTGTCATTAATAAATTAAATTCATCTTTATTTTCCCAAATAGAAGGCAAAACTTCTGTTTTAAATCCTACTTTTGAATTTTCAGGAAAAAGGTCTATTAATCTTTTATAATTATCACTCATTTCAATCATTAGTTTTTTTGCTTCATCTATATCTCCATTAGAAGCAAGACCTTGAACTCTTTTAGCAGTTTTATAATTTTTACTAAAAATAGATTTTCTTTCTTTGATAATCTCTTCTACTGTTTGTTCAGAATAAGCATTTAAGCTATAAAATAATATAAAGATAAAAAATAAAGTATTTTTAATTCTTGTCATAATATGTTTAATTTAATTATGTCTGTATTAAATAATAAATCCAAATATGGATTACTCAGCAAATTATTCCATTGGCTAACTGCCGCAGGATTAATAATTCAAATACCGCTTGGCTTTTATTTGGTAGATTTAGACTTTGATCAAACTAGAGTTGATATAGAAAATTATCATATATTATTTGGATTAATCATATTTTATGCAACCCTAATAAGGTTAATTTTTAAATTATTAACACCAACTCCTGATTTTAAAGGTAGTGCTTTTCTAGGGCAAAAATTTATAGCAAAGTTAAATCACTTCTTTTTATATTTTGCTTTACTTTCAATCACAATCTCAGGTATCTTAAAAAAACTATTTAATGGTGAAAGCTTGGTTATTTTTTTAAAAAAAATTAATTTAACCTATAATTATGAGCTTTCTGAACAGTTTTATTCAATTCATGTGTTGGCAAATTATGCATTAATTGGATTAATTACATTGCATATTTTAGCTGTACTGTTTCATAAATTTTTATTAAAAGAAAATATTTTAAAGAGAATTCTTTAAACTTTTTTATATAAAAACTCTCTTCTATCAACAAATTCTTCAAATGTTTTTATTGTTACGACTGATGGTAAAATAAATATTGATCTTTTGTCTTCTTGGTTTCTAATAATCCTAAAATATCCTCTTTTAATAGCTGTATCGATATAAACATTTGATGTTAGATAAGATTTTTCGATAAATTTTAAAAGTTGATTTTTAGTTATTGTTTCATTCTTGTAATAAGCAAGCATAACCATATGCAACATAATCCAATGCTGTGCAGTTAAAGAAAACC